>DASYIS010000109.1:0-16135 GCA_035997375.1 Chthoniobacteraceae bacterium
CCCGAGCTCGTCGCCTTGCAAATCTGCCTCCAGGTCGCGCGCGCGCTCGCGGCCGCCGAGCAATTCGGGCTCGTCCATCGCGACATCAAGCCCTCGAACCTCATGCTCGTCCGCGAGGACGACGAGCTCTGCGCGAAGGTGATCGACTTCGGCCTCGCGCAGTGCCAGCTCGGCGAAGACGAGGAAGGAAGCTCCTTCAGCACCACGACCAGCGGCTTCGTCGGGACGCCGAACTACGCGAGCCCGGAGCAGCTCGAGGAAAAGGAGATCGACCATCGCTCCGACATCTATTCGCTCGGCGCCACGCTCTGGTACATGCTGGCCGGCGTGCCGCCGTTCAGCGGCTCGGTCGCGCGGGTCGTCAGCCAGCACCTTTCCGCCGAGCCCGCGTACGATCTGCTCGCCAGTTGCTCGCCGCAGACCATCGCGGTGCTGCGCAAGATGCTCGCGAAGAAGCGCGAGGAGCGTTTTCAAAAGCCGGTCGAGCTGCGGCAGGAGGTCGAACAGACGAGCGAAATGCTCGCCGGCGGACCGGTCGCCGCGGCCGCGCGCCTCGCGCTCGAGGAGGCGCGGCTGACGCCCCCGCCGGCGTCCGATCGCGAGGTCGGCGACTACCCGCCCGGCTCCACCGTCGCGGAGCGCTACGAGGTGCTCGAGGCGCTCGGCGCCACGAATCACGGCTGGCAATACCACGCCCGCGACACCGTCGAGCAACGCGAGGTGCGGCTGATGCTGACCGAGATCGACCCGGTCGAGGACCGCGCGGCGTTCACGCAGCTCGAGCTGGAAATGGGGGCGCTCTCCAAGCTCGATCACCCGAGCGTGCTCCGGGTCTACGGCATGGAAACCGTCGAGCACCGGGTGCTGATCTCGCTCGAGTGGACGACCAGTTTCACCCTGCTGCAGCTCTTGCGCAGCCGGCGCAAACTCGGCGCCGGCGAGGTGATTCGCCTGCTGGAGCAAATGGCGGTCGGCGTCGATCACGCGATCGCGAACGGGCTGGACCGGATCGATCTCGGTCTGCACCAGATCCACGTCGTCTTCACGACGCCGCTCGAGGACGCGGAGGAGCGCATGCGGGAGCCGGTCGAGGAGTGGCCGGACTTCTCCCTCAAGCTCAACCCGCTCGCGATCTCGTGCGAGATCGCGCAATCGGAGACCTGGGCCGGCGGCCAGACGCTGGTCGGCCGGGGCCCGGAGGCGCCGGCGGTCGGGGCTCCGGTGGATCCGGGTGTGGCGCATACGCGCGCGCTCGCAGTCCTCGTTTACGAGTTGCTCGGCGGCTCGGTGAGCCCGCTGCTCGCGGCCAACGCCAGCATGCAGGGCATCGCGCGCTACTCGCCCCTCGCGAATCTCACCGAGGAAGGCAACGAGGTCCTGCGCAGCGCGCTCGATCCCGGCGGGCCGTTCCGGAATGCGAGTGAATTTTACCGCGCCCTCTCCGCCGTCGACGAGCTGGAAGACCGGCATTACGCCGAGAAGCCCGAGCCGGTGAGACGCCCGGACGGGACGCACTTCATGGTGACCGATGAGCCGCGGCCGATGCCCGTGCTCCCGCCGAAGCCCAAGGGGACGCCGTGGGCCCTCATCGCGACAGCGGTGGTGGTCGTCGGAGGCGGAATCGCGGGCTACCTCGCGTTGCGGGGTCCGGCGGGAAATCCTCCGCCGGAGGTGAAGCAGGCAAGCAATGTTACTCTGGAGTCTCATCCCTCGACCGAGCCCGAGGTCCCGCCCCCGGCGACACCCGCCCCAACTACTCCCACGCCCGCCACACCGCCGCCGGCCCCGACGCGGCGCGAGCTGCTGCAAGTCGCCACGGCCAGCGCCGAGAAGATCGAGGAGGAAGGCGACACCACGAAGTCCATCGATGCGTGGACGGAGGTGGCGCGCAACTTTCCCGAATCCGAGATCGGCAAGCTGCGCCTGGAGATCATCCTCAATGCGCTCCGTGCGCGGGCCGGCGAGTACGCCGGATCGCAGCTCACCAAGCTCGACGAGCAGCTCCGCGAAGCCGCGCGGCTCGAGGTCGTCTCCGCGATGATGATGCTCGGCGACCTCTGGCGCGAGAAGCAGCCCGAGGAGTCGTTCAAATGGTTCTCCGCCGCGGCGGCGAAAGGGGTGCCCGCCGCCGCCACGCAGGTCGGCCTGATGCTCTCCAATGGCATGGGCACGGAGCGCAACCTCACCAAAGCCGTCGAGTATTTCCAGAGCGCCGCCGAGAAGGGCGACGCCGCCGCGAAGGCCGCGCTCGGCGAGTGCCTGCTCTATGGAAAGGGCATCGAAAAGGACGTGGCGCACGCCATCGAGCTGTTCGAGCAGGCCGCGAGCCGCAGCAACCCCCGCGCGCTCAATCGCCTCGGCACCTGCTACCATCAGGGGCTGGGCGTGAAGCAGGACTTCGCAGAGGCGCAGCGGCTCTTCAAGAAAGCCGCCGACCTCGGCTCCAGCGAAGCGCTCGGCAACCTCGGCGTCCTCTATATCAACGGCGACGGCGTGGCCAAGAGCGAGAAAAAGGCCGTCGAGTATTTCCAGCGCGGGGCCGAGGCGAACGACGGCTATTGCATGTATCTCTACGCGCGCTGTTTCGAGAGCGGCACCGGCGTCACGCCCAATCCCGAGACCGCGAAGCTCTGGTACAAAAAGGCCGCCGCGGCAGGCGTCATTCGCGCGATCGAGTGGTGCAAGCAAAACGGACAGAAGTACTGAGCCGGCAACGCGCCGGGGGGAATCGGCTCGACGGATGAGGGCGACGTGGATAAGCAATGGCGATGAAATACCGCTCCTCGCTCGAAGCCTTGGAAAGCCGCATCGCCCCCGCCGGCCTGGTCAAAGTCACCGTCACCGCCGGCGTGCTGAACCTCGAGGGAGACGCGGCCGCGAACGATCTGACCATCGAAGCCACCTATCCCGGCCTGATCGCGATCACAGGCAACAACGGGACCATGATCAGTTTCGCCAACGTGACCGACGTATCCGCGCACGTGGACGTCCCCGTCACCGCGCTCACCGGTGACCTCGGCGCCGACGATGATGTGCTCACGGTCAATTATCTCAACTTGTCGAAAGGCGTCACCCTCACGGACAGCGTCGGCAAGAACAGCTTCAGCTTCACCGACCTGCGCCTCGGCGGCGATCTCTCCATCACCACCGGAGGCGGGGACGATTCCATTACCTTGCTGGGCAGTACGTTCACGGCTAAAGGGGTTAAGCTCAATCCCGGCGATGGCGCCAACCAGACCTTCCTGTATGCGTCCGAGATCAACGCCGCGAGCCTCACTTATACCGGCGGCATCGACGCGGATGCCGTTACGAAAAATACGCAGGGAGAGATGGCTATCGCCGGCCCGCTCAGCCTGAACATGGGAGCCGGCGCCAACGACGTCGAATTCACGGCTGGGACCCTCGTGGCCAAAGGGGCCGTCAACATTCAGCACGGAACGCACAGCACCGGGACATCCATCACCAACTTATTCCCAAACATCGCGCAGTATAAGTCGACGCTCACCATCTCCTATGTGGACGGCACCAACACGACCGTCGTCAGCGCCACCTACGATGTGTCGACCGTGGGTTTGCTCAAGATCACCGGCGGCAGCGGCCCCGACACCGTCGCCCTGAACGGAGGGAATGTTACCTATAAAGCCGCGGTCAGCATCGCGGGTGGCGGCGGTGACGACACCATCACCCTGACTGGGTCAAATGTCACCTACGGCTCCGGAGTGACGGTGGCGGGCGGCGCCGGCACGAATTCACTCACGGTGCAGCCGACTTACCTGACGGCCAAGACGCTGACTTATCTCGGCGGCAGCGATAACGACACCGTGACGCTGAATGGCAATTCGGCCAGCTTCTCCGGCCTCGTCTCCGTTACCTTGGGAGATGGAGTGAACAGCTTCAACAACGCCAATTACGACTCGTTGAATGGCGGCTTGAGTGTCACGGGCGGGACCGGGGTGGACACCGTCACGCTCGGCGGCTACCTCACGGCGAAGTCGATCACCCTCCGCCTCGGCGACGGGGCGGATGTGCTCTCCCATAACGGCTCCTATTTGTCCGTCAGCGGGATGGCCGATTACGGCATGGGGGACGGAGCGAACACGATCAACGGTTATTTCTATTCCGCCAATTACTACGGCGGGCTCAAGGTGACGGCGGGCGTGGGAGACGACAACTTGGGGATTAACGCGCAAAACCTGACCCTGGCCAAAGGTGCCACCCTCGACGGCGGGCTGGGCGCGAACAGCCTTGGGATGAACGGCACCTTTCTCGACTCCGCGGGCGACCTCTCCTTTACCAACGGAGCGCACGGCGCCGGCACCAGCTCGGTCTCCGTCTCCTTTACCAACGTCTCGCTCCAAAAGGGTGTGACCGCGAAGTTCGGAGACGGCGCGGAATCTTTCAACATCACCGGCGGGAGCAGCGTTTCCATCCTGGGCGGGGTGACCGTGACCGCGCCCGGTACCGGCGCGACCACCGTCAATCTCAACGGCCCTTCCTTCAGCATGGCGGGCAAGCTCACGGTGACCGGCGGCAGCGATGGCTTCAGCGTCGGCACCTCGGTCGGCCACCTGAACCTCGGCAGCGTGCAACTGACCGGCGGCACGGGCAGCGATACCGTTAATCTCGGCGGCGAGGGCCAGATCGGCGCCATGACCCTGGCGCTCGGCGCCGGCGCCAGCAATATTTCCATCCAGGGCCAGCATGACGGCCTCACCATCAAGGGCGCGCTGAACATCACCGCGGCGAGCGCGGCCAGCGGGGATAACGACTACCTCACGCTCGCGAATCTAATCGTGACCGGCGCGACCACCATCGTGCAGGGCGCCGGCACGGGGTATGTGACCATCGACAACATCCTGGCCGCCGCCCTGTCGATCAATACCGGCGCGGGCAACGACATCATCAACTTCGAAACTTCCAACAGCGGCATCGTCTCCGTCGTCACCGGCGCCGTGAACATCCTCCTCGGCTCCGGCAGCGACACCGTGACGATCGGCAACAACCTCGACCTGGCGAAAGCCAGCTTCAAGAGCACTGTCAAGATCAACGGCGGCACGGAGAACGACGTGTTCAACGACAACGGAAACATCTACGTCATTCCGTCGGTGTTCACGCAGTAGGCGGCGGTTTCGACCCCATGTGTAGAGGCGGCTCTCTGCGAGCCTAAGCGAGTAGGTGCCGCCTCCAATTTCTTGCGTATTGGTCGCGGGAACGGTGCCCAAGCAAGGCGATGCGCGACTTTTCTTGGACGCTGGTCTCGCCGGAGCCGCTCAAGGAATTGGAGGCGGCACCTGTTCGCTTAGGCTCACAGAGAGCCGCCTCTACACAGCGGGTCGACGGCTCCGCCGAATCCTCACTAATCCAGCGTCTGCCGGTACCGCTTCACACCAACCGTCAGCATGATCGCCGCGAACAGCGCGATTGGCCAGAGTTCGCGGGAGACATCGGCGAGGCCGTTTCCTTTCAGCAAGATACCGCGGACGATCCGCAGGAAATGCGTGAGCGGGAAGACTTCGCCGACCCCTTGCGCCCAGTGGGGCATGCCGCGAAAAGGGAACATAAACCCCGAGAGCAGGATCGACGGCAGGAAGACAAAAAACGTCATCTGCATCGCCTGGAGCTGATTCTTGGCCACCGTCGAAAAGGTGATGCCCATCGCGAGATTGGCCGCGATGAAGACGAGCGCGCAGACGAGCAGCAGCGGGATGCTCCCATGCATCGGCACATGAAAAATCAGACGCGCCGCGATGAGGATAACCGCCACCTGGATATAGCCAACGAGAATGTACGGGACGATCTTGCCGACGAGCACCTCGCTCGGGCGCGTCGGCATCGAGAGCAGGTTCTCCATCGTCCCGCGCTCGCGCTCGCGCGTGATCGCGAGGCCCGTGATCATGATCATCGTCATCGTGAGGATCACGCCCATGAGACCGGGGACAATGTTGTACTGCGTATTATTCTCCGGATTGTAGAGCGCGTGGACGCGCGGCTCGAAGGCGGTCGGCGGCTGGTTGAGAAAATCAAGCGGCCCCTTGAAGTCCGCGCGCAACGCGTTCGTCAGCGGGCCGAGCGAGCCGATCGCCAATCCCGTGGCGGCGGGGTCGGTCGCATCCGCCTCCACGAGCAGGATCGGCCGGTCGCCGCGCAACAAATCCCGCGAGAAGTTGACCGGGATATTGATGACGAACTGCACGTCGCCGCGCGCGAGCAGATCGCGCCCCTCGCGCTCGCTCTTCACCTCGCGCGTGAAGTCGAAGTACGTGCTGTTCTTCATCGCCTGGAGCATCGTCCGCCCTTGCGGGCCGCGGTCCGCCAACAGCACCGCCGCCGGCAAATGCCGCGGGTCGGAATTGATCGCGAAGCCGAAGAGCAGCAACTGAATCATCGGGATCCCGAGCATCATCCCGAAAGTCAGCCGGTCCCGGCGCATCTGCGTGAACTCCTTCGCGATGATCCCCATCAGGCGCTGAAACGAAAATGGCAGGCGGCGGCGCATGGCTCTCGTGAAGCAGCGTCGGCCATCCCGCGGAGCGCGGAAAGGAGATTCAAGCCAAAGTAATCAGTAATCAGTTGGCAGTAATCAGAAAGCCGCGGCTGACCTGAGCCGCGGCTGATATCAGCGGCCCTACTGATTACTGCCCACTGATTACTGATTACTTCCCATTCGTCCTTGCGCCCCCCGCCCGCTCCGCTACGCTCGCCAGTCCGTCCCGAGCCGCACCTGGTGGCTGCGGGATTTTTCGCGTCCGCTGCAACCCTACACCACTTAGCTCTCACTTTTCATGGCCAATACGATCCTCGTCGGCGCCCAATGGGGCGACGAAGGCAAAGGGAAGATCATCGATTTCCTCACCGAACACGCGGAGGTCGTCGTCCGCTCGCAGGGCGGCAACAACGCCGGCCACACGGTGATCGTCGGCGGCCAAAAGTATGTGCTGCACCTCATCCCCTCCGGCATTTTGCGGCCGGGGAAAATGTGCGTCATCGGCAACGGCGTCGTCATCGACCCCGTCGCGGTGGCAAAGGAAATCGACGGCCTGCTCGCGCAAGGCGTGCAGGTCGATTCGCGCAATTTGCTCATCTCGGATTGCGCGCACATCGTGCTCCCCTACCACCGCGCGCTCGACGAGCAGCGCGAGCTGAAGAAGGGCAAAAACAAGATCGGCACGACGAAACGCGGCATCGGCCCCGCCTACGGCGACAAGGCCGCGCGCGTCGGCCTGCGCATTTCCGATCTCATCCAGCGCGACGTTTTCGAGACGAAGCTCGCCGCCCGCATTGAGGAGAACAACGCCGTCCTCGCGACCTTTGGCGCCGAGCCGCTCGACTACGTCACGGTGCGCGACGCCTACCTCGCCGCCGGCGAGAAGCTGCGCCCCTTCGTCGGCAACACCGTCGTCTATTTGCACCAGGCGCTGGCCGAAAAGCGCGAGATGCTCTTCGAGGGCGCGCAAGGGACGTTCCTCGATCTCGACCACGGCACCTACCCGTACGTCACCAGCTCGAACACGACCGCCGGCGGCGCCTGCACCGGCTCCGGCGTGCCGCCGAATCGCATCGACCGCGTGCTCGGCGTCATGAAGGCGTACACCACGCGCGTCGGCGAAGGGCCGTTCCCGACCGAGAACGAAGTCTTCAGCGACATGCTCCACGAGATGGGCCGCGAGTTCGGCGCCACGACCGGCCGCGCCCGCCGCTGCGGCTGGTTCGACGCCGTCGCCACACGCTACGCCGGCATGGTCAACGGCCTCGACGAAGTCGCCGTGACCAACCTCGACGGCCTCGACACGCTCGAGACCATCCGCATTTGCACCCACTACCGCAGCGGCGGCGAACTGGTCGACGTGCCGCCCGGCGACGTGCAAAAGCTCGCCGCCTGCGAGCCCGTCTACGAAGAGCACCCCGGCTGGCTCACGCCGACGCACGACGCCCGCACCTGGGACGATCTCCCCGAAAAAGCGCGCGCCTATTTGCAGCGCCTCGCCGAGCTCACGGGCGCCAGGCTCGTCATCGCGAGCGTCGGCCCGAATCGCGAACAGACGATTGTGCTGTGAGGTTCGCGTTTAACGCGTTCGACTCAGCGTTGCCCGCAACGTAATTCATGAGCGAATCCGATGGGATCTGAACGATTAGCTGGCCGTTTCCGCACTTATGCCCCTCAAACGAGTCGCACCAGATGCAACACGCTGCGTCCGTCTGCATTGGACGCGACCGGTGCCATATGAGGAGATCATCCGTGATGGATCACGCCACGACAGCGAGGGCTGGCTTTACATGATCCTCGGCTACTTCGGATCGTCCCACCCAAAGCTTTTTTACATCGGTAAAGTCTACCAGAGTTACGTCAGCACCCGGCTCCGGCAATCGGATCACAAGCGGCGCTACCTGCGCCTCAAGAGCGAGCACCCGCGTCACAGTTTTCAAGTCAGTCTCGGTGCCGTAGAATTCGAAGGGTGCAGGATCAGCGCACAACGAATCGATCAAATCGAGACCATGCTGATTTATACCGCCAACGAGACGCAGCCTCTGATCAACGAACGAAAGTGGCTCACACACCGCATTAGCGCCGCTTATCACATTCAGAATTGCGGTTATAGGCGTCCGCTCCCGAAGGAGATACATTTGGGCTTGTTCACCAAATGAGCCTCTGGCTCGCCGGCGGAAGCAAGGAGTCACTGGCGAGCCTTCGACACGCGAATCACCCCCTCACTTCTCCGGCACCACATTCCGCTGCAGCCGCAGCGACTCGTAGTTCGGAAACAGCGCCTCGACGGTGTAGGTCTGGCCGGCGGCGAGGTCGCGCGTGGAGAGGGTCACGGCGTACTCCAGGCGCTCGCCGGGATTGATCGCCCGGATGCCCGGCTCGTTGGCGAAGGTGCGATCCTCCGACCATTGCTCGACCAACTTGCCGGCGGCGTTGCGCACCAGCACTTCGATTCGCTGGGTCGTGGGAAATTCGAGCTGCACCATCTTGGCCCCTTTGTTCGCGACGACCACGGTCACCTTCATTTGGCGCGCGTCGGAGAGCTTGAGCGGGTGCGGCTCGACCGTCATGCCGATCAGCACCTTCTTGTTGCCGACCTCCCGTTCCACCGCGTCGCCCGGCACCGCGGTGGTTCCCGGCGCGGCGGGTTTTTTCGTCGGCTTGATCTTGGCCCACAGGTCGTCGAGCAAGCCGGGCCCATGCTTCTTGTGCATGTTCTTGGCGGTCGTCTCCTTCTTCTGCTCCGCCGGCGCGGGGGTGGGCGTGGCCTTCTTCGCGCCGTTGTCTTCCGCCGCGAGGGCGGCCGCGGCGAGCAGGGAGCAGACGAAGAGCGGGGCGAGCGAACGGAGTAGTTTCACGCGCGCAGGTTAATCGTGGCCCGGCGCAATTTGCAAATCGCTTCCGGCGGCGCGCCATGCCACGTTCGCCCTCAACCCCATGAAAAAAGCCCTAAGCTTTCTCGCCCCGCTCCTTTTTCTCAGCTTCACCGGCATGGCGAAGCGGCCGGACTTCATCGTCCGCTTCTTCGTCGAGGCGAACAGCCAGGACACCGAGCGCTTCTCCACCACGGTCCAGTTGAAATACCCTCCGCGCAGCGCGTACATCGAGCGCGTGCCGGTCGTCTCCGAGCGGAACATCAAGGGGATCATCCCCTTCAGCGCGCCCGATCATTCGTGGGGCTGCGGGTTTCTCCTCAATCCCGAGGGACGCCTCGCGCTGCAAACCGCCAGCATGGAAAACCGCGGGAGATCCATCGTGGCCTTCATCGGCACGAAAAAAGGGACGCATCAAGTCATCGACATGATCATCGACCGGCCGATCGGGGACGGGATCATCACGATCCAGAAAGGGATGAGCATCGGCGAAATCGAAGCCCTGGGGCAGCGCTACCCGAATCTCGGGCGCAAAGGGGGCAAAGGACCGATCCCGCCGCCGGACGGCGGATTCATGGGGGAGCCGAAGAAGCCCTCCGGCGGCATGCCGACTCCGTAACCGCGCGGCCCGTTGGACTTTCTCACGCTTCTCGGCACGGTCGCGCCGGTCTTCCTCGTCATCGCGGCGGGCTACGCCGTCTTCCGGGTCGGCTGGCTGAGCACCGAGGCGGAGAGCAGCCTGCTGCGGCTCGTCGTCAATCTCCTCTACCCATGCCTCATCCTGAATACCGTGATGACGAATGCGGCGGTGATGAAGCCGGAGAACCTCGTGCTGCCGCCGCTCGCCGGCTTTGCCACGGCGGCGTTTGGGTGCCTCGCCTCGTACGCCGTGGCGCCGCTCTTCGGCCTGCGCGAGCCGCGCGTGCGGCGGACGTTCGCCTTCACCACGGGCATCTACAATTACGGCTACATCCCGCTGCCGGTGGTGGGGACGCTCTTCGGCGCCGGCGCGACGACGGTGCTCTTCATCCACAATATCGGCGTCGAGATCGCGCTCTGGACCGTCGGGGTGGTAATGCTCGCCGGCACTTCGCCGCGCGATGCCTGGCGCAACATTTTCACGCCGCCGGTCATCGCGATCGCCGTCGCGGTCGGGCTCAACTTCACCGGCGCGGCGCACCGGATGCCGCAGTTTCTCCTGTCGGCGATCCGCATCGTGGGCGCCGCCGGCGTGCCGCTCGCGCTCCTGCTGACCGGCGCGACTTTTGCCGACCAGGCGCGCAACTTGAAGTCGGGCCCCAGCACCGCCGTGGCGCTCGGCTCCTCGCTGCTGCGGCTCGGCCTGCTGCCGCTTTCGCTGCTCGCCCTCGCGCGCTGGCTGCCGTGTTCGCCCGAGCTCCGCCAGGTCATCATGGTCCAGGCCGCCATGCCCTCCGCCATGTTCCCGGTCATCCTGGCGAAACACTACGGCGGCGATCCCGCCACCGCGCTCCGCATCGTTCTCATCACCTCCGCACTGGGGCTGATCACGATCCCGCTGTGGTTGAAGTTCGGGCTGGTCGTCATCGGGCACTGACCCGCACTCGCCAGCTCCCATGCGCCCCCCCGGGGACGACTATCAATAGTAAGAACTGACCCCTCCTGCTGTGAATCAATAGTAAGAACTGACCCCTCCTGCTGTGAGACCCCTCCTGCTGGACCAGAACTGACCCCTCCTGCTGGACCCCTCCTGCTGCATACTTACTGACCCCTCCTGCTGCATACGGCGCCGCCTGGCGTGGTGACGTTTCTGGAGCCCAAGTGGTGCGCGGTACAGGGTTCGAACCTGTGACCCCTACAGTGTCAGTGTAGTGCTCTACCACTGAGCTAACCGCGCGTGGTGGGCTCGCCACCGGGGCGGCGAGGGAGAGGAAAGGTAGCGGGACGAACGCGCATCGCAATCTCTTTTTGCGGCGGATTGTCGCGCGCGGCCAGGCATCTCGGGGCGGTTCGTCCTCGTTCTCGTTCTCGCCCGCGAATCCGTTGTCCACCATCTTCACTCGCGAATGACTTGGGGGAATCGAGGACGAGAACGAGAACGAGGACGAGGACGAGGACGACTCTGCGGCGCCCCCGCGCTCAAGTTTACATCAAGCGCGAGGGCTGGCCGGTCGCCTGGAGCACGGAATGCCAGAGGTCGCCGTGGGGATCGACTTTCTTGCGGCCCTGGGTGACGAGCTCGAGCGGGAGGTGGACGAAGGAGCAGTGCCAGCGGCCGACGATCATGCCGGTCTTGCCCGCCATGGCGGCGTGGACGGCGTGCTGGGCGAGCTGCGAGCAGTAGACGTTGTCCTGCGGGTTCGCGGGGACGCTGCGGATCATGTAGCTCGGGTCGATGTACTTGATGCTGCAGGGGATCTTGCGTTGGAGGAACGACTCGGAGATCTGGTCGCGCAGGAAGGCGCCGATGTCGCCGTACTTCTTGTTGCCGCTGGCGTCGGTGCCGGTGTTCGTCTGGCTCATGTGCCGCTGGCCGGCGCCCTCGGAGACGACGATGACGGCGTTCTTGCGCTTGGCGACGCGGTAGTGGAGCGCCTCGAGGAGGCCGGCGGAGCCGTGAAGGTCGAAGTCGATCTCGGGGATGAGGACGAAGTCGACGTTGCTCCCGGCCAGCGCGGCGAAGCAGGCGATGAAGCCCGAGTCGCGGCCCATCAGCTTGAGGATGCCGATGCCGTTGAAGGCGCCGGCCGCCTCGACCTCCGCGCTCCGCACAGCCTGCACGGCGTGCGCGAACGCCGTCTCGAAGCCGAAGCTCTTGTCGAGATACATGATGTCGTTGTCGATCGTCTTCGGGATGCCGACGACGACCTTCTGGAGCCCGCGCCGCCGGATTTCCTCATCGATTGCGATCGCGCCGCAGAGGGTGCCATCGCCGCCGACGACGTAGAATTGATCGATCTTCATCTCCTCGAGCAGATCGACCATTTCGCCGACCTTTTGCGGTCCGCGCGAGGAGCCGAGGATGGTCCCGCCGAAATTCGCGATCTGCGCGACGGACTCCGGCCGCAGGACCATGGGCGTGTGGCCGTAGCTCGGGATGAGGCCCTCGTACCCGAACTTGAACCCGTAGATGCGCGTGGTGCCGTAGCGGGTGGAGAGCTGGGTGACGATGCCGCGGATGATGTCGTTCAGCCCCGGACAAAGGCCGCCGCAGGTGACGATGGCGGCGGTGACCTTGGGCGGATCGAAATAGATCATCTCCCGCGGGCCGGCGACCTCGAAGCTGGTGCGATCGGGCAGCGGGCGCGAGGCGGTGTCGACTTTGTTGTCATAGAGGACGCGCTCGGTATCCTGGCGGAAGGGCGTGGCGAGGCCGCCGCTGTGCCGGAGCGGTGAAACGTGCCGGCATTCGCCCAGGAACTTGATGGTCGTATCGTACATGCGGCCCTCTTGAATGCCGCTTTTTGGCGGGGAAACAAGTACGGGCGGCAAGTTTCTCGCGGGGCGGCCGGCGCTTCGCCCGGCGTTGCCGACCAGTCGAGCGCGGAGCGCGAACGGTCCGGGGAGCGCACGCGCCCCGCGTGCAGGATTCGGCGCCCCCGCCGAATCCCGTTGTGCGCGGCACACCGTCCCGGTGAATTTTCTTACCCAGTGTGTTGAACACTGCCCGGCGAGGGCGCCGAGCAGTACACGCGGGGCGCGTGTGCTCCCCGGACCAGGGCTGCCTGCGGCAGCCGCGAAGCCGGCTCGCCTGGGCCTAGAAGTGAAACGAGAGGCCCGCGCGGATGCGATAGTCCGGCACGAGCTGCAGCTTCGTCGTATTCATGAGCACCGGGAGGTCGACTCCGATGTCGGCGCTCAGCCCGCCGAGCTGCGCGACGATGCGCGGACCAACGTAGAGCGACGTGACGCCGGTGTCCTCGGCCACGCGGCCCTGGAAGCGGTCGGTGTCCTTCGATTCGCCGGAGACGGCGCACTCGAGCCCGAGCGACTGGCGGCCTTTGCGATAAAGGTAGACGCCGGGGCCGCCGCTCCACGAGAGGTCGTTCGCGAAGTGATACGAGTGCAGCCCGTCGCCGCGGAGTGTGAACTGCGTGTCGGCCGCGAAGAAGAGCGCCTTGTAGCGGACGAAGAATTGCGCCCCGAGGATGGCGTCGTACGAGCCGGTGCCGAGCGTGAGGTCGTGCCCGTGGATGCCGCTCTCCGGCGCGCCCTCGACTTCCACTTCGTTGAACTCCTCCTTGATCCGGCTGCTGTCACCGGTCGGGAATTTCACGCCGGCGATCAGGTTGAGCGTCGTGCTGAAATCCGGCTCGCCACGCTCCGTCGGCAGCGTGGTCTTGCCGTCCTTCGCGAGGCCGCCCGGGGTCTCGCGGAAGAGCCCTTCCTTGTGAAACGCGACGAAATTCGCGAGCAGGGAAATGTCGCCGAGACCCGCCTCGTGGCCGTGCTCGATCTCGAAACCCTCGGGCCGTTTGTAGGAGCGGTAGATGAGGGGGACATTCACTTGCAGCGAGAGGCGCTGGTCGAAAAACGACGCGCCGACGACCAGTTGGGTGATGGAGCTTTCGAGCCGCTGGTCGACCGTGTTCGGCACTTCGCGGTCATTGTACTGGAGCGTGCCGAAGTGCGTGAATTGCTCGGAGACGCCGGCGAAGAAGTTGACCGGGTGTTTTTGATGACCCGCGAGGTCCGTTGCGGGCAGGTAGCAGCCGCAGAGATCGCAGGCGAGCGCCCGCGAGGCGGCGGCGAGGGTGAGGAGCGCGAGCAGCGCGGTCTGGCGAAGGGAGAAGAAGGAACGAAGTTTCATAAAGGACAAAATGGGAAGTTTGGAAGTGCGGTTGATCGACTGCGCGACAGGCGGAGCCGGGGACGAGGGCGCGCGAAAACCGGCGCGGAGGCGGTGGGAAACCCGGCGGGGAGCGGAATACGAGACGCACGGGCCGAACCCATGCGCGGGCTGCGAAGAGTGTCGCAGCGTCACGAACCGGAGAGCTCCGATCCGCCGGGGAAGATTACGCCGCCAACGGCGGGGGCGTCGGCGGAGAGAGCGTCCGCGCGGTCGCGCGCCGACTGACCGAGACAAACTTCCACGGGGCGCTGCGAGGCGGAGGGACGGCGAAGATCGGCGGGAGCACGGCTTCTGTCTTGAGCACGATCTTCACCGGCTCCTGCTTTTGCTCTTCCGCCTGCCCCTTCTTCACCACGGTGCACAGGACGCACGGATGCGCGCCGTCAAAGGTCTTCGCGATCGCCGCGCCGAGCGAATCGGTCTGCGTGTAGTTCGCGACCATCCCGATCCACGCCGCCGTCTGGAGCGCAGCCCAGTGCCCGCCGAGGATTTGCACGGCAGCCAGCAGGACGAGGACTCTGGAGAGGCGGAGGAACACGAAGGGGTCTGCTTTAGAAGCAGGCGCGCGCGGTGGCAAGCGGAAAGCGTCCGCCGGCGCAAGAACGCGGAGGCTTGACGCTGGCGGCGCACCCCGCCGGCCGGTTAGCCTTGCCAGATGGCCGATCTCACCAATCCCCGCGTCATCAAAACGAAGGGCCTGCTCTTCCTGTTCCTCGGCCTGCTGGCGTCGGCCATCCTGCTGATCGAGGCCGGCTCGTGGCGCGTGGCCGTGCTGTTGGCCATCGCGATTTGGAGCTTCTGCCGCTTCTATTATTTCGCCTTTTACGTGATCGAACACTACGTCGATCCGCGGTTTCGGTTTGCGGGGCTTTGGTCGTTCGCGCGCTGGCTCCTGAAAAGGAAGTGACCAAAAGACAGGCACCAAGGGCCAAATAAACGAAGGCAAAGGACCAAAAGGGCCAAGCTCCAAACGACGAGGGCGCGCCGCCTCGCTGGTTTTAATTTTGGTCCCTGGATTCTGGATCTTATTTGATCCTTGGTCTTTGCTTATTGGATTTTCCGCGCCGCGTCGACATGCACGAATTCCAGCAAGTCCTTGCGGAGTTTTTCCGCGTCGGATTGCAGGAGGTACATCATGTGGCCGCTCTCGAATTCGCGGAACGCGATGTTCTTGCGCAGTGAGGCGGGGATCGGCAGGTGCGCGACGCTGTACCGCATCGCGTCCTGCGGCACCGCGAGGTCGCAGCGGCCGACGAGCACGAGCACGCGCATTTTGGGATTCGTTTTCATCGCCTCGCCGAGGTCGCCTTCCATCGAGAGATAGCGGTTGGTCGCCTGGTTGTAGCGCCACGGGAGTTGCGCGAGGACGTTGTAGGGGTGGTCGCTTTCGTACCCGAGGTCGCCGCGAATATAGGCGTTCACCGCGGCGGAAAAGGGCCCGACGATGTTCGTGAAAGAGGGGTCAAACTCCGGCTGATTTTGCGATTGATCGGCGTCCTCCGACGTCACGCGCGCGTCGAAACGGCCGAGGATCTTGTGCTCCTTGAAGAGCAGCTTTTCGCGGAAGTAGGTCGGCGAAATCCGCAGTTCCTGCTCCAGCACCTGCGCGGCGGGCAGGCTGGTGAAGCGCGCGATCTTGTCGGCCACGGCGCGCTTGCCGGCCTCGTCGAGCGCGTCTCCTTTCAGAAGCGCCCGCGCGTAGTCCCCCTGCGCAAAGTCCCGCGCCTGCGCGAGCGCCTCCTCGACGTTCGCAAAGCCGGCGAGCTTGTGATGGTAGAACGCGGTCGCGGTCAGCGAGGGCAGCCCAAGAACGTAGGGAAGCTCGTTGGCGGTGCCGGGCGAGAGCGTCTGGAAATTGAGCAGCCCGCTCAGGAGCGCGAGCCCCTCGAAATACATGCCGTGCTTTTCTTGCAGGAAATTGGAGACGCCGGCCGCGCGGATGACGCC
>DASYIS010000110.1:0-2071 GCA_035997375.1 Chthoniobacteraceae bacterium
CAAGGCGCTGCTGCACCGTTACACGCAGCAGGACGACCTCGTGGTCGGCAGCTACATCGCCAATCGCAACCGGGCGGAGGTCGAATCGATCATCGGGTTCTTTGTCAACACCGTGGTCTTGCGCACCGACCTCTCCGGCGCGCCCACCTTTCGCCAGGCGCTGCACCGGGTGCGCGACGTCGCGCTCGGCGCCTATGCCCACCAGGACATGCCGTTCGAGACGCTGGTCGAGCAACTGCAGCCCGATCGCGACCTGAGCCGCAATCCCATCTTTCAAATCGTCTTCCAGGTCCCCCCGGGGCCGGCCTCCGCGCCGGAGAGCGGCGGCGGCGGCGCCGCCTCGGCCGAGACCCTCCCGGAAGTGAAAACGGCGAGCGCCATCTTCGATTTGTCCGTCAGCATCTGGGAGACGACCCAGGGGCTCAGCGGGCAATTCGAGTATAGCTGCGACCTCTTCACGGAAGCCACCGTCGCAGCGATGGCCCGCCACCTGGTCTCCCTCCTGCACAGTTTCGCGATCGATCCCGACCAGCCGATCACCCGCCCGAGTCTGCTGCGCCCGGCGGAAAAAAAGCAACTGGTGGAGGAGTGGAGCCAAACCCGCCGCCACATGTTGCCGAAAGAAAGCATCGTGGAGCTCTTCGAGCAACGAGTGAAGCGGAAGGGCGACGCGCCGGCCTTTTGGTCCGGCGACGAAACGGTGACGTTTGCGGAGCTCAACCGCCGGGCCAATCAGTTGGCGAATTATCTGCGCACCCTGGGGGTCGGGCCTGAAGTGTTGGTGGGAGTGGCGCTGGAGCGCTCGCTGGAATGCATGGTCGGCTTGTTCGCGATTTTCAAGGCGGGCGGCGCTTACCTGCCGCTCGACCCAAGTTATCCCGTCGCGCGGCTGCGTTTCATGGTGGAGGATTCGCAGGTGCCGGTGATTTTGGCGAGCCGGGCCGGACGCGAGCTTTTCCAAGGGATGGCCGCGGTCCGCGTGGTCTGTCTCGAAGAGGAACGGGCCGCGATCGACGGCTGCAGCCCGGAGCATTCCAGCCCCGCCACCGTCCCGGAACAACTGGCCTATGTGATGTACACCTCCGGTTCGACGGGGGAGCCCAAAGGCGTTGCCGTGACGCACCGCGTCATCCTCAACCGCTTGCACTGGATGTGGGAAGCTTATCCCTTTGCGCCCGGCGAAGTGGGCGTCCAAAAGACGGCGCTGAATTTCGTCGATTCGGTTTGGGAGATTTTCGGCTATTCCCTCCAGGGGGTTCCCGCGGTCATCGTTCCCGAGTCCGTATTGAAGGATCCGGCGGCGTTGGTCCAATGCCTGGGCGCGCGGGACGTGAGCCGCCTCTGGCTCGTGCCATCCCTGCTCGCGGTGGTGCTCGACAGCATTCCGGATTTGCCGGCGCTCCTGCCGAAACTCAAATTCTGGGTCAGCAGCGGCGAGGCGCTCGGCGCGGAGTTGTTTGCGCGCTTCCAGCGACTCCTGCCGGAGGCCGTGCTCTATAACCTCTACGGCACCACCGAGGTTTGGGACGCCACCTGGTTCGATCCCCGGCGCCACGCGCCCGTGGAAGGCCACGTCCCCATCGGCCGGCCCATCGCCAATGTGGAGGTCTACGTGCTGGATGAGCATGGCCAACCGGTCCCGATCGGCGTGCCGGGCGAGCTCCACGTCGGCGGCGCGGGTCTCGCGCGCGGTTATCTGAATCGGCCCGAGGCCACGGCCGCAAAGTTCGTCTCTCATCCCTTTTGCGCGGAACCAGGCGCGCGGCTTTATCGGACCGGGGATCGTGTCCGCTACCTGCCCGATGGCAATCTCGAATTCCTGGGCCGGCTCGATCACCAGGTCAAGATTCGAGGCTACCGCATCGAGTTGCCGGAGGTGGAAGCGGCCGTGCTCGCGCATCCGGCCGTGCAGGCGGTTTCGGTCACGGTCCGCGAAGATCGTCCGGGTGACTTCCGGCTCGTGGCCTACGTCGTTCAGGATCCCGAGTACGCCGGCGACCGGGCTCCCGGGGAGTCCCCCGAGGAGGCGGCGCCTTTCTCCGAGTGGCGCGACGAAAAGCTCAGCCAATGG
>DASYIS010000111.1:0-5188 GCA_035997375.1 Chthoniobacteraceae bacterium
AGCCAATCCCCGTACGCGCGCGGCCTGAACGACGTCGGAGCCATGCAAATCGGCCAGAATGTCCTGATGTATTCGGTGACGCATTGATCGAGAATGGTTATGAAACACCCCCTGGTTCTCATCGCGATGTTAGGCATCGCACTTCATGGGCAGGCGGCGACGATGAATGGCAATGACTTCGCGCTTTATCTCTCTGAGGCGAAAACGCCGGCCGCCAAAAATAAGCTGATCGAAGCGGCGAAAGAGCAGCCTCATATTTTCCGCTATCTAAAGATCGTCGAAATGCAGGAGGTCACCGAGAACGGGCGCGCGGTGTTTCGGATCACGACGGTGGAGCCCTCCTCCTACCTTCAGGTGAAATTCACGGTCTCGCTGCCCGTCTCGCTGGCGCTGCTGCGCGAGGAGCCGGTCTCGAAAGTCGGCGACGCGATCGCGGTCAGCGGCAAGGTGAGTTCCGCCGAACCAGCGCAGGATGTTATTATATTAGACAACGCCATCGTGCGGCAGAAGGACCGGCTCGCTCCGAAGGGCGGCCGGGAAATGCTGGCGGAGACCAATCCCACCGCCGTGGTGTATAGCTATACCGAAGGCCCGCGGCCGGTGCTGGTGGAAGCGCGCGACCGCGACTTGCTGGCGAGCCGCGACAAGATCATGGCGGAAGGCGGGCCGAAGGCATGGTTCGAGTTTCTCGAGCGCGAAATCGCGAAGCGCAAGCAGCAGCGCGCCGCTGCCGCCGGAGGTACGCCGCGTTGATTCATCTCTCGATGGCGCTCCACCGTTTAGGCGGCAGGCGCTCGGCGTCCGCTGAGGCGCGGAGCTCCGCGAAGCGCTCCAATTCGCGTGTAGAGCGCGGCTCTCCCCTGAGCCTAAGGCGAATGGGGGTGCCGCCTCCAATTCCTTGCGCGTCACCGGCGCGACCGACGTGGAAGGAAAGCGGAGGCTGCGCATTTTTGTGGGCGCTGCTGGCGCTGGAGACCCTCAAGAAAAGTGAGGCGGCACCCCCGTTCGCCTTAGGCTCAGGGGAGAGCCGCCTCTACACAGTTCAACGAGAACTGGCGTACGCTCCAGCGCCCAGACGCCTCGAGTTCGCCTTTTGGTTCCGACTCCGCCGGGTTAGGCTCCTTGGTCTCGCACTGCTCATTCTCCACGTTTGCCCGGCGCGAGCGGCGAACGAGGACGGTCTGCTGGAGCTGTGGAAGCAGCACCTCGCGTCGGCTGACGATCATGCGGGCGTGATCAAAGCGTGCCACACTTTCCAGGAAGCCAACCCCGGCGACCCGCTGATCCCGGTCGCCCAGGGGTTCGAGGCGTGGCACGGGTTTCGCGCGGGACGAGTGCAGGAGGCATTGCTTCTGGTTGAACCCGCGTTGAAGGCTCCCGCCGGACCGGTGACCGACGGCGCTCGCCGTGTGGCTCTCGGCTGGATGACGCGGCTGGATCGCGACAAAGTCGTCGCCGCCCTGCAGCTCTACTATCGCAAGGAGATCGCTTACCCGAAGACGCTCGAGCAGCTCAACTCGCACCCGAAGATTCCCGCCGCCGCTCGTCCGCCGATGACCGACCGGATGGGCCGGCCGTGGTCCTATCGGCTGGTCAGTCTCGGCAAGCTCGCCGGTCTCGCCGACCAGAAGTACGTCCTGCAAAGCACGGCGCTCGGCGAGCTGACCGAGCTGCCCGCCGCCGTCCAGGCACCGTATGGATCGACCATTCAAGCTGTGCCGGTGCAGGTTCTCCCGCCGATCGGCGAAACGGTGCCGGTCAAATTCAAGCTCGGCGGGAAGGGCGGCACGGCGGTCGTACAGGTCGGCCAGGCCACCGGCGATCTCCATCTCGCTTTTGTCGGCGCAAAAATCTTGGTGGTGTGCGACTACACCGCCTGGAAGGTGTTCCCCAAACCCTAATGCCGCCGGATTCTCCCCAGACCGCTTCGCCCGATCAGGGCATCACGGCTTTCCTGAATCCCGCCGAGATGCACAAGCTGGGCCGCCTGACGCTGGCGTCGCGTTACATCGTGGAGGGCAATCTCGCGGGCGCGCATCGCAGTCCGCTCCGCGGCCCGAGCTCCGAGTTCGCCGATCACAAATCCTACGATGTCGGCGATGACCCGAAGCACATCGACTGGCGGGTGCTGGCGCGCACCGACAAGTACTTCGTCAAACGCTTCGAGGACGAAACGAACCTGCGCGTCTACCTCGCGCTCGATCGCAGCGCCTCCATGGGCTACACCTCCGGCGCGCATCCGACGAAGTTCGCGTTCGCGAGCCATCTCGCCGCGGCGCTCGGCTATGTCATCGTGAAGGCGCGCGACTCGGTCGGGCTGTTTCTTCATTCGCACAAGATCGACCTGCGCCTGGACGCCGGCAGCTCGCTCGCGCATTTGAACAACATGCTGAAGCACATCCAGACGCTTCCGCCCGCCTCCACCTCCGGCATCGGCGAAGCGCTGCACGAGATCGCTGGGACCGTCCGGCGGCGGGCGCTGGTCGTGGTCATCTCGGATCTGCTCGGCGACGAGGCCGCGGTGAATGTCGCGCTCTCGCACCTGCGCAAGCAGCGCCACGACGTGATCGTGTTTCAGATCCTCGATCCAGCGGAGATCGATCTCTCGTTCGCGACGAATTGCGAGCTCCGCGACCTCGAGAACGGCGAGGTCCTGACCGTGAATCCGCGCGGGATGGGCGACGAGTATCGCAGGGTCTTTGGCGCGTTTCTCGAGCAGTATCGCAAAGCCTGCGCCGGCATGAATATCGACTACCGGCTCGTGCGCACCGACCAGCCCGTGGAGTCTTTCGTGCGCGCCTACCTTGAGGAGCGGCGGCGCCTCTCCAAGTAAAAACGGCCCATGTTCCTCGCCCCGTTTTTCCTCTTCTTCGCGGCCTTCGGCGCGGCCATCCCGCTCGTCCTGCACCTGATGCAGAACACGCGCACCGTGCAGATGCCGTTCCCGACGCTCCGCTTCCTGAAGGTCGCCGACAAACACTACTCGCGCCGCATCAAGCTCGAGAACCTGCTGCTCTGGCTCATTCGCACGCTCATCATGGCGCTGCTGGGTTTGGCCTTCGCCATGCCGATGATTCGCCGCAGCGGCCTCGGCTGGCTCGGCGACGCCCCGCGCGATGTCGCCATCGTCCTCGATGCCTCCTACAGCATGGGCTACCACAGCGGCGGCGCGACGGTTTGGGATAAGGGAATCGAGGCCGCCTCGGCCATCATCACGGGACTCAGCGACAAGGATCGCTTTTGCATCTACCTCGCGCGCGATCAACCCGAAGCGCTCGTGGCCGAGCCGATCGGCGACAAGCAGCTCGGGCTCAAACGCCTCAAGGCGCTGCCGCCGGGCCTGAGCTCCTCGCAGCTCGCGCCCGCGGTGACGGCCGCCCTCAAGGCGCTGCGCAAAGCCGACACGCGCCGCGAGCGCGAGCTCCATATCATCACCGACAACCAAGCGCTCGCGTGGCAGGGCTTCGGCGCCGGCGTGGCGAGTGAACCCGCGGCCCAGCCTGCGGCGGCGGCCGCGCATTGGAACCCGGAGGAGATCGACAAGAAGACCGCCGTCTTCGTCTCGCTGCTCGGCGCGGCGACGCCAGAAAATTCCGCCGCGGTCTCGGTCGAGCTGCAGCCGCCGGTCGTCCGCCAGGGCGCGACGGTCAAAGTCATCGCCAAGCTCATGCATTCGGGCAGCGCGATCGATCCGGCGGCCACGCTCTTCATCGACGGCAAGGAAGCGGGCCGCCGCTCCATGCGCGCCGGCGATCCCGAGGCGGCCGCCCCTTCGTTCCTGCTGCCGCCGCTCGACCCCGGAGTCCACACCGCGCGCATCGAAACGCCGGACGACAACCTCCCCATCGACAACGCGTTTCATTTCCTCATTCGCGTGCAAGGCGAGACGCCCTCGCTCGTCGTCGGGAGCAGGGACGACACGCTGTTCGTGCGGACCGCACTGCGGGCCGGGTTCGGGCGCGCCAGCGCGGTGGTGTCGGTGACGCCGGATCAAATCACCGACCAGACGCTCGCCTCCTACGCCTGCGTTTTTCTCTGCAACGCGCTCCCGGTTTCCGGCCAGGCCCAGGCGGCCATCGAGGACTACGTGAAACTCGGCGGACTCCTCGTGGTCCTGCCCGGCATGAAGGCGACGGCCGACTCGTACAAGGCCTGGACCTGCCTTCCCGGCTTTCCGTCGGGCGTCGAGGAGCTGCCGTTTTCGCAGCAGAATCGCACGCTGACGTGGGACAAGCCGCAGCACATTCTCGTGCGGCCGATGCGCGAAGGGATCGCGGTGCCGGCCCTCGCGATTCGCCGGCGCCTCGTCTTTGAGAAACTCCACGAGACGACCGAGCGCCTGGTCTCGATCGGCGCCGATCAGCCGTTCCTGCTCGACCGCCCGTTCGGCCACGGCCGCGTCCTGATGTTCGCCGTCGCGGCCGATCGGACGTGGAGCGATTTCCCGCTCTCGCCCTTTTACCTGCCGCTCATCCTGCAATGCGCGGAATACAGTGCCGGCGTCGGCGCGAAGCCGCCGTTCCTGTGGGCGACCGACTCGCTCTCGCTCAACGCGCAATTTCCCGATCTCAAGGAAATCCCCACGCTCACCGGTCCCGACAACCAGCCGGTCGCGATTCGCAACGCCGTGGTGCAAGGCCGCACGGTGATGCTGGCGGAGAATCTCACCGTCCCCGGCATCTACACGCTCACCGCGGCGGGACAACCCCGCGGCCTGCCCGCGCTGGCCGTGAATCTCCCCCGCAACGAGTCGGACCTCACGCCCATCGCGGAGACCGAGATCCCGAAGCGCCTCGGCACCGACCGCGTCATCATGGCCACGGACCTCACCGCGCTGCGGCGCCTGATTGAAGAACACCGCATCGGCCGCACGTACGGTGAGCATTTGCTCTGGCTCGCATTTGTGCTCATCGCCATCGAGTTCTGCTACGCCAACGCCCTGCTGCGCCGGGGCTCCCGGCTCTCCGATAAATTGGCCGTGGACTCCGCCGGCCGGGTCCAGAAACACGCGCCGCTCCCCGAGCCCGCGCTCTCCTCGCGATGATCCGTAACTATTCAGTTGGCGCGCGGCGTCGACGTGGCACGGGAATCCTGCCCGTGGGGGTGGCGGGCGTCCCGCCCGTCGAATCGGTGGATCACCATTTCGTGAAAGCAACACTCAGCGGGCAGGTTGCCCGCCGGCCCCACG
>DASYIS010000112.1:0-17840 GCA_035997375.1 Chthoniobacteraceae bacterium
CGTTCGCGCATTGCGCTCAAGGGAGAGCCGCGCTCTACACGCGTGACGAAACCTCGCGGAGGATCGATACTGCTCACCGTGAACACCTTCACTCGCCGCCGGCCGGCGCGCCTGTGCGCGGCGGCGTGTATGCTCGTCCTGAGCGCCCTCCGCGCACAAGCGCAGGAGTACGATCTCGTCCTGCATCACGGCCGCGTGATGGACCCGGAGTCGGGTCTCGATGCGCTGCGCGACGTGGGCCTCCGCGGCGGCGTCATCGCGGCCATTTCCGAGCAGCCGCTCAGCGCGCCGGCGAGCATTGACGCGAAGGGCCTCGTCATCGCGCCGGGTTTCATCGATCTCCACCAGCACGGTCAGGCGCCGGAGGACTACCGGCTGAAGGCGCAGGATGGCGTGACGACCGTGGCGGAGCTCGAGATCGGGACCGCGGACGTGGATCAGTGGTACGCGCAACGCGAGGGGAAGGCGGCCATCAATTTCGCGGTCAGCGTCGGACACATTCAGTGCCGCATGGCGGTGATGGGCGATCGCCCCGCGATGGTGCCGCCGGCGAAGTCCGGCGCGGCGACGGTTGTCGGGACCGATGCGCAGGAGGCGCAGATTTGTGCGCTCATCGAGAAGGGCCTGGCGCGCGGCGCGGTGGCGGTCGGCTTCGGCCTGCAATACACGCCGGCGGCGACGCAGCGCGAGACGGTCGACGTCTTCCGCATCGCGGCGAAGTACCACGCCTCCTGCCACGTGCACATGCGGGCCAAGGGCGCGTCGGGACCGCAGAATGTCTACTCGTCCGTGCTGGAGTTGATCGCCGCCTCGACGCTCACCGGTGCGCCGGCGCAGATCTGCCACGTGCAGAGCACGTGCAATCGCGCCACGCCGCGCGTGATGGAGCTCGCGGCCGAAGCCCGTGCGCATGGGGTCGATCTTTCCGTCGAGTGCTACCCGTACACGGCGGGGATGACGGACATCATGTCGGCGATTTTCGATCCCGGCTGGCAGGAGCGCGCGGAGATCGATTTCAAGGATCTGCAGTGGGTCGCGACTGGCGAGCGCCTGACCGAGGAGACCTTCGCGAAATACCGCCAGACCGGCGGCATGGTCATAGTGCATTCGAATCCGGAGTCGCTCATCCGCGAGATCGTCGCCAACCCGCTGACCATGATCGCGAGCGACGGCGCGCGCGGCCATCCGCGCAATGCGGGGACGAGCGCGCGCGTGCTCGGGCACTACGTGCGCGAGGAGAAGGCGCTCACGCTGATGAACGCGATCGACAAGCTCGCGCTGATGCCCGCGCGCCGGCTGGAGGCGCGGGTGCCCGCGATGAAAAACAAGGGCCGGGTGCGCGTGGGGGCCGATGCCGACCTGACGCTCTTCAATCCCGAGACGGTGATCGATCGCTCGACGTACACCGAGCCGGACCTCACTTCCGCCGGCGTCCCTTTTGTGCTCGTCGCGGGCGTGTTTGTGGTGCGCGATGGCGTCTTCCAAGAAAACGCGCTCCCCGGCCGTGCGGTCCGGGCGCCGATTCAATGAGCTGAGAGGATTTTTTTGTGGTCCACGAAATACACGAAAGACACGAAAAAATGAGATATTCACGCGTCTGGACTCTTCCTGATTGGTGCTTCTTTTCGTGTCCTTTTGTGTATTTCGTGGACCTCTCCTTCCGGCTTCGAGGATAACCGATTCCCCCATGGACGCCCTCAGTCTCGAAACGCCTTTTCTGTACGTCGATCTCGATGTCCTCGAGCGGAATCTCCGCCGCATGCAGCAGCAGTGCGCCGAGTGGAAGCTGCAACTGCGCCCGCACACGAAGACGCACAAGATCCCCGAGATCGCACGGATGCAACTGGCGCTCGGCGCCCGCGGGCTCACGGTCGCGAAGATCGGCGAGGCTGAGGTGATGCCGGAGGCGGAGACGCTCGTCGCCTATCCCATCGTCCCCGCAAAAATGGACCGCCTGCGCGCGCTGGCGAAAACGCGGCCGATCATCGTCACCGTCGACTCCGTCGAGGCCGCACGGGCCGCCGGAGACATTGACACGCTGGTCGAGGTCGATGTCGGCTTCGGCCGTTGCGGCGTGCAGAGTCCCGCGGCGTATGAGGAAGTCGCCGGCGCGTGCGCGCGTTTTCGCGGGCTCTTCTATCATCCCGCGGGCTTCGACGAGGCGGCGCTGAAGCAGGCGGCGGGGATGATTCGCGAATGCCTCGCGCGGCGGCCGGCGGAGATCGTTTCCGGCGGCTCGACGCGCAACGCGGCGCTCACCTATCTCGTCCCCGAGACGACGGAGATTCGGCCCGGCGCGTATGCGTTCAACGACGCCGGACTCGTCGCGCTCGGCGTGGCGAAACCGGAGGATTGCGCGCTGCGGATGCTGGTCAGCGTCGTCAGCACTTCGGTGCCCGGGCAGTGCGTGATCGACGGCGGCTCGAAGACGTTTTCGATGAACGCGACGAAGGTCGTCGGCGGTTACGGCGACTTCGTCGACCGGCCGTGGCGCGTCGAAAAGCAGAACGAAGAGCACGGCTTTTTCCCGATCGAACAAGGCTCGGCGCGCATCGGTGAGAAGCTCTGGGTCATCCCTGGCAGCGCGGGAACCTGCGTCAATCTGCACGACGAAATCGCCTACGGCCGGAACGGACAGGTCGAAGGAAAATGGCGGGTCGCCGCCCGCGGCCGCTCCCGCTGATTTTTTGCCTATGAATCACACGAATCTAACGAATCCGGAAGGCTGCAAATGAACGTCCCATCAAATCTTCGCGTCGATCCAGATGCTCAGATTCGTGTCTCATTCGTGTGATTCGTAGGCAAACTTCCGATTCAGCTATGAACGCCTTCGACCTCGATACGCCGGCCCACTACGTCGACCTCGACGTGCTGGAGAACAACCTCCGCACGATGCAGGCGCGCTGCCGCGACATGGGCGTCGGTTTGCGCCCGCACATCAAGACCCACAAGATCCCCGAGATCGCGCGCATGCAGCTCGCGGCCGGCGCCGTCGGCCTGACGTGCGCGAAGACCGGCGAGGCCGAAGTGATGCCCGGCGACGACATCCTGATCGCGTATCCGTTGACTGCGGACAAGTTCCCGCGCGTCCAGGCGCTGGCGCGCGAAAAGCGCATCACCGTCGCCGTCGATTCGGTGGAAGCGGCGCGCGGTTTGCCCGGCATCCGCACGCTGGTCGAGGTCGACATCGGCGCGGGCCGTTGCGGCGTGCAGACGCCGGAGCAGGCCGTTGCGGTCGCCCAAGCGTCCACGGATTTCCAGGGCGTTTTCTACTGGCCGTCGTGGCTGGGCGAAGCGGAGTTTCGCGTGGCGCGCGGGAAGATCGACGCCGTCCTCGATGCGCTGAAAGCAGCCGGCTTCGCGGCGCCGATCGTCTCCGGCGGCTCGACGCCTGGCTCGGCCAAGACGCCGCTCATCCCGCAGACCACGGAGATTCGTCCCGGCACCTACGCCTTCTACGACGCCACGTGCATCGCGACCGATTGCTGCGTGGAGGCGGACTGCGCGTTGCGCGTGCTTTGCACGGTCGTCAGCACCAGCGTGCCGGGCCAGTGCATCATCGACGCCGGCGGGAAGACCTTCGCCAACGACGCGACCAAAGGCATCGGCACCTACGGGTACTTCCCCGGCAGGCCGTCGTGGACCATGAAAAAGATGAGCGAGGAGCACGGCCACGTTACCATTCAGGACAGCGCCAAAGTCGGCGAGAAAGTCTGGGTCATCCCGAGCCACGTCTGCCCCTCGGTCAACCTTTGCGACGAAGTCTGGTACGGCCGCGACGGCAAAGTCGAGGGCAGGTGGACCGTCGCCGCGCGGGGGAAAATCCGCTGATCCATACACTGGAATGGAAATGACGATGGACCCCAATCAGCGCGATGGCGATCGCGATCGCTCGTCTTGCGGTGTAGAGGCGGCGCTCAGTGAGCCTGGGCCGGAACCATGCAGTTGGCGTGCAATGCGCGAACGGTCCGGGGAGCACACGCGCCCCGCGTGTTCTGCCCGGCGCCCTCGCCGGGCAGCGTTCAACCCGCTGCGCGTGCAAACTCACCAAACGGGTGTGCCGCGCACAACTGGATTCGGCGGGGCGCTGAATCCGGCACGCGAGGGCGCGTGCGCTCCCCGGGCCGTTCGCGCTGCGCGCTCAACTGCATCGTTCCGGCCTAGGCTCAGGGAGAGCCGCCTCTACACATCGGCTCGACGCCACGGTCAGACGATTGTCCTAACTTTCCGTCCATTCTTTTGTCCAACATCCATCGTCCCTTTATGAAAAAGTCGCTCGCTCTGCTCTCCTTCCTCGCCCTCGGCGCCACCCTCCTGGCGGCCGAGGCTCCCTCTCGCGAGGAGATTAACAAGTCCATCGCCAAGGGCCTCGCCTACCTGGAAAAGCAGCAGCAGCCTGATGGCTCCTTCGCGAACCCGGAGAACAAGGCCCCTTCCCAGGATCATCCGGCGCTCACGGCCATGCCGCTGATGGCGTTTCAGCGCGACCCGGCCGGCGCGAAGAAAACCGCTCTGCTGCAAAAGGGCTACAGCTTCATCCGCGGCAAGGCGCAGCCCGATGGCGGCATCTACAGCTCCGGCTTGTCCAACTACAACACCTCGGTCTGCCTGATGGCGCTGCTCTCCTCCGGCGACCCGAAGGACGAGCCGCTCATCACCAAAGCGCGCGCCTTCGTCGCCGGCCAGCAGGCGAGCAACATGCTGAAGCCCGAGGCCAACGGTGGCTTCGGCTACGGCCCGACCGGGACCAGCCCGAAGCGCCAGCACCCCGATCTCGACAACACGATCATCGCGCTGGAGGCGCTGCACGAGTACCGCCTGCGCCGCCCGGCGACCGAGCTCGCGAAAGACAAGGACCTCGATTTCAAGGCCGCGATCGACTTCATCAGCCGCTGCCAAAACCTGCCCGCGACCAACCCGCTCCCTGGCGCCAACGGCGACGCCGCGAACAAGGGCGGCTTCGTCTACTACCCCGGCTACTCGAATGCCGGTGAAGAAAAACTCCCCGACGGCCGCACCGCGCTGCGCTCCTATGGCTCGATGAGCTACGCCGGCCTGCTCTCGTTCATCTATGCCGACCTCGACAAGTCCGACCAGCGCGTGGTCGCGGCGCTCGATTGGCTCTCGAAAAACTACACGCTGGAAGAGAATCCCGCCATGGGCCGGCAAGGCATCTTCTACTACTACAACCTCGCCACGCGCGGCCTGAAAGCCGCCGGCGTCAACGAGCTGACCACCGCCAAGGGCCAGAAGGTCGACTGGCGCGCCGAGATCAGCCGCAAAATCATCTCGCTCCAAAACGCCGACGGCTCCTGGGTCAACGATCAGGCCCGCTGGATGGAAAAAGACCCGGTGCTCGTCACGACGTATTGCGTGATGGCGCTGGAGAATATTCTGGCGAAGTAGAGACCGCCATCGCGGTTCTCCGGAGCCGCGCCGCCAACCAAGTCGTTTGTAGTTCCGCCTTTAGGCGGTCCGGGCGCCGCCAACCGAGGATATTTGAATGCTGTTGAAACGCACACTCCTCCCTTGGTCATGGATGGCGGTGCTCCTCCTTGGGTGCGCAGCGTCCGCCGCGCCCGCGGACGACTACGTCGGCGGGAAATTCGACGCGCGCGCGTTGGCGATGCTCCACGAGATGGTCGAAGCCCTGCCGCTGCGGACGACGCTGCTCCACGACATTGCGCCGGCGTACGCGGTGGGAAAGCACGAGGGTCTCACGTGGGAGGAAGCGGTTGCGGAGGCCGACCGCCGCTTCGGGAAGCGGCAGCCGGAGCGCTGCGCCTTTCTCCGCAAGTACCTCGCGGCCGGCGCGCCGGAATCGCGGCTGGCGGAGCTGCAATGGAAGCCTTGGGGACCTCGGTTCAGCTCCGGCGAGGGCACCTTCATCTCGCTGGCGTGGGGCCCGAATTTCAAGGATCCGGACGAGGGTGAAGTCGAGGCGCGGATAGACACGCAAGTCGCAGACCAGCGGATCATCCGCCGGCTGACCCTGGCGCTCGCCCGCGTGAAATTCAAAGACGTCGTCTACAGCATGACGTTCGATGCGGAAGACCATCTCGTGCACGTCAGCCGCGAAGACAAACCGGTTGAGAACGGGATGTGCCTCGATGTGACGCAGAGCGTGTGGGAGCTCGACGGCACGATCATTTTCTCCGCCTCCGTGCGTGGTCCGCGGGGGCCGCGCGAGATGATCGACATCACCCCGGCGTTCGCGATCAAGGGCCGGCGGGTCCTGCCTCCGTTGAGTGGTTTGAAGTAGCGCCGGCGTGCTCCGCCCGACTCAGCTTTCAGACGTCGCGCCTGTTCGCTGATCGAGAGTGCCGATCAGCCGCGTGACGCCCAGATGATCGAACATCACGGGCCGGCCATCAGGCGCGATGTAGACGGCCAAGCCGGCGCGGTAGACCAGCGCCTCCGGATGATCCACCGTGAACTGCTCGCCGCTCGTCAATTCGACGGCAAACGGATGGAACGAGGTGCGCCGGGCGAACGCACGCAGGCTGAAATCGAAGCTCGCGGACTCCATATCCAGACGAGTCTAGCCCAGCCTCGGGGCTGCGTCCAGCCGGCTCGTTTCAGGCCGCGCTCACGCCGTCACCGCATCCGCCGCTTTCACCGTCGTCGGCGGCTCCGGCGGCTTTGGTGGCGCGACCGGCGCCGGCGCGGCGGAACCAGCGAGCTTCGCGTGGACCTTCACCCAGAGCCACGCTCCGATGACATATGCCAGCCCGAGCGGCGGGATGAGGATCCCTTCCCACGACGGGTACAGCCCAAACCAGAGCCCGACCCACGACGGGAAATAGAGCGACTCGATCGGGTGGATCGGCAGCCAGCCGACGGTCTGGAAGAGCCGCACGCCGGACCCGATGAACGAGACCATGATCGAAATGACGAGCACGCCGGTGACGATGAGCATCTTGCGATACGGCAGCTTCGCGCCGAAATAGAAGATCGCCACGCCCATGAGCGCGATGAGCCCCGCGCCCGCGAGCAGACCGCTGACGACCGGCCAGGCGCTTCCTTCCAGCAGCAGAGATTGCGTGAAGAGCGTCGTCTCGAAGCCCTCGCGGTAGACCGTGAGGAAGCCGACCCCGAGCAGCGCCAGCCATTCCCAGCGCTCCGAGACCGACTGCTGCGACGCCTTGGTCAGCGAGCGGATTTTCGCGTTCCAGCCCGTCCAGTAGTATTTGTGGAAGACCCAGTTCGTCACCATGAAGAGGATGATGACCGCGAGGATGGAGATGACCGCCTCCAGCTTTTCGCCGTAGCGCGAGAGCGAGGAAATGAGGGTCCGCGAGAGCCAGAACGTCAGCAGGCTGACGCCGACGCCGATCCACGCGCCGGAGCTGACGAGCCGCCGCGTCCGCCTGTTTTCCACGCCGCGCAGGCCGGCCATCAGCGCCGCGAGCACGACCACCGCCTCCAGCCCTTCGCGCGCCATGATCGAGAATGCCGTGTACGCCAGCGTTGCCGGCGAGACGGAGACCTTGAGCAGATTCACCGACTGATCGAGCTGCGCCAGCGTGCGCTCGTACCCTTCCGAGAGTTCCTCGATCGGCGCGCGGCGGTCGAGCAGCGTCTTGATGCCCGGCTCGCCGGGCGAGCCTTCGAGGAAGCTCCGCTCGGTGCGCCGGCCGAGCTCCGGATTGCGCGGCAGCACGCGCACCTCGATCTCCGAGTCGAAGCTCGTGTAGGCGTCGAGCCGCAGCGATTCCGCCTCGTCCCACTGATCGGCCCGCGCCGCCGCGAGCGAATCGACGAGGGCCGTGCGAACCTCGAGCGCCGTCTCCTCGATCACGTTCCCCTTCGAGCCGGCGCGCCGCGCGCTGAGGCCGAATTTATCCTCGAGCAAATTCGAAGCGGCGCGGCCCGTCTCCTCCACCTTGTCGACCGGCGCGAGCTTGCGGATCTGCAGCGAAAGCTCGCCCAGCTTCTCGTGGATCGCGCCGTAGTATCTCCCGAAGGCCTCCGCGCGGTCGCGGCGCCAGACGGGCGCGAGCTCGTTCGTCAGCGCCTGCGCTTGCTCGGTGAACTGCTTCGCCTCGCGGTACTCGAGCATGATGTTGATATGCCCGTCGCTCACGCCGTTGCGATACTCCTTCGGCACCAGCTTCACGAAGCGCGCGAGCAGCCGCTCCAGCCGCACGACGTCCGCCGGCTCCAGCAGATTCGGCAGGTTGGACTCCACCCGCTGCCGCCAGCCGACGATCGCCGCCTGGTTGGCGTCGCTGAGGAGCGGCTCGCTCAGCACCGGTGGCTGCGCGACCGAAGTGCCCGGGTCGAAGGGCAGTTCCGCCGCCTGCCACAATTCCGCGGGAAAATTCGCCAGCGCCACAATCTCGGAGCTGTAGGCGGCAAAGAACTCCGGCGTCGCTTCCTCATTGGCGACCTGCGTTTCGAGGTAGTCGAAAAGCTGCCGCGTCCGCATCACCTGCCAGCTCATGTACTCGCGCGCGAGCACCTTCGAAATGGCCGCGGGCTTGATGTCTGGCTGCTGCAACAGCAGCGCGCCGTCCACTGCGTTCGCGTACTTCGGCAGCGCGATGAAGCTGCGCCACGCCCGCGTATCGTCGACCCGGCCGACGTGCTGCCGATGGAGCATCTCCAGCGCGGCGAGATGCTGCAGCAGACCGCGCGCGGCGCCGATCTGCTGCGCGGGCGAGCGGTTCGCCTGCTGCTGGAACTCGGCCACCAGGCGGCGCGCGCCGGCGCTCTCGAGCCGCGGCGCCAGGGCGGGCAGCGTGGCGAGGGGGAGCGTTTCCGGCGCGATCTTCTCACCGGCGTAGAGGTCGAGGATGGAGTCGTTGAGCTTCTGCTGCAGCGCGGCGAAGTCATCGGAGCCATCGGCGAAAGCCGACCGGGCGCACAGCAGGCCGACGAGGAGCAGGGGAGCGAGGAGGCGTTTCACATGAAAAAATGTCAGGAGCGGGATCGAACGCTTGGGCGCAGAAAGGGGGCTGGAGAGCGGGGAAAGCGTCATGAGACTCAGTATCAGTAGCAGAATACAGAAAACCCGCGCGCTTGGAATTGCTTTTCATACCCTCGCGTTTGCTGGGTTGCGCGGTCGCGGCTGGCCGGGTGTGCGGACGGTTGACGCCGGATGTAAAACGTCTTCGCCCTGCTCTCAACCCCGATGCCGAAATCCATTCTCTGGCCGCGCGCCTGCTCCTGAGCGCATCGGCCGCTTCATCCCGTTCACCCGGCGGCGCGACTGTTTTTCTTGGCCACCTCCGGGTTCGAGGGCATCTTTGAGCCGATGAATGCCATTCCCGCGTCCCAGCCGATCCCGCCCGAGTGGCTGGCGGAATTTCAGGCGGCGGGTCGCCGGCCGTTGGAACAACGGTGGCGTTACGCCTTCATTAAGACTTACAAACCGGTGCTGGACGACGCGCGGTTTCGATCCTTTGACTCGATGCAGGAGTATCGGGATTGGTGCGAGGCGGCTTTGCCGTCCTGGCTTGGTTATGGGCGCGTTTGACTACCGCCAGGCGGAGGAAATCCGCGCGGCGTTCGCGAGGCATGGGGTGCGCTATCTCTTCCTCGGGAAGTCCGGAGCGATTTTGCTCGGCTACCCCGACACCACCCAGGATGCAGATCTCTTTCCTGAAAAGTCCGAGCCAAACGGCTTGGCGATGGTCACCGCGCTTCGCGAGCTCCATTTCGAACTCTCGGAAAACGAAGCGGCCGAGATCGTGCGGGGCAAGGACTTCATCCAGTTGAAGAACGGTCCGTTCGATCTCGACCTCATCTTTGCACCGGACGGGATCGAGCGATTTTCAGATGCCTGGAGCCGGCGGGTGACGGTCGAAGGATTTCCGGTTTGCCACCTTGATGACATCATCGCGAGCAAGCAGGCAGCGAACCGCGCCAAAGACCGGGAGTCGTTGGATCGATTACGGGCGTTCCGCACGTACTGGCTTTCCAGACAGCGCCTCTGATGCTTACGCACGCGGGCCTACTTCCCCCAGTGCCTCAGCAGCGTCTCGGCCATAACCGACGGCGTTTCCGCGATGGCGATCCCCGCGGCGCGCAGGGCCGCGATCTTCCCGGCCGCGGTCCCCTGGCCGCCGGAGACGATCGCGCCAGCGTGGCCCATGCGGCGTCCGGGAGGCGCGGTCGCGCCGGCGATGAAGCCCGCCATCGGTTTCTTGCAGTTCTTCCCCGCCCACTCGGCGGCTTCTTCCTCTGCGGTCCCGCCGATCTCGCCGATCATGATGATCGCCTCGGTCTCCGGGTCGTCGTTGAACATCTTCAGCACGTCGAGGTGCGAGGTCCCGTTGACCGGGTCGCCGCCGATGCCGACGCAGGTCGATTGCCCGTACCCGCGGCTCGTGAGCTGCCACACCGCCTCGTAGGTCAGCGTGCCGCTGCGCGAGACGACGCCGACGTTCCCCTTCTTGTGAATGTACCCCGGCGCGATCCCGATGCGGCAGCCGCCATGCGATTTGTCGCCCGTCCCCGGCGTGACCACGCCGGGGCAGTTCGGCCCGATGAGCCGCGTCTTCGTCTGGTCGCGAATGACGTGCTTCACCTTCACCATGTCATTCACGGGAATCCCCTCCGTGATCGCAATCGCGAGTTCCAGCCCGGCATCGACGCACTCGAGGATGGCGTCCGCCGCAAAGGGCGGGGGAACGAAAATGGCCGACGCCGTGGCGCCTTGCTGCTTCGCGGCCTCCTCGACCGTATCATAGATCGGCACCTTCTTTCCGGCGTGATCGAACGTCTGACCGCCCTTCCCTGGCGTCACGCCGGCGACGATCAGCGTCCCGTATTCAATGGAAAGCTGAGCGTGCCGCGCGCCGAAGCTGCCGGTGATGCCCTGGACGAGAACGCGAGTTTGAGGAGTAACGAGGATGGCCATGGTCGGTTTTGGAAAGGGGTCGGAAGTCGTTGATCGGGAGCCGGGGCAGAGGTCAGAACCGTGAATCGGTGAAGGAAACGTCCTCCTTGTTAAAAACGGTAGCGCCGCGAACGGCAATGCCGATTTGCGGTTTGGTGGGAAATGCGGCGTGACGGGGACGCCATATCCTCGTGACGAAACAGGGAGTTTCGTCACGAGGTCGGTCTTGAGCCGGCGCCTGCGGGAGCAATTCTCCCTCATCAGCCACAGCTGGAACAGCCCGCCGGCTGCGGCTACGCTTGGAATTCACCTCCTCCGCCGCCAGTCCGCGCTTGCGCGAACCACGGGGCGCGACCACGTTCGAGCGTCTCCTCATTCCACGGAGACACCCCTCATTCGAATTCGTTCGGAGGTCATCCTCACGCTCGCACCCGCACGCCTTGTGAATTCCTCGCAAACGGCCAAGGGCGGTAGCTTGTGGAGACGCGCCGTGTGGTTGAGGAGGAGACAATGAGGTGCGCGAGTTCTGATCTCTTGCCAGACCTTGAGTCGAATGACCAATGATCAGGAGCTAATGGCCAAATAAGGACCAAAATCCAATGAGCCAGCACCAAACGTCTGCGACCCGTGGCGGCGTCTCGGTTTGGATTTTGAGCCTTTGAATACTTGGAGCTTATTTGGCCCTTGGTTCCTGTAGCTTGGTGCTTCCGCAGTCCCTTCCCTACCCGTGCCCACCCCCGTCGCCCTCATCACCGGCATCACCGGCCAGGACGGCTCCTACCTCGCGGAGCTGCTGCTCGCGAAAGGCTACACCGTCCACGGCATCGTCCGCCGCGCGAGTATGTTCAATCGCTCGCGCATCGAGCATCTGCGCAGCGATCCCGCCGTCTGGGGCCACCGCCTCTTTCTCGAGTACGCCGATCTCCACGATACCACCACGCTGCGCCGGCTTATCCGGCGGATTCGGCCCGCCGAACTCTACCACCTGGCCGGCCAGAGCCACGTCGGATTGAGCTTCGAGATCCCCGAGTCCACCTGCGACGACGTTGGCCGCGGCACGCTCACCTTGCTCGAAATCTGCCGCGACCAGGACTACCCCATCCGCGTCTTCCACGCCTCCTCGTCCGAGGTCTTCGGCCGCCCGCGCGAAGTCCCGCAGACCGAGGCGACCGCGTTCGAGCCGCAGAGTCCCTACGGCTGCGCCAAGGCCTTCGCCACGCACCTCTGCCGGGTCTACCGCGAAGCCTACGGACTCTACGTCTGCAGCAGCATCGCCTACAATCACGAGTCGCCCCGCCGCGGCGAAAACTTCGTCACGCGCAAGATCACCTCCTCCGCCGCTCGCATCCAGGCCGGCCGGCAGGAAGCGCTCTCGCTCGGCAACCTCTCCGCCGAGCGCGATTGGGGTTACGCCGCGGAATACGTCGAGGCGATGTGGCTCATGCTCCAGCAACCCCGGGCCGCCGACTTCGTTCTCGCCACCGGCCAGGCCACCACCGTCCGCGATTTCACCAAAGCCGCCTTCGCCTGCCTCGGCATCGAGCTCGCCTTTGAGGGCGCTGGCTCCGCCGAGCTCGGCCGCGACACCGCCACCGGCCGGGCCTTGGTCCACGTCGACCCGCACGTCTTTCGTCCGATCGAGCCCGAGCGCCTCGTCGGCGACCCGCGCCACGCCGCCGAGGTCCTCGGCTGGCGCGCCCGCACCACCGCCCCCGCCCTCGCCGCCCTCATGGTCCAGGCCGACTGCGCCGCCGCCGGCAGTCCATAGCGTCCATTCGGTCCACATGGTCCATCTTGTCCACCAGCCCGCCGGCATGCCTCCCGCCCCGCCCGACCCCGCCCCACCGGCGCTCTCTCCCGTCGATCCCGCCGAATTCGACCTCTGGCTCGAAGCCGGCCGCACGGAGCGCCACTACTGGCTCGACCTCTGGCGCTACCGCGAGCTCTTCGCCATCCTCGCCTGGCGCGATGTCGCCATCCGCTACAAGCAGACCGTCGCCGGCGCCGCCTGGGCCATCGTCCAGCCCTTCCTCAGCATGGTCATCATGACCGTCATCTTCGGCCGCGTCGCCGGACTGCCGAGCGAAGGCGCCGCTCCTTACGCCATCATGGTCTTTGCCGCGCTCCTCCCGTGGCAATTCTTCGCCAACTCCCTCGCCAACTCCAGCCAGAGCCTCGTCGGCAACGCCAACCTCATCTCCAAGGTCTACTTCCCGCGCATGATCATCCCGACGAGCGCCGTCGTCGTCGCCTGCATCGATTTCCTCGTCTCCTTCGTCATCCTCATCGGCCTCATGGCCTGGTACCGCTTCGTCCCCTCGGTGCGGCTCTTCACCCTCCCGCTCTTCGTCCTCTTCGCCTTCATCGCCGCCCTCGGCCCCGGCCTCATCATCACCGCGCTGAATGTCAAATACCGCGACGTCCGCTTCATCATCCCCTTCATCGTCCAGTTCGGCCTCTACGTCTCGCCCGTCGCCTACAGCAGCGAAGTCATCCGGTCCAAGATCGGCGCCGGCTGGTTCGCCTTATATAGTTTGAATCCCATCGTCGGTGTCATCGACGGCTTCCGCTGGGCCATCCTCGGCGGCGAGTCGCAAATCGACGTTCCGTCATTTGTCACTTCCCTCGTCTTATCCCTCCTGCTGCTCGGCCTCGGTGTTTGGTACTTCAGAAAAACAGAGAAAACCTTCGCGGATGTCATCTGACCGATGAGCGACGTCGTCATCCGAGTCGAAAGCCTGAGCAAGAAATATGTTATTGGGCGCCAAAGGGGAGCGTCGTCCGGTGACGGCCTCCGCCATGCGGTGCAGGACGCCGTCGCCGCCCCCTTTCGTCGAATCAAGTCCGCGATGGCCGCCCGTCGTACCGATCCAGGAAGCTCGACTTGCGAACCAGCGTCATTCCGCAATCCGCAATCCGCAATCCGCAATTCCGAGGACTTCTACGCTCTCCGCGACATCTCCTTCGAAGTGAAGCGCGGTGAAGTTCTCGGCATCATCGGCCGCAACGGCGCCGGCAAGAGCACGCTGCTTAAGATCCTCAGCCGCATCACCGAACCGACCACCGGCCGCATCGGCCTCAAAGGCCGCGTCGCCAGCCTGCTCGAAGTAGGTACTGGCTTCCACCCGGAGCTGACGGGGCGGGAAAATATCTATCTGAATGGGTCAATCCTCGGGATGTCGCGCAAGGAAGTCTCTTCCAAGTTTGATGAAATCGTCGACTTTGCCGGCGTCGAGCAGTTCCTGCTCACTCCGGTTAAGCACTACTCGAGCGGCATGTATGTGCGGCTCGCCTTTGCCGTGGCTGCTCACCTCGAGCCGGAAATCCTGATCGTGGACGAAGTGCTCGCGGTCGGGGACGTGGAGTTTCAGAAGAAATGCATCGGCAAGATCAAGCAGGTCGCCGGGACTCACGGGCGGACGGTTCTTTTCGTCAGCCACAACATGGGCGCGGTCGAGGCCCTGTGCGACACGGCCTTGCATCTAGCCAAGGGCCAAACGGTCTACCTTGGAACGGCCGTTGATGCGCTCCAAAGCTATCGGAAGGCGATGCAAGCGTCCTCGACGGTGTTTGAGCAACCGGAGCGAACCACGATCCCGTCGAACGGTTATTTGATCAGCTCCATTCGAGCGAAGACCGATTGTTTTGCGCCGCGGGAGGATCTCGAGTTCACGGCCAAGCTTATTTGCCCGACCGGGGACGCAAGATGTCATTTCTCCATGCACATCCACGACGAGTCGGATACCAATGTCACGACGATCTCGACGGAATTCCTGGAGGGAGTAATGATGCCGCCCGGGGCATCCAACTTGGTTGTCCGCATTCAATCGCCCTGGCTGACTCCCGGGGTTTACCGGGTGAATGCTTTCCTGTACGGGGCGGGCCTGTTTGACAATTGGGACGACGCCTGTCGCTTCGAAATCGGGCCGGGGGTGGCCAAAGGTGGCTACTCGATTGCCAGCTCGCGCAACGCCGGCCAGGCCCTCTCGGCCTTCACGGTTTCAGGAATTCCCGGTTAATGTGACCGACCGTCTCGTCTCCGTCATCGTTCCTGCCTATAATGTCGCACCCTATATCGGGCAGACCATCCGGAGTGTCGTCGATCAGCAGGTGCCCGTGGAAGTTATCGTCGTCGACGATGGAAGCCCGGACGATATTCAAGCCGCCATCCAGGGCGTCGGCGCGCCGCCCTATCCCTGGCGCTACCTCAGAAAACCAAACGGTGGCGTGGCCTCCGCCCGGAACTTCGGCTACCGGCATATTGAAAGTAATGCGCGCTATTTGCTCTTTTTGGATGGAGACGATCTGCTCCAACCGGGCGCCCTTCGGAGAATGGTCGACTACCTGGACAAACACGAAAACGTGGGGATGCTTCACTGCCAGGCCGAAGTGATCGATGAGCACGGAAACCTGTCTGCCATCCAGCTGCCGGTGGTCCGATCCGGCTTTGGGCCGCGAGTGATCCCGGACTCGGAGCCGGTGACTCCCTTTGAAAGCATTTACACCCTGTCGTTTATTATTCCGTCGCTTTGCCTGATGCGGCGCAGTGTTTTCGCCCTAGCCGGCGGATACGACGAAGGCTTCGGCCACAACATGGAGGACACGGACCTCCATCTTCGGATGGCCCTGCGCGCGCCGGTCCATTTCCTGCCCGAAAAGCTCGTGCAATATCGTTTGCGGCCGGGCCAGGCGACCGCGAACAACACTGCACTTCAGCAACAAGGAGAGAAGCTGTGGAGAAAATGGGCCAACGCGCCGGCGCTCTCCACCGAAGAGCGCGCGTTGGTTACACGTTCTGAAGCCTTTCTGCACGGTCCGCTGGCCGCCTTGACGGGCCTCGAAGCGGCACGCAAATGTTGGAAGGCGCGGGAATGGTTGAGTGCCTTTCGCTATTGGCAAGGCGCCGTGCGGCGACTCCTGTTCTGGCGGCTCTTTGCGCGGTGGCGTTCGTAAGTTGCATTCAGTGATGAACGCCAACCGACTTCGCATTTGCATGGTCTCCGTAGGGACCGCCGACTGCGTGGGCGGACTGGCCTCGTATATGCGTTTTCTGGGCGGCGAGTTGGCGCGTGAGCACAGCATCAGTGCCGTCGGGCGGTTTCATACCGGCGGCCCGCCAAGAGTCGATTATGCGGCGTACGAACAGCCGAGGACGATTGAGCATGCACATTATAACACGAGAATCATCGCTCCCCGGCCGGGCTACGTTCCACTGCTGCGACAACTTCCCCGTTTCACCAGCCGGCCGCTTCTTCACCGCGCCGCCGTGACGATTTTCAATCGAGCTTACCGGGACAGTATGCGGGAGGCGATTCCCGAAGCGGTGGATGTCGTCCACTACGTGACGACGGGCTTTGAATTGCTTGGCTTCTCCGCCCTGGAACAGGCTCGGCAAAGAGGAGCGATCTTCACGGTTCTGCCGGCGGCGCATCCGGGAACCTGGGGCGATAGTCCTCTCGATATCAGACTCTACAATCAATCCGACGCGGTGTTCGTCCTTTCCGAGTCCGAAAGAGACCACTTGATCGCGAAAGGCACAAATCCGTCCTTGCTCAAAGTGACCGGCCTGGCCCCGGCCTCCGCGGAGGGCACGGTCGAAGATGCGGAGAGTTTCAGATCGCGGCACCAACTTGGCAACCGCCCGTTGATTCTTTTCATTGGTCGCAAGACACCGGACAAAGGATACCACACGCTGCGCCGCGCGATGGCCGAGATCTCGCAAGCAATCCCCGATGCCTGTCTGGTGGTGATCGGGCCGGATCGTTTGCCTCCTTATCCCCCGGTTGATCCTTCCGCCATCCTGGATCTCGACAAGGCGAGCGAACAGGAGAAAGTCGCCGCACTCGCCGCGTGCGACGTATTTTGCCTCCCTTCCACCGATGAGTCCTTCGGCATCGCGTACGTGGAGGCGTGGATGCACGGCAAGCCGGTCATTGGAGGCCCGGCCCCGGCGGTGCAGGAGCTGATCCGGCAGGGAGTCACGGGAATTTGCGTCCCCCAGGACCCAGGCGAAGTGGCCGGCGCGGTGATTAAGTTGCTCTCGGATGCCCCGACCCGCAAGCGGATGGGAGAGGCCGGGCGCCAATTGCAACAATCGCAATATACCTGGAAGGCTGTGGCACAACGGCACGTCGAGGTGTTTATGGAGGCGATCCAAAAGGCGAAGGGCTCCACCCCGCCTCCATGAAAGTGGTATTCATCACCACCAACTACCTGCCGTTCACCGGTGGGGTGGAGAACCACACGGCCTCGCTCGCGCATTCCCTGTCGGCGCGACATGAAGTGAAAGTGGCGGCACTACGCTTCCGACCGCAATCGTTGTTTTCACGGCTTGGAGTCCTTGGCAACAACTTACTGGCACCCCGCCGAGTGGAAGACCGCCTGGATGGAAAAGTGAGTGTGATCTCGTTGGGGCCGAACCTGCTCGAGCGGTTGAGACTATGGCCGCTCGCCTTGAGGGCTCTCCCGCGGATTCAGCGATGGTTCTATGAGCAATTGAATCGCATCACGCGGCCGGCTTTCCTGCGCGCCTTTACTCCTCGGTTGAGACAAGTGATCGCAGGAGCCGACGTCGTCCATTGCATGGCGTTTGGAGATCTTGGCATCGCGGCCCAAGCCGTGGCTAATAGCTGCGGCATCCCATTCGTCTGTACTCCCTTTGTTCATCCCCAGCAATGGGGAGATGGGAAAGACGACGTGGAATGCTATCAGCGGAGCGAAGCGGTCATTGGGCTGACCCCCGCTGACCGGGATTATCTGGCGTCGCTGGGAGTTTTACCCGAGCGGCTTCACATCATCGGCGTCGCGCCCCAGATCTCCGAGAAGCGGGATGCCGTCGGGTTTCGCCGGCAACATGGGTTGGAAGGTTTCCCGTTCGTCCTGTATCTCGGGCGTATGATGTATAAGAAGGGTTCGAGGGCGTTGCTGGCGAGCGCACGCCGGGTGTGGGACGAAATGCCCGAGGTGCGATTTGTCTTTATTGGGCCGAACGATT
>DASYIS010000113.1:0-2733 GCA_035997375.1 Chthoniobacteraceae bacterium
CAAGGCGCTGCTGCACCGTTACACGCAGCAGGACGACCTCGTGGTCGGCAGCTACATCGCCAATCGCAACCGGGCGGAGGTCGAATCGATCATCGGGTTCTTTGTCAACACCGTGGTCTTGCGCACCGACCTCTCCGGCGCACCCACCTTTCGCGAGGCGCTGCACCGGGTGCGCGACGTCGCGCTCGGCGCCTATGCCCACCAGGACATGCCGTTCGAGACGCTGGTCGAGCAGCTGCAGCCCGATCGCGACCTGAGCCGCAATCCCATCTTCCAAGTCGTCTTCCAAGTCCCCCCGGCGCCGACGTCCGCGCAGGAGAGCGGCGGCGCCGCCGCCTCGGGTGAGAGGCTCCCGGAAGTGAAAACGGCCAGCGCCGCCTTCGATTTGTCCGTCAGCATCTGGGAGATGCCCCATGGGCTCGACGCGAATTTCGAGTATAGCTGCGACCTCTTCAACGCGGCCACTATTGAGGGGATGGCCCGCCACCTCGTCACCCTCCTGCAAAGTTTCGCGAGCGAACCCGACCAGCCGATCACCGGCCCGAGTCTGCTGCGCGCGGCGGAAAAAAAGCAACTGCTCGAGGAGTGGAGCCAAACGCGGCGCACCGCCTGGCCGAACGAGAGCATCGTGGAACTCTTCGCGCGGCAGGTGGAGCGGATGGGCGACGCGCCGGCGTTTTGGTGCGGCCCCGCCCCCCTCTCTTTTCTCGAACTGGACCGGCGGTCCAACCGCCTGGCGAACTACCTGCGCACTTTGGGCGTCGCACCCGAAGTCCTGGTGGGCGTGGCGGTGGAGCGCTCGCTGGAATGCATGGTCATCCTGTTCGCGATTTTCAAGGCCGGCGGCGCCTTCCTGCCGCTCGACCCGAGTTATCCCGTCGCGCGGCTCCGTTTCATGGCCGAGGATGCGCAGGTGCCGCTGATCCTGACCAGCCGGGCCGGAGGGGAGATTTTCGCAGGGATCGCGTCGGTCCGCGTGGTGAACCTGGAGGAGGAATGGGCCGCCATCGCTCGCGGCAGTGACGAGTACTCCGGCCCCGCGCTCGCGCCGGAACAACTGGCCTACGTGATGTACACCTCCGGTTCGACGGGCCGGCCCAAGGGGGTCGCCGTGGCGCACCGTGTCATCCTGAATCGCTTGCACTGGATGTGGGAAGCCTACCCCTTCGCGCCCGGCGAAACGGGGGCCCAAAAGACCGCGCTGAACTTCGTCGATTCCCTGTGGGAGATCCTTGGCTACTCCCTGCAGGGCGTGCCGGCGGTGATCGTCCCCGACGCGGTCCTCGAGGATCCGGCGGCCCTGGTGCAGTGCCTCGGCGCGCGCGAAGTCAGCCGCCTCTGGCTCGTGCCGTCGTTGCTCGAGGTCGTGCTCGACAGCGTGCCGGACCTGGCCGCGGCGCTGCCGAAACTGAAGTTCTGGGTGAGCAGTGGCGAAGCGCTCGGCGCGGCGTTGTTTGTGCGCTTCCAGCGGCTCCTGCCCGAGGCCGTGCTCTACAACCTCTACGGCACCACCGAAGTCTGGGACGCCACGTGGTACGATCCCCGGGACCGTGCGCCGACCGAAGGCCAGGTGCCCATCGGCCGCCCCCTCACCAACGTGGAGGTCTACGTCCTGGACGAAAACGGCGGGCCGGTTCCGGCGGGCGTGCCGGGCGAGCTGCATGTCGGCGGCGCCGGTCTTGCCCGCGGGTATCTGAACCGACCCGAGGCCACGGCCGAGAAGTTCATCCCGCATCCCTTCAGCACGGAGCCGGGGGCGCGCCTTTACCGGACCGGGGATCGCGTCCGCCGGCTGCCCGATGGCAATCTCGAGTACCTTGGCCGGCTCGATCAGCAGGTCAAGATTCGCGGTCACCGGATCGAATTGCCCGAGGTGGAGGCGGCCCTGCTGGCGCACCCGGCCGTGCAGGCGGCCGCGGTCACGCTCCGCGAAGACCGTCCGGGCGACCCGCGCCTCGTCGCGTACATCGTGCAGGATGCGGAACACAACGGCGACCGTCCATCGGCAGAGTCCCTCGTGCCGGAGTTGCGTGCCTTCGTGCAGCAACGCCTTCCCAAGTCCTCTGTTCCTTCCGCCTTCGTGTCGATGGCCCGGCTGCCCCTGACGCCGAGCGGCAAGCTCAACCGCCGCGCGCTCCCCGCGCCGGACGACGTCCAGCGTGGCGACGATGAGGCCTTCGTCGCGCCCCGGACGCCCGCGGAAGAGGCGATGGCCGGCCTGTGGCGGGAGATCCTCGGCGTCACTGCCGTCGGGGTGCACGATCACTTTTTCAGCGCCCTCGGCGGCCACTCCCTCCTGGCGGCGCAATTGATTTCCCGCATTCGCAATCGCTTGCAAGTGGAACTCCCCTTGCGGGCCATTTTCGAGCATCCCACCGTCAGCGGCCTAGCCGCGGAGCTGGAAACCGTCCAAAAGCGAACCGCGGATCCCGGTCCGCGCCTGGTGGCCCGTTCCCGCGCGGAATACCGGTTGCGCCCCGCCGGCGACGCCGCTGTGGGACCGGCCGGCCCGGCTTGAGCTTCACCTCGCCGGCAAGCTTGGCGCGGGGAAACCGCCGGCGATCGGTTGCGGGGGTCGGGAAGTGTGATAAACCTAAATCCGGGAATGGAGACGGAAGATGGACCACGGATTACACAGATGGGCACGGATTCTTGGACACGACCCATCGGGTGAGTCTCCGATCTTGCGCAAGTGCCTCGGTATCCGTGCCATCCGTGATATCCGTGGTCCCC
>DASYIS010000114.1:0-26629 GCA_035997375.1 Chthoniobacteraceae bacterium
GCCGACGTGATCGAGCTCACCGTCACCCTGACCAATCCGAACGACAAGGACTCGGATCACGATGGCTTGCCGGACGATTGGGAGATCGCGAACCTGCTCAATCCCAATGACGCCACCGGCGTCAACGGCGCGAATGGGGACCCGGATGGCGATGGTTACACGAACCTCCAGGAGTATACGGGCGGCTCGAATCCCAGGCTGGCCACCTCCAAGCCGACGAAGCCGCCGGTCATCACCGCCTCGTCGCCCTCGGATCCAAATCCCTTCATTCTCGAAGAAGATACGCTGGCTTTCTCGGCCACGGCCACCGACGCGGATGGGGATACGATCAGCTATTCCTGGCAGGTGGACGGCGTGGTGAAGTCGAACACCAACACCTTCAACTTCGTCACGGATAGCAACGCCAGCGGGCCGGCGACGCTGAGCAAACAATATACCGTCGTCCTGCACGTGACCGCCGCCGGCGACGACGTCACGCGGACCTGGACGGTGACGGTGAACAACCGCAATCACGCGCCGGTGCTGCAAGCGCTCAACGGCGTCTCGGTGCGGCCGGGCGATACCATTCAGCTCAATCCCGTCTACTCCGATCCGGACAACCAGAATACGGCGACCGGGGACGACAACGTGCTGACGGTGACTTATGCGGATTTCATGACCACCGCGACCAAGACGGTCACGTTCGCCGACATCGGGCAGCATTCGGTCACCGTCACCGTTCAGGACAACGGCAATCCGACGTTGAGTGCCCAGCAGACGATCCAGGTGAATGTCAATCCGCTGCCCCCCGCCGTGGCGACCGATCCGGCCGGCGCGATCGCCGGCACGACGGCGACGCTCAAGGGGACCGTCAATGCCAACGGAGCGCCTACCACGGTGACGTTCGAATACGGTCCCACGATGCAGTATGGGAGCACCGTCACCGCCACCCAGTCGCCGGTCGGGGGCATCGCGCCCACCGCCGTCACCGCGGCGCTGACCGGACTGACGCCCGGGACGCAATACCACTATCACGTCGTCGGCATGAACAGCGAAGGGACGACCAACGGCGGGGACATGTCCTTCACGACGCTGCGCAACAACGCGAACCTCACGGGCCTGGCGTTGAGCGCGGGGGCGCTCGTGCCGCCGTTCGCCGGGACGACGCCCGGTTACTCGATGACGGTGGCCAACGCGGTCTCCACCACGACGGTGACGCCGACGGTCGCCGACAGCGCGGCCACGGTGACGGTCAATGGCTCCGCCGCCGCTTCCGGCGTCGCGAGCGGCCCGTACGGTCTCAACGTCGGCGACACCACGTTCACCACCATGGTGACCGCCCAGGACGGGACCACGGCCAAGCCCTATACCGTCGTCGTCCATCGCAAGTCGGCCGATGCGAGCCTGGCCACGCTCGCCTTGAGCGGGGTGACCTTGACCCCGGCCTTCGCCGGCGGCACCACGAGTTATACCGCGAGCGTCCCCTTCACCACCACGAGCACGACCGTGACGGCCACGGCCTCGAGCGCGGCCGCCGTCGTCAACGGGAGCACCGGGAACCAGCCGCTGTCGGTGGGAACCAACACCCTCAACATCGTGGTGACCGCCGAGAACGGCAACGCGACGCCTTACACCGTTGTCGTCACCCGCGCCGCACCCTCGACCAACGCGAACCTCTCGGGTCTCGCCTTGAGCGCCGGCGCGCTCACGCCGGGGTTCGCCGGCGGCACCTTCAGCTACACCGCGACGGTGGCCAACGCGGTGGCGAGCATCAACGTCACCCCGACGGTGGCCGACGGCACGGCCACGCTGAAAGTGAACACCACCCCGGTCGCGTCCGGAGTGGCGACGCCGGTCGTTCTCAATGTCGGCGACAATCCGATCGCCGTGCTGGTCACCGCCCAGGACGGCTCCACCAAGTTGACCTATACCGTCGTCGTGCATCGCAAGTCCGCCGACGCGACGCTGGCCATCCTGGGCTTGACGTCGGTGACGTTGAACCCGGTCTTCGCGAGCGGCACCAGGACCTACACGGCCGGCGTTCCTTATACCACCGCGTCGACGACGGTCACGGCCACCGCCACCAACGCAGCCGCCAACGTTTCCGGAAGCACCGGCGCCCGGACGCTCTCCGTGGGCCTCAACAACCTAAGCATCGTGGTTACCGCGGAAGACGGCAATGCCTTGACCTATACCGTCGCGATCACCCGGGCCGCGCCCTCGACGAATGCGAACCTCTCCGGGCTCGCGTTGAGCGCCGGGACGCTCACTCCGAACTTTGCCGCGGCCACCACCATCTACAACGCCACCGTCGCGAACGCGATCGACACCGTGTCCGTCACACCGACGGTCGCGGATGGCACGGCCACCGTGAAGGTGAACGGCACCGCCGTCGGGTCCGGCGTGGCCGGCGGCGCGATCGGCCTCAACGTCGGGGATACCGCCATCAACGTCGTGGTGACCGCGCAGGACGGATCGACGAAGCCCTACTCGATCACCGTGCACCGCAAGTCGGCGGACGCGTCGCTCGCGTCACTCGGGTTGAGCGCGGGCACGTTGAGCCCGGCGTTTGCGAGCGGCACGACGGCTTACACCGTGAACGTTCCATTCGCCACGGTGAGCACGACGATCACCGCCGCCGCGACGCACGCGGCGGCCACCGTTTCCGGGAGCACCGGCGCGCAGCCGCTCGCGGTGGGCGTGAACCACCTGGCCGTCGTCGTCACAGCCGAGGACGGCAATGCCACGACCTACCTCGTGACGATCACCCGCGCCGCCGGCGGCGTGGACGCCGGCTTCAACCCGAACGTGACCGGCGGAGTGGTGCTCGCGACGGCGCTGCAGCCGGACGGGAAGATCGTCATCGGCGGCGAGTTCACCGTCGTCGGCACGACCGCGCGCCGCAACCTGGCGCGGCTGAATGCGGACGGCACGGTCGACCCGACCTTCGATCCCGGCGTCGGGCCGGACGCCGCGGTCGATTGCGTCGCCGTGGAGTCGAATGGAAAAATCCTGGTCGGCGGAGCGTTCGCCGGCGTCGGGGGCGCGGGGCCGCACGCTTTCCTCGCCCGGTATCTTGCGAACGGGGCCGTGGATGAAACCTTCGCGCCCGCGCCCGGCGCCGAGGTCCTCGCGCTGGCGGTGCAAGGCGACGGCCGGATCGTCATCGGCGGCGCCTTCCGGACGGTCAACGGCCAGAACCGCGCCGGCGTCACGCGGCTCAACGTCGACGGGAGCCTCGACGCGGCCTTCACCTCCGACGGGCTCTTCGCCGGCTCGGGCGTGGTGCGGGCCGTCGCGATGCAAGGGGACGACAAGATTCTGCTGGGTGGACTCTTCACCATGGTCAACGGGCAGCCGCGGACGAACCTGGCCCGGCTGAATGCCAATGGCTCGCTCGATGCCAACTTCACGCCGGCGACGGACGCGGCGGTCGCTTCCCTCGCCGTCCAGGGAGACGGGCAGATCGTCGTGGGCGGCGCTTTCACCATGCTGAATGGCGAGCTGAGCAACCACCTGGCGCGGCTCAATGGCAATGGCTCTCTGGAAGACACCGCCACCTTCGATGCCGGGAGCGGCCCGAATGACGAAGTCGCCAGTCTCGCCGTGCAGACGGATGGGAAGATCCTGCTCGCCGGCGCTTTTGCGACCGTGGACGGCCAGGCGAGCGCCGGGTTTGCCCGCCTCACCCCGGACGGCCGCCTGGAGCAGGCGGCCGCCTTCGAGTCCGCCGCCGCGGACAGCCGCGTGGAAAGCATCGCGGTGCAGCAGGACGGCCGGATCCTGCTGGCCGGCCGGTTCCAGGCGGTGAACGGCTCGCCGCGCCATCTCATGGCGCGGCTCGGCAACGCCGTCGCCGGCGAAACGCTGACCGTGACCGACGCCACGCACGTGCAGTGGCAACGCGGCGGCGCGGGGCCGGAGTTGGCGGGCATGACCTTCGAGGTCTCCTCCGATGCCGGCCAGACGTGGCGCCTGCTGGGCGCCGGCGCCCGCGTGCCCGGCGGGTGGGGCTTCACCGGCAATCTCACCGGGCTGCGCGGCACGCTGCGCGCGCTCGGCCGCACCGGCGGCGGGCATGCGGACGGCAGCTCGGGACTGGTCGCGCAAACCCAACCGTTCGACTTCGATACCGCGAATGGGTTGACCCTCACGCCCACCCTGCTCGCGCCGGCCGCCAACTCGGCGAGCAAGAGCCCGCTCGCCGTCAGCTTCACCCTGCCGGAGCCGGCGCTGCCGGGTTCGGTCACCCTGAAGTTTGGCGCGGTCGTGCTCACCCTCGGGCCGGCGGAAGAGAGCGCCGGCACCCACGCCTTCACCTTCGATCCGGCGGCGCCGACCGCCGTGCCGGCCGAAGTCGCATCGATCTCCGGCGACACGAAAATCGCCGACGGCGTGGTCGACGTGACGCTCTCCTATCGGGACACGCTCAACCACCCGGCCGCCGTGGACACGCGTCTCAACGTGACCATCGACACGGCGACCCAGGCGCCCGCCTTCACCGGACCCGCGGCGGACAGCCTGGCGGGCGCTTCTCTGGCGGTGCAATTCACCCTGCCCGAACCCGCGCTGCCGGGCAGCGTGCAGCTGATTTTCGACGACGGAATCACGTCGCGCACGTTGACGCTCGCCGGCTCGCAGGAGACGACCGTGCCGCACTCCTTCAACTTCGATCCCGCGCACCCGACGAGTGCCGGGACGCCCATCGCGAGCGGGCCGGCGATCCCGGATGGCAGCTATGCCGTGACCCTCTCCTACCAGGACGCGCTGGGGAACGCCGCGGCGACCGTCACGCACCCGCGGGTGGCGATCGATACCACGCCGCCGACGATTGCGCCGCCGGCGGGCGGGTTCTCGCCGCTCGCCGCTCTCACGGGCAGCGCCCTCGCGGATTACGCAGGCCAGGCCGACATGAGTGACGCGCATGGCGTGCACCGGGCGCAGGACCCCGTGGCGGGCACGCTCCTCGACACGGCCGGCACGCAAGTCGTGACCTTGACCGCCACCGATGACGCGGGCAACTCTTCGACCGCCACCGTGAATGTGACGGTGCGTTTGAGCAGCCCGCTCAGCACGCCCCTCGTGCTCCAGGGCGCGGCGGCGCCCGGCCATGGCACGGTGGGTGGCCCGCCGGACAGCGCGAAGCTGACGAGTTTCGGCGTGCCGGCGATCGACGACGACGGCACCGTGGCCTTCCTCGGCTCGTGGACCGCCGCCGGCCCGCCGGTGACGCGGGGGAGCGGGCTCTTCACGCAGACGGGGTGCGTGGCGAAAATCGGCGGGCCCACGGGGATGACCGGGGTGACCTTCAAGACGCTCGCGGACCCCGTCATCGCCGGCGGTCGGATCGCCTTTCTCTCCACGCTCGCGGGCGTGCCCGCGGCCAGGGCGGGCGCGGTCTGGAGCGGCCCGCCCGCGGCCGTAACGCTCGTCGCGCAGGCCGGGGACATCGCGCCGAACGGCGCCGGGGTGCGACCGGCCGGCGGGGCGACCTTCAAGACGTTCAAGGCGGTGGCGGTGGAAGGCGAAAGCGTCGCCATCTTCGCCCAACTCGCCGGTGGCACGGGCGCGCTGAAGGCGACGGCGGCGAACGACTGCGGACTCTGGATCAAGGACGCGACGCATCCGCTGACGCTGGTCTTGCGCGAGGGTCAGGTCGTCGGGAACCGCACGATCCTGACGCTCACGACCTTTGCCGTCGGCAACGGCTCGCCGGGCCAGGGCCGCGGATGGCTGACCCAGACCGCGAACGGCCCGCGCGTGCTCGCGCTGGCCTTCTTCACCGGGACGGACAAGGCGCAGGCGGTCGTCGGCGCGGGCTTTGAGGGCGGGGTCGGCGTCCTGGCGCAGAACAACCCGGCCGGTACGCTGCCGGACATCGCGGGCGCGAGCTTCGCGAGCTACGGAATGCCGACGATCAACGCGGACGGCAAGAGCGCGTTCCTCGCCTCGCTCGCCGTGACGCCCGGCGGCCCGGCCACCGCGGCCAACGCCCGCGGCCTCTTCGTCGACTACGGCAACCCGACCTACACCAAGATCGCGCGCGTCACCGAGCCGGCCGGCGCGACCGGCAGCACCTTCAGCCTGTTGAAGGACCCGGTGCTGGCCGAGGACAACGGCCTCGCGTTCCCCGCCACCCTGAAGACGACCACCACCGTGAAGGGATATGCCGTCACCACGCTCTGGTGGAAGACGAACTTCGGCCCGCTTCAACTGCTCGCGCAAGGCGGCCCGCGCCCCGCCGGGCAACCGATCCCCGGCCTGCCGATCGACGCGCAGTGGACCACCTTCCCGTCGCTGGCGGTCGGGGACCGCGGCCCGATCTTCTCCGCCACCTTGCTCGCGGGCAAAGGCGGCGTCACCGCGGCCACGGCCAACGGGGTCTGGGCCGTGGATTACGCCGGCGCCACGCGGCTGCTCATTCGCACGGGCCTGCCCAACGCGATCGTCGCGAACAAGACGCTCCAGAGCTTCACCCTGCTGAAGACCGCGGTCGGCAGCATCGGCGTCACGCGGAGCTTCAACCACGCCGGGCAACTGGTCTGGCTGGCGACGTTCACCGACCGGACCACCGCGCTGATCACGACCGAGGTGCCGTAGACGCTCCGACCGGCGGCGGCTCGGCTTCCTCTTCCAGGGCGTGAAGCGGCTTCACCTTGAAGAGCCGCAGCACGGTCACGAAATAGAGCGGCACGAAGAACAGCCGCATGCTTGCGCTTCACGGAATTGCGCGGCGTTTTGATCCCGCGCTTCTGGGCGAACCCGTCCCGAGCTTCAACTCTTTGAGCCCACATTGCTGCTGACGCCCCGCCCGCCCGCTGTGCTACCGTCCGCCCCGTGGACGAGACCCCCATCCAAGACTTCATCGCCCGCTGGCAGAACTCCGGAGCCGCCGAGCGCGCCAACTACGCCCTCTTCCTCACCGAACTCTGCACGCTGCTCGGCGTCCCGCAGCCCGATCCCACGCACGCCGACGATGCCGCCAACGCCTACGTCTTCGAGCGCGGCGTCACCTTTCATCACCAGGACGGCACCACCAGCACCGGCTGCATCGATCTCTACAAGCGCGGCTGCTTCATCCTCGAGGCCAAGCGGGGCGTCGAGAAAAAGGCGAAAGCCGAGGCGCTCGCCGCCGTCACGCAGGCCAAGGCGAAGAGCGCGAAGGGAGGGACCGCCATCCGCGGCACCGCGGCGTGGGATGACGCCATGCTCAAGGTCCACGGCCAGGCTCAGCAGTACGCGCGCGCCCTCCCGGCGAGCGAGGGCCGGCCGCCCTTCCTCCTCATCGTCGATGTCGGCCACTCCATCGGGCTCTACTCGGAGTTCACACGCACCGGCGGCGCCTACGTCCACTTCCCGCACCCGACCGCGCATCGCATCCTCCTCGCCGACCTCGCCAAGCCCGTCGTCCCGAAGCCCTCCAGCTCATCTGGACCGATCCGCTCGCGCTCGATCCCTCCCGCCGCTCCGGCCGCGTCACCGCGAGATCGCGGAGAAGCTCGGCAGCCTCGCCCAGTTGCTGGAGCGCGCCGGCCATCGCCCCGAAGCCGTCGCCGCCTTCCTCATGCGCGCGCTCTTCACCATGTTCGCCGCGGATGTCGCGCTCCTCCCCAAGGACAGCTTCCTCGAGCTCCTCCGCAGCCGCCGCGCCCGGCTGGAGACCTTCGTCCCCAAGGTCGAGGAGCTGCGGGAGCGCACGAACACCGGCGGCTTCTCCAATGCGCTCGATCACCACGTGCGGCGCCTCAACAGCAACCTCTTCGCCGAGGCCCGCGCCCTCCCGCTCGATGCCGACCAACTGGAGCTCCTCGCTAAGGCCGGGGCTTCTGGGCAACCGAAGCAAGGAGTCAAGCCCGTGTCAGGTCGCTCGGGCTGGTCAACATCGAGGACTGGTGCGACAACCCATTCGAAGTTATGAACATCGGAACCCACCTCCTGAAGCGCGCTGCCAATCGCACTCCTACCAGAAGGCAACGAGCTTTCAACATTCCATGCCAACTGCAAACCAGATCAAATCCCTTCTCCAAAGTCACACGGCTGGTGACGACGAGCGCTTCTACGCGGTCGCCTTGCAGGTTGCAGCCGCCGAAGCCCGCCAAGGCCACCAGAAGCTGGCCGAGGAATTACGGGAACTCGTCAAGACCTCGCGCCGCACGCTCGATCAGTCTGCGCAAAAGGGCAATGTCGTCAGCTTTGCGGCGCCAACCGGTGAAGCGGCGGATATTCTCGAGGCCGTTCCAACCCATTTGAAAGTTTCCGATCTCGTCCTCGAAAAGACTCTGGAAGAACGCATTCAGCGTATTGTGCATGAGCAAAGGAATCTGAGCAGAATCAAGGAAAACAACCTTCGCCCCCGTCAGAAACTCCTCTTCACCGGCCCGCCGGGTTGCGGCAAAACGGCCACAGCTTCCGCCTTGGCCGCCGAACTCGGGCTACCCCTATTTGTTGTCCGGCTCGACTCCTTGCTCAGCCGCTACCTTGGCGAATCCCTCAGCAAACTCCGCCTGGTTTTCGAAGCCGCCGAGACTACCCGCGCCGTCTATTTGTTCGACGAATTCGACAGTATCGGCTTCACCCGCGAGACGCCAAATGATGTTGGGGAAATGCGCCGTGTGCTCAATGCCTTCCTCGTGTTCATCGAACGCATGCGCGGCAACAGTATTGTCATTGCCGCCACTAATTTCGGGGAGCGACTCGACAAGGCACTGTTCCGACGATTCGACGACCTGGTGGAGTTCGGGTTACCCGCTTCCATGCAGATCCGCGAAGTCGTGAAACGCCTTCTGCGGAACATCGACAAAGAGCGCCTCTCATGGAGTCGAATTGAGCAAGCTGCCAACGACCTGAGCTATGCGGAGATCTCTCGCGCCTGTGAGGAAGCCATTAAGGAGGCGCTCATTCACGATCTCCCGAAAGTGACAAACGAGGCCTTGGTTACTGCCTTGACCGAGCGGCGCGTCTATCTCAACCACTAAGCCTACCGGCTCCGACTTTCGAATCTAAGCCGCCCTTATGCCCGACCCCTTGCCCCATTTGAAATTTAACGCGCCCCCCGAGCGTCTGGATTTCAGTGGAAGAGGCGGGGGTAAATCGAAGCCACCGTTTGGCCGAGATCGCGCTGGCCATGCCGGAAGCCTTCGAGCACAGCTCAGCACAATCGAGTTGGAGTTTGGGATGGTCGCCGCCGATCGGCAGCAAAATCAGCTCTCCTCCGAATTTGGACTCATCCTCAATGTTGTCTCAGAGCCGGGTTATCCTCTGGCCTTCACGAGCCTCGAGAATGTTGGACGGGGAAGCACGCCTTCCATCGTTCTTCTCAATCTTCGCCGTGAAGACACACCTCAGGGGGCGGTAACCAAAGCGGCGATCTTTGTTCCTTATGGTCAGCTCAAGGTGCTGAGCAAGAAAGTCGAGGACTACGCAACGAAAGACAGCAAAGACAAGAACGGAAACACCACGGGCCCTCGCAACGCGGCCTTGTTGGCGAACATCTCGTCCATTTCGGTCGCGGCTTTCGAGGCGCTTTGGACCGATCAGGAGCAACCTCCAGTCCAGGATGCCCTCGCTTGGTTTGAGCTTTGGATTCGGCGAGACGACGAAAGGTGGGAATCCCAACTCCAACGGCAATTCGCTACGCTCAACCTGGAGTTTCCGGTTTTGAAACTTGTCCTCCCCGAACACGTGGTGATCGTTGCGCGGGCTACGCGACAAATAATTGAATCCTCCCTCGATCTTCTCAATGCGCTCTCAGAAATTCGGTTGGCTCGACCGTGCAGCGTTGGATTGACGGATCTCTCTGGTGTCGAACAACAGGAATGGATCGATGAAGCGTTGGAGCGCATCCATTGGCCACCCGATGAGGCGCCGGCGGTTTGCTTGATCGACTCGGGAGTCAATCGCGGCCATCCCTTGATCGAACCTCTCCTGAACGAGCGGGATAGTGAGACTGTATTCTCTGACGGCGACCGTTCCGACGACATGCAACACGGCACGCCTATGGCTGGCCTTGCAGCGTTCGGCGACATCCGGCGGATGATGCTCTCCACGGAAACATGGCAACAGCTTCACCGATTGGAATCGGTCAAGCTCATCCGGGCAGGCACTGCGCATGATCCCGAGAATTACGGTGCGGTCACCTTGCAAGCCATAGCCCTGCCCGAAATCGCCTCCCGTCGCTCCCGGGTATTCTGCATGGCCATTACCGCTCCCGGACCAAACACCCAGGGAAATCCATCTGCGTGGTCGAGCGCTATCGATATGGCTGCTGCTGGCTGCGAGCACGAGACGGCCGATCCCAAAGTTATTCTGCTCTCGGCCGGAAATACTGCGGACCATCCGAAGGATTTCGAATACCCCGGCGATCTCCTTCGCGCATCGGTCGAGGATCCCGCGCAAGCTTGGAACGCCATTACTGTCGGCGCAATTACCAGCCGCGTCGTCATCGCCGAGGAGGACGACGAGGCTCAACGTGCCCACCCTCTCGCCCCCATTGACGGCCTCAGTCCTTTCACCCGCACTTCCCATGAGTGGCGGGCGGATTGGCCCATTGGCCCGGATGTTGTCATGGAAGGAGGGAACCTCGCGACGGGACACGACGGCGATCATTTCAATCTAGATTCCCTCAAACCGCTCTCCACCGCCACGAGCTTCCGGATTCGTGCGATCACCCAGTTCGACGCCACCAGCGCCGCTACCGCCCAGGCCGCGTGCATCGCAGCCAAGCTCATTCAACGCTATCCAGAATTCCGGGCCGAAACGATCCGCGGGCTCTTATCCATTCCGCACGGTGGCCGGAGGCCCTCCTTCGACGGGAGAACCTCGACCCCCACTCCCCTGGGAAAACCGCTCAAGTGGAACACCTGATGCGAAGCTACGGCTTTGGCGTGATCGATGAAGTCCGCGCTCTCAATAGCCATTCCAATCAGACAACCGTCGTCATGGAACGGGTGATCCAGCCCTACAAGGGAGAGTGGAATGACCAGAAGTTAAACGAATGCCACCTCATCGCGCTTCCTTGGCCTCGCCATGCACTCGAATCCGATCCTGATGTTTCTACCACTCTGCGGATCACGCTCTCCTACTTCATCGAACCCAATCCTGGTTCGCGAACCTGGGAGAAGAGCCAAAAATACCACTACGCAAGCTGCCTTCTCCGCTTTCGTCCGAAGCATCGGGACATGAGCCCGCAAGAGTTCCGGTCCCGGCTCGACGCTGATGGCCAGTCTTCCGGCGACGACTTCCAAGACCCGGGTTGGGCTGTCGGCGGCACCCGCCGTGGGAAGGCGGGATCTCTCGTGCAGGATGTCTGGAAGGGCTCTGCTGGCCAACTCGCTGAGATGGGGCATATTGGCGTCATTCCCGCAAAAGGCTGGTGGGCTTATCGCCATTTTCCACCTGGCCACGAACTACATGGATGCCATCTGCGGAACGTCCATTACTCGCTTCTCATTAGCCTCGAAGCCTCTACCTCGCTGCCGATTTACAACGAGGTCGCTCAATCAATCACGACCATCGAAACGGCCGCCAAGATATCGGTCAACGCTCAGTAAGCCTTCTCGTTCGCGTAGCCAACTTCGAGGACCAGAGGAGTGCGGCCCTCGCGGCTAAGCAGGGCCGCGAGCGCTCGCAATTCCCCTCCTTCCTCGCTACCCTTCGCCCCATGACCCCCGAAACCGAGCTCGCCCACCTGGGAGGAGCGGAGGGGTCAGGGGAGGAGCGGAGGGGTCAGTTCAGGAGCGGAGGGGTCAGTTCTAACTATCGACACTCACGAAGCCGCGAGCGCTCAGACATGCGCTCCCGGTTCTGGGCCGCCGGAAACTCCGTTCCCTCCCCTGCCCTCTGCCCGCGAATCCCCGGAGTCATTCGGTGGTAATCACTCGAATCCGACGAAGTCGGGGGAACCTCAAAGGTTGCTTGAGCTTCGTATCTCCGTGAAGACTCACCAACCCCTTCCTTTCTGCACAGGGGAAGCCGTCCGACGAACTCACGGTCGACGAGGGGTCGAGAAATCCAACGAGGTCGGTGCCGGGGGCGATCAGGTCTTCTCGCCTGAACCCTCCCCGATTTGCGGCGGCCCGGCATGCGGCTCGGCGGAGTCTGCCGGAACCTTGGTCGGCTTCACTTTGAAGAGCCGCAGCACGGTGACAAAGTAGAGCGGCACGAAGAACAGCCCGAGCAAGGTCGTGGTCAGCGCGCCGCCGACGATCCCGGTGCCGATCGCGTTCTGGCTGCCGGAGCCGGCGCCGTGGCTGAGCGCGAGCGGGAGGACGCCGAGGCCGAAGGCGATGGAGGTCATGAGGATCGGGCGCAGACGCTGGCGGACGGCGTGGAGTGCGGCGTCGACGAGCGTCGCGCCCTGGTCGAAATGTTCCTTGGCAAACTCCACGACGAGGATCGCGTTCTTGGCCGAGAGGCCGATGATCGTGATGAGGCCGATCTGGAAATAGATGTCGTTCGGCATGCCGCGGAGGCTCGTGGCGGCGACCACGCCGAGCGCGCCGAGCGGCATGTCCATCATCACAGAAAACGGGATGGCCCAGCTCTCGTAGAGGGCGGCGAGGCAGAGGAAGACCATGAGCAGCGCGATGGTGTAGAGCGCGGTGGACTTGGAGCCGGAGAGCCGCTCTTCGTAGGAAAGGCCGGCCCACTCGATGCCGAGGCCCGGCGGGAGCGACTTCGCCAGGTTCTCGATCTCGCGCATCGCTTCGCCGGAGCTGTGGCCGGGCGCGGGCTCGCCGAGGATGGAGACGGACGGCGAGCCGTTGAAGCGCTCCAGCTTGGGCGAGCCGAGCGCCCAGCCGGCGCTGGAGAAGGCGGAGAACGGCACCATGCCGCTTTGCGCGTTGCGCAGGTACCACTTGTTCACGTCCTCGGGCAGCATGCGGAATGGCGCGTCGCCCTGGACGAAGACCTTTTTCACGCGGCCTTTGTCGATGAAGTCGTTGACGTAGGTGGAGCCGAGGATGGTGCCGAGCGAGGCGTTGATGTCGGCGATCGAAAGCCCCAGCGCACTCGCTTTCACCTGGTCGATCTCGAGGTGATACTCGGGCGTGTCGTCGAGGCCGTTGGGGCGCACTTTCGCGACGATCTTGCTTTGTCCGCACATCCCGAGCATTTGGTTGCGCGCGTTCATCAGGGCGTCGTGGCCGAGGCCCGCGCGGTCCACGAGGCGCACGTCGAAGCCGGTGGCATTGCCCAGCTCGAGGGCCGCGGGCGGGGCGAAGGCGAAGGCGAAGGCGTCGTTGAATTGCAGGAACTTCGCCATCGCGCGGCCCTGGATCGCTTTCACTTTTTGGTCGGGCCGCTTGCGCATGTCCCAGTCCTTGAGCTTCACGAACACGAGCACCTGATTCTGCCCGCTGCCGCTGAAGCTGAAACCGAGCACGCCGAACATCCCTTCCATCGACTCCTGCTCGTTCTCGAGGAAGTGGGCCTCCATTCTCTTCAGCACGATGTCGGCCTGCTCGCGGGTCGAGCCGGGCGGGAGCTGCGCCATCGCGAACAGCACGCCGGTGTCTTCATCGGGCATGAATCCGGTGGGCGCGCGCAGGAACAGCACGACGACGGTCACCGCAATGGCCCCGTAGAAAATGAGCGCGCGGCCGCTGCGCCGCAGGAAGGTGCCGACGGCGCCGGCGTAGCGATCCGCGGTGCGGTCGAACACGCGGTTGAACCAGCCGAAGAAGCCGGTCTCTTTCGCGTGATGGCCTTTCTCGATCGGCTTCAGCATCGTCGCGCAGAGCGCCGGGGTGAGGATGAGTGCGATCATCACGGAGATCGCGACCGCGCTGACGATGGTGAGCGAGAATTGCCGGTAAATGACGCCGCTGGAGCCGGTGAAGAACGCCATCGGCACAAAGGCCGCACAGAGCACGAGGCCGATGCCGACGAGCGCGCCGCTGATTTGATCCATCGACTTGCGCGTCGCTTCTTTCGGCGAGAGCCCTTCCTCGCGCATCACGCGCTCGACGTTTTCCACGACCACGATGGCGTCATCGACCAGCAGGCCGATGGCGAGCACGAGCCCGAAGAGGGTGAGCGTATTGATGGAATAACCGGCGGCCGCCATGACGCCGAACACGCCGAGCAGGACGACCGGCACGGCGATCGTCGGAATCAAGGTGGCGCGCCAGTTTTGCAGGAAGAGATAGATGACGAGAAAGACGAGCACGATCGCCTCGACCAGCGTCTTCACGACTTCCTTCACCGAGATGCGGACGAAGGGGGTGGTGTCGTACGGGAAGATCGCCTTGACCCCGGGCGGGAAAAACGCGGAGAGCTCCTCGACCTTCTTTTTCACGATGGCCACGGTCTGGAGGGCATTCGCGCCCGACGCGGGCCGGATGGCGAAGCCGCTCGCCGGTTTGCCATTGTAGCGCGCGAAGGTGGTGTACGTCTCGCTGCCGAGCTCGACCCGCGCGACGTCGCGCAGGAAAACCCGCGAGCCGTCGGTGTTCACCCGCAGCAGGATGGCGCCGAATTGCTCCGGCGTTTGCAGCCGGCTCTGCGCCGTGATGGTGGCATTCAAAAGCTGGCCGGGCATCGCCGGCAGATCGCCGAGCGCGCCCGCGGCGACCTGCGCATTCTGGGCGCCGATCGCCGCCACGATGTCCGCGCTGGCGACCTGGTATTTCGTGAGCTTGTCGGGATCGAGCCAGATGCGCATGGCATACTGGGTGCCGAAGGTCTGGATGTCCCCCACGCCGGGCAGCCGGCTGACCGGGTCCTTGACGACGCTGAAGTTGTAGTCGGCGAGGTCGGTCCCGGACATTTTGCCGTCCTCGGAGATGAGGCCGACCACGAGGAGGAAGTTGCGCACCGCCTTGTTCACCAGCACGCCTTGCTGCTGCACCTCCCGTGGGAGGAGCTGCACGGCGGAGTTCACTTTGTTTTGCACCTGCACCTGCGCGATGTCGGGATCGGTGCCGGCGTCAAAGGTAATGGTCAGCGTCAGCGTGCCGGCCGAGGTGCTCTCCGCCTCGATGTAGCGCAAGTGGTCGATGCCATTGAGCTTTTGCTCGATGACCTGCGTGACCGTGTCCTCGAGCGTCTTGGCCGAGGCGCCGGGGTAAGCCGTGACCACGCTGACGGCCGGCGGCGCGAGGCTGGGAAACTGCGCGACCGGCAGGCTCGTGATCGAGAGCCACCCCGCGAGCATGATGAGGATGGCGATGACCCACGCGAAGACGGGCCGGTCGATGAAGAATCTGGACATCGAGGTTTGGCTTAGTTCGCGGTCGAGGCCGTCGCCGGCTTGGGCGGGGCCGGCGCGATTTTGATCGGAGCGCCGGGGCGGATCTTCTGGAGGTTGTCCACGATGACCTGATCGCCCGGCTTCAGTCCCGCCGTGACCAGCCACTGGTTCCCCACGGTGCGCGGAGTCTGCAGCACCCGCAGCTCCACCGTGCTGTTCGCGCCGACGACCATGGTCGTCGGCTCGCCCTTGGAGTTGCGGCTGACCGCAAATTGCGGCACGAGGATCGCGTCCGGCGAGTTCCCCTCCTCCAGCCGCGCCCGCACGAACAAACCGGGCAGCAGCTCGCCGCGCGGATTCGGGAAAATCGCGCGCACCGTGATGGAGTTCGTCGTGGCATTCACCGTCACGTCGGACATCTCGAGGGTCCCTTCCTCCGGATAAGTCTCGCCCGTTTCGTGGATGAGCTTCACCTGGGCTCTCCCCGTCTTGTCCGCCTTGAGGCGTCCGTCCGCGAGTTCGCGCTTCAACCGCAGCAGCTCGCTGCTGGCCTGGTTCACGTCGACGTAGACGGGATCGAGCTGCTGCACCGTCGCGAGCAGGTTCGCCACGCTCGCCTGCACGTAGGCGCCCTCGGTTACCTGCGAAATGCCGATGCGCCCGGCGACCGGCGAGGTCACGCTGGTGTAGTCGAGTTTGATCCGCGCCGTCTTGACCGCGGCCCTCCCGGTCAGCACGTCCGCGTCGAAGGTGCGCGCGTTGGCCAGCGCATCGTCGTAGTCCTGCTTGCTGATCACCTTGTTCGACAGCAGTTGCTTGTACCGCTCCTCCTTCAGCCGCGCCGTCGCGACATTCGCCTCCGCGCGGGCCAGGGTGCCCTGTGCGCTGTCGAGCGCCGCCTGGTAGGGCGCCGGATCGATTTCATAAAGGACCTGTCCCTCGGTGACATCGTGTCCTTCGGTGAAGAGCCGCTTCAGCACGATGCCATCGACCCGCGCCCGCACCTCCGCCACCCGGAACGCGGAGATGCGCCCCGGCAGATCCTGCGTCAACGTCACCGGCGCCGGCGCGATCGTCAGCACGCTCACTTCCATTGGACCGCCGGGACCGCCCGGCCCGTCGGCGTCTTTCTTATGGCACCCCGCGACCAGCGCGGCCGCAAGCACCACCGGCAGCGCGGCGCGCAGGGGGCGGAAAACGAGCCGGCGCGTGGGCGGAGGCTCGAGTGAAAAGTTGGTCGGCATCATGATGAGAAATCGTTTGGAGACGCGCGGAAAGATCAGCGCGGTTTCGACCCTGGGGCGGACAACCCGGCGGCCATGAAGGAAATGAGGCGCTGGATCAAGCCCTCGCGGTCCGGCTTCCTCGCGGCCGGCGTGAGCATCGCGTACGGCATCTGCTCGAACTGCAGCCACGTCTGCAAGCCGTGGTGAAGCGCCCCGTAAACGAAGCACATCCGCCAAAACAACTCCTGCGGCGGCAAGCCCGGCAGCGCACGCAAGATCGCCGCGTCGAACCGGTGGGCGACCTCGGCGAACTGCTGCTCGACGAATTTCTTCACCTCCGCATTCGGTTCCTGGAAAGAGCGGCTGATCAGCCGCATGAAGTCGTCGCAATTCTTCGCGCCCTGCCCCTCGCTCTCCAGCGCCGGGCGCACCAACGCCTCGAGGATTTGCTCGAGCTTCAACTTCCGCCGGCCCACGCCGGCCTCCAGCGCATCGAGCCGCGCCAGCCGTGCCCGATTCACGGGCTCGATGCGCCGCGCGAACACCTCGAGCGCCAGGCGATCCTTCGTCCCGAAATGATAATTGATCGCCCCGAGGTTGGCCCCGGCCGCCTTGATGATGTCGCGGACCGAAGTCCCCTCGATGCCGTTTTGCGAAAACAGCCGCTCCGCCGCATCGAGCAGCGCACCGCGGGTGGCGAACTGGGAATCCCGCGCCGGCGGGCTAAGCTGGGTCGTGCTCATACGAGTGCATGAAACAAACGTATGAACTTCCGGCCCGCCGTCAAGCGGCATTCAGGGGTTCCGGACCGGGACGTTCAGGCGCGCCCATGTCGCAAACCCGGTCGGCTGCCGGCCCGCGATTTTGTTCGCGAGCGCAATTCGGTCGGACCAATCCGAACCCAGGTAGGTATGCGCTTCGAAGTACCTGAACATCGCGCCGATCTCCGCCGCTCCGGGAAAGAGAGTGGCGAAGACATCGGCCGGGACCTGCGTGAAGGAGAAGTGGTGACCCTGTCGATTGAGCACGTCGACGATCTCATGGAAGCTCATGAAATCACCGACGAGGGGCAGATACTCGCCATGGCCGGCCTGATCCGGGTGCGCGAAGGCTCCGGCAACGATCGCTCCGAGCTCGCGAATGTCACCCATGTGAAGGCAACGCACACTCGGATCGAGCGGAAGCGCCCAGCCCAGGGATCCGTCGGCCTGCCGTTGCGGAGCCATGGCGCCCGCGAGGTTCTGGTAGAAGAACGGCGCGATGACGAACGTATCATTCGCAAACCCCGCTTCCGCGACCACGCGATCGACCCTGGCCTTGTTGGTAAAGTGCGGAACGTCGAATTTGCCGCCGCCGATCGCTTGGACATCCGGCAGGGTGGACCAGACAAAGTGCTTAACTCCCGCTGCCTGGGCCGCGCGGACCGCCTCCGTTCCCTGCGTATATTCGTCGGTGCCCTCCAGCGAAGAGCTGGTGACTAAAAATACGCCGTGTGCACCTGCAAAAGCCGGTTGAAGGGTGTCCGGACGGTTCAAATCCGCTTCGACAACTTCATCCGCGAGGTCTCGATGCTTGACTGAATGGCGGCTCAGCGCGCGGACCTTGAATTGGCCGCCCGCCTGCAGGGCACGGACCACGGCGCCGCCTTGATGTCCTGTGGCGCCGATCACGGCGATCAGTTTCTCTTGGTTCTTTGTATTCATATCCGTCTGAGCCTATTGATGGGTCCTAAAGGGCGCTGGCTTTGGCCGCGAGCATGGGGCGGAACGCCGCGCGGTAAGCCCATGCGAGATAGAGTTCCAGCGCGAGGAAGACTCCCGCCATGGGAAGTCCCGAATGCTCCAGGAACACGTGAAAGGCGCTGCTGTTCAGGATGAACGGCGCAAAGATGGCCAGCGCCAGCGGCACAAACCGATTCGACACCAACAGCACGCCCGCGACCAGCAGGGTGAGCCCGATCAGCGGCATCATGTAGCCCGACTGCGCGAGCGCGCCGGCAAACGCCATCGCCGGCGCCGAAATTGGCGTCTTGGGATCCGGGATGAAATGGAAGAACAGGTTCAGCCCGAACACGACGAGCGGAAGCCCCAAGAGAACTCGTGCGATGGCCGGGATCCAGCGCGCGAAACGTTTTTTCCCTGACGCGATGCTTGATGGTAGAGACTCATTCATACAGGCAGTTTCACCCCGCTCTTCCGAGTCAACCAATGCTTTGTCGTTGGCGCTGCCATGCGTTTTCGGCATAATGGATTCCATCCATGGAACTCCGGCGTCTCCGCAACTTTCTGGCCGTCGCTGAAGCGCTCAACTTCACCAAGGCCGCGGCGCAGCTCCGCGTCGGCCAGCCGGCGTTGAGCCGGCAGGTGCAGGACCTGGAGGAGGAAATCGGCGTGGATCTCCTGCGGCGCAGTCCGCGCGGCGTGACGCTGACCGCGGAGGGAAAACTCTTTCTGGAGGAAGTGCGCGACTTGCTGAAACGCGCCGACGAGTCCGTGGAAAAAGTCCGTGCGCTGGCGCGCGGCGAATATGGCGAGCTGCACGTCGGCTACGCGCCGTCGCCCACCGTGGAGATCCTCCCGCCGGCGCTCGCCGCGTTTCAAAAGGCCGTGCCGCGCGTGAAAGTGCTGCTGCACGATCTCTCGAGCGAGGAGCTCATCGCCGGACTGCGCAACGCCACGCTGGAAGTCGCGGTCATGGTCGGCCAACCCCCTGGCGGGCAGCCCGTGGACATCCTGTTTGAAACGCTGCGCACGTATCCGTTGTGCGTGGCCATGGCGGCGAAGCATCCCCTCGCCCGGCTGCGATCCATCACTTTGGAACGGCTGGCCGCCGAACCGCTCGTCGGTCTCCGCCGCCGGGATTACTCCGAGTATTACGTCATGCTTGAGCGCTTCTTCGCCGGCATCCCGGCCAGGCCGCGCATCGCGGTCGAGTGCGACAGCGCCAGTTCGCTGATCACCGAAGTGGAGGCCGGGCGCGGCGTCGCGTTGGTGACCACGACCCTCAACCTGGTCGCCGGCCCACGCCTGGTCTACCGCCCGCTCACGGGCACGACCGAAGTGGGCTCCGTGGGCATCGCGCGCGCCGCCGCCGGTGACCTGACACCCGCCGGAGAAAGATTTTGCGAAATCTTGCGACAAGTTTCGCGCGGACCGACGACCGCCCAGGCGAAACAGGGAGGGCGTTTCCGGGTGGGACGCCGATCGGACTCGCCGCGCAAGAGGTGAAGGCAGCGCCGCGGCCCTGGTTTGCGCCGTGCGGGTTCCGGGCGTAGAGTTCCTTGTGGGACAAGTAAAAGCGAAGGCAACTCACGGCCGACGCCATCGGGCGCCGGCCTTCAACAGAAAGGTGAAAGTTATGAGAACGTATTTGGCATTGGCGGCCGTGCTCGCGACGAGCCTCGGGATGTCCAGCCTGGCCCCGGCGGCCCACGGCGGCGGAGGCGGCATGCACGGCGGCGGGACGCAATTCGGCGGGACGCATTTCGGAAGCAGCACACACATCGCCCCGCCCGCGACCGTGGGGCGCTTCGGGCATCACGGCGGCTTCGATCACTCGCGCTTCGGCCGGCGACCGCTGTTCTTAGATGGCGGGGTGCCGTACTACGGCGGTTACGGATATGGATACTGGGGGGACGGCGTGACTTATTCGTCGCCGCCGTCGTCGCCGTCGGTCAACGATTCCGACGCGGTCGTCGCGGACGTGCAAAAGGCGCTGACGCATGCCGGTTTCTACCACTACGCGGTCGATGGCTTTTGGGGTCTCAGTACCGAGAACGCCATCGAGGCTTATCAGCGGGCCAACCGCCTGCCGGTGACGGGCACGATCGATGAGCCGCTGCTCCGCGCGCTCGGTCTGGCTTATTGACCCGAGGGCTGCGACTAACCCTACCGCTGATAGATCGGCAGGTAGTGGTTCTTCACGGCGAGGCTGAGGACCGCCATGCAGGTGGCGTAGATCTTGCCGCCCTGGCGTTCTTCGCCGTTGATGCCGTCCCACGAGCCGTCGCGCGCCTGGAGCGGGACGAGGCTGGCGGGGATGGTCTTCTTGCCCTCGAGCGCGTACTTGCCGCCGCGCTGGTACATGCCCTGTGCGTAGTAATAGGAGGCGTAGAAGAACCAGCGCTCGCCGGCTTTGACCCCGTCTTTCAACAAGCGATCGGAGGCGCCGACGACTTCCTCGGAGTCGTACTGGCCGCAGACTTGCAAGGCGAGGAGGCCCTCGGCGGTGGTCGAGATTTCGCGGCCGCGATTTTGGTAGCCGAAGCCGCCGCCGCCGTTCGGGCCGGCGCGTTTGCCGGTGTCGCCGGGATCGTAGCAGCGCTTGATGTACCGGACGGCGTCGTCGATCGCTTCCTTCGGCACGTCCATGCCGGCGTTGCGCGCGGCGCGGAGCGCCATCGTCTGCCAGACGGTGACGGACATGTCGGAATCGCCCGAGTCCGGCGTGTAGCGCCAGCCGCCCCGCGCGCCCTCGGCCTTCTGCACTTTCTGCGCGCGCAGGATGAGCTCGATCCCCTTGCGGCAGCTCGTGCGGATCTGTTCGTCCTGCTTGGCATCCGCGCCCATGCCGAGCATTTCGGAAACCATGAGGGTGGTGATGCCGTGGCCGTACATGCGCGAGCCGTCTTTGCCGAAATAGCCGTCCTTGTCCTGGTTTTCGGGGAGCAGCACAAAGGCGAGCCCCTTGCGCACGGCCTCGCCGGCGGGCGTGGGATCGCCGGGCTGGTGGCCCATCGCGGTGAGCGCGAGGACGGAGAGCGCCGTCATCGCAGTCTGGTTGCGCAGATGCGCTTTCTGTTCCCAGATCGCGCCCTTCGGATCCTGCTGCGAGATGAGGAATTGCGCCGCGCGCCCGAGGGCGTCGTCGACCGGCGCGGCGACGGCGGCACGGGCGGTGGCGAGGAGCGCGAGGGCGAGGAGCGAACGGCTGAGGCGAAGCGACGCAGTCGAGCGCGAAGCGCTACCGGCCCGGGGAGCGCACGCGCCCTCGCGTGCTGGATTCGGCGCCCTCGCCGAATCCCGTTGCGCGCGGCACACCGGGTGGGGAGTTTGCCCCCGCAATTCGTCGGAGACGCCCTGCCCGGCGAGGGCGCCGGGCAGAACACGCGAGGGCGCGTGTGCTCCCCGGGCCAAAGCTGCCTGCGGCAGCGTCACTGCATCGTTCCGGCTGATCAGTGGCTTCATGGTTGGGCGTTCTTGCGGGCGCGCTCGGCGATGACGCGGTAGTAGGTCTCGACTTCCTTCTGGTACTCGGCCGAGACGGATTCACGCGAACCCTGGCTGAGCTGCTCGGCCATCTGCTTGGGCAGCTTGCCCCAGTTGCCGGTGGCGGTGGTGGTGGCGCCGGCGAGTTTGCCGTAGGCGCTGCCGGCTGCGTCGGCCTTGGCGCCGGTCTGGGACTTGGCCATTTCGCCGCCCTTCGGATTCTCGGAGGTCGGCTGTCCGGGAGGCGTGGGCGAACGGTTCGCGCGCATCTCGGCGGCGGCGGCCTGGCCGGCGGCGGCCATGGCTTTCTGCGCCTGCGCGGCGGCGTCGGCGGCGGCCTGCTGGGCGTCCTGGCCGGGCTGGCCTTCGCCGGGCTTCGGCTGGCCTTGCTGACCGGGCTGTTCGCCCGGTTTGCCGGGAGGCTGGTTCGCCTGGTCGCCCTTGCCGGCTTCCGGCTGGGCGCCGGCGGGATTCGCGTGCAGCGCGGCATCGAGCGCGTCAAGCGCGCGCGCCATCCAGACTTGCTGCTGCGGCGCGGCGGGGGTGTTGGAAGCGAGCTGCGCGGCGAGGTCTTCGCCGCCAAACGGCGGGGTGCCTTCCGGCGTGCCGGGCGGGTTCTGGCCCGCGGGTGCGTCGCCGGGTTTCGCGCCTGCGGGAGGCGTCGCTCCGGCTGGCGGGGTTGCGCCTGCGGGTGGCGTTGCACCGTCGTTTTTCGCGAGGGCCGGCGGGTTGGCGCCGGCGGGTGGCGTCGCGCCGGCGGGTGGATTGGCGCCCGCGGGTGGGGTCGCCGCGTCGGCTTTCGCCGTGTTGGCGGGATTGGCGCCCGCGGGTGGCTGCGCTCCCGCAGGCGGGGCAGCGGCGGGTTTCGCGCCGTCCGCTTTCGCGGTGTTGGCGGGCGTCGCGGCGTCGGGGTTCTGAGCGGGCGCGGGCGGCGTGGCGCCGGCGGGCTGAGCCTGCGGCGGCGTTTGGGGCGGCTGGCCGCCCTGCGCATCGGTCAGGCGGTTGAGATTGTCCTTCAGTTCTTTTTCCGCGGCGCCGACGGCGTCCTTCGCTTCGGCGGGGGCGTCGCCTTTGGCGAGGGCCTTTTCGGCGTTGGGAACCTGATTCTGCGCCGTGGCCTGGACGTCCGCGCCGAGTTTCTGCAACTCCTGGCCGGTCTTTTCGTTCTTCAGGCGTTCCTCGTGGCGGCCCGCGCGCTCCACCGCTTCACCCGCTTCGTTGGCGTTCTTCGCGATGGGCTTCTGTCCCTCCGCGGCTTTCGCGAGCGCAGGATTGGCGGGCGCGGGCTTCGCCATATTGGCTTGCGCCGCCGGATCGCCGGGCTGTTTCTCGCCATTCGCCGGCGGGTTCGCGGCCGTCTTGTTCGCGTCCGGCTTCGCACCGGGATCACCGGGCGTCTTTTCACCGTTCGCCGGCGGGTTGGCGGCCGTCTTGTTCGCGTCAGGCTTCGCACCCGGATCGCCGGGCGCCTTCTCGCCGTTCGCCGGCGGGTTGGCCGCGGTCTTGTTGGCATCCGGCTTCGCACCGGGATCGCCCGGCGTCTTCTCGCCATTCGCCGGCGGGTTCGCGGTCGTCTTGTTGGCGTCCGGCTTCGCACCCGGATCGCCCGGCGTCTTCTCGCCATTCGCCGGCGGGTTGGCCGCCGTCTTGTTCGCATCCGGCTTCGCGCCAGGATCACCCGGCGGCTTCTCACCGTTCACCGGCGGGTTCGCGGCCGTCTTGTTCGCGTCCGGCTTCGCGCCTGGATCACCGGGCGGCTTCTCACCATTCGCCGGCGGGTTCGCGGCAGTCTTGTTTGCGTCCGGTTTCGCGCCGGGATCGCCGGGCGGTTTCTCACCATTCGCCGGCGGCTTGGCGCCGTTGGGCGGCGGGTTCGCGTTCGCTTGCGGAGCCTGCGGCGGGGTTTTTGGCTGCGCGGCGGCGATCTTCTCGACTTCGCGCGCGATGGCGCTTTCGTCCTTCGTCGCCTTGGCGAGTTGCGTGTTGGCCTGGGCCAGCAGATCGCGCGAGACGTTGCTCAGCTCCTGCCGCATGAGCGGGTTTTTCTCGAGCGCTTTCTCCAGCTTCGCGAGCATCCCTTCCGGCGACTGCTCCGCGGTTTTCGCGAGCTCCTCCGTCTTCGCGTACTGCGCGTCGAGGTCGGCCTTCACGCCGAGTTGCTTCTCCTCTTCACGCATCGCAAGCCGCGACTTGTCGATCTCGGCCTGGTCGCCCTTCTCCTGCGCTTCCGTGTTCTTCGCGATCTTGTCGAGCGCGTCAGCGAGCTTCTGGTTTTCGTTCGCGGCGGCTTTCAGCGCGTCCTTCTGCTCGGCGGGACGCTCGGCGTTCACCGCGTCGTTCAGCGCCGCCTCGGCGCGCGGCGGCGGATCCTTGAGCATGGCGAGCGCGTCGTCGGCATCGCGCGCTTTTTCGCGGCCTTCTTTCTCGAGAATGTTCTGCAGGTTCGCCTCGGCGCGGATGGCGTCCTTCACGGCGTCGACCTTGTCGGTCAGCTTTTCCTGTTTCGCGAGATTCTGCTTCGCCTCGGCCTTCGCCTGCTCCGGCGGTTTCTCGGTCTTGTCCTCCGCCTTGGCGGCGTTGTCGGCCTGCAAATCCTTCGCTTCCTTCGCCAGTTGCGCGAGCCGCTCGGAGAGCTTCGGCGCGGCGTCTTTCAAGGCCTTGCGCGCGTCATCGACCGCGGGGCGCAACAGCGCGAGCGCCTGCCGGACCTGGGCCGCGACCTTCTCCGAGCTCACCGCCTGGAGCACCGGGTCGCGCTCGGGGCGAATGCGCTCGCGCATCTCCTGGTCGAGCGTGCGGGCCGAGACGTCGCCAGGGATCTTGTTCACCGCCGTCTTCACGTCCTGCGTGAGCTGACGCGTGGCCGGATTGAGCAGATTCGTGCGGCCGATCTCGTTGTCGCTCGTTTGCAACCGCCCCCAGAGGCGGAGGAAATCCGTATAGTTGCCGCTCTTCGCGCGCACGCCGCCGGACTGGTAACGCTCGGCCGCGCCGAGCAGGTCGAAGCCGTTCGCCAGCTCGGTGAGGTCGTGCGAAATCTCCAGCACCCGGGACGCCTGGTCGATCGCCGAAACGCGCTTCCAGACGAGTTGCGCCTGGGCGGCGGCATTCGGCAGTTCGGTGGGCTTGTTCAGCAGGAGGAGGACCGGCACGCCGGTTTCCGTGTCGGTCAGCGTCAACGCGGAGAGGTCGCTCCCGGAGCCGACCGGCGCTCCTTTGGGATCATACTTGTCGACCTTGAACCGGCTGCCCGGAACCGCCTCTCCGAGCTTCAGGAATTTCGAACCCGTCCCCATCGCCGACGTGTTGAGCTGGAACTCCAGCGTCTCCGGGTCCGCGGGGTCGCCCTTCATGCCTTTGAAGGAGGCCAACAACGGCGTGGCGCCCTTCGGGTCGGCCGGCAGCGGGGTCACCAACTTCTCCCGCACGCCATCCATCGCCAGCCGCAGCGACCGCAAGTCTTTCACCCACGCCGCGTCGGCATCGGGGCGCAGTTCCTCGGCGTCGCCATACGCTTTCCAAATGCCGGCCCGTCCATCCCAGCGAGCGCCAGCGAGGTCTCCGCGGACACTCTCGTCGGTCTTGTCGGCGCGCAGGATTTCGTCGATCTCCGGCCGCAGCCGCTCGAAACCGATCCACGCCGGCTCGACCTGGTCGCGCAACGCCTGGTTGAGGCTGACCGAGGCGGCCGTGTGCTCGCGCTTCATCTCGGTGATGGCGACGGTCGCCTCAGTCGCGCCGCGCGCGAGGTTGAGCGTTGGGGCGAGCAGGCCCTTGCCGGGCACCGGCGCGGCAAGCGCCACGACGGCGTCGGTCCGCTGGTCAGTGAGGCGCTTCTGCAAGCGGGTCAGGCGATCCTTCGAGTAGGCGTTCGCGAGGGCCGCGGCTTCCTTCATCCCGTTCTCGGTGTTCTCGACTTCGGCCAGCACGACTTTCATGCGGCCGGTCAGCGCGCGCCATTTCGCCGCGTCGTCGCCGCTGTTCTGCGCCATGGTGGCGATGCGGTTCTGCTCGCGCACGATGACCTGCAGGTTTTCGCTGATGACATCGATCTCCTCCGCGTTCTCAAATCGGCTCATGGCATCGGTCGCCATCTTGCTGCGCCGGCCGAGCGCGGCGCAGGTGTCGCCGCCCAGCCGGGAGAGGTCGCGCGCGTACCCCGGCAGCGGATCGACCGCGGTGACCTGGAGCTGGTGCGGCAGGAAACTCTGCAGCGCCTCGCCCAGCGAAATGCAGCGGCTGATCACCACCAAATTGCCGGTCTCATGGCCGGGCGTAACGAGCCGGATCGTGGTGACGATCTGCGCCTGCGCCGCGGCCGCGAGGCTCGTGCATTGATCGAGCAGCGAGTTGAATTCCGCCAGGGTGGCTTTGCGTTTCGCGAGCTCGGCGTTGCCATCGATCAGCTTGCGCAGCTCCACGTTTTTCTGCTCCAGCGTCACGGTCGCGGCCTGCCAGGCGGCGACGTCTTTCATGAGCTGGCGCTCGGCGTTCAGCGCCTCGAGCCGCGTGCGGTCGAAGCCGGAGGCCGCGATGGTGATCGAGACGGGCCGCGATTCGCCGCGGTTGCCTTTGCAATCCGTGGCGACGAGTTTCGTCGTCACCGAGTCGCCGGGATGCACGCCCTGTTTGAAGAGGTCCCAGCGGTCGTCGATCTTCACCTCGGCGGCCCTGAGCTGGCTCAGCGGGCGCGTGATCCACTGGCCGTCGTTGATCTTGATCTGCTGGTCGATCTTCGCGATGGAAATGTCGTCCGTGGCCGTGGCGGTGATGCCGATGACTTCATTGGCGGAGGCGATAAGGTCGCGCTCGGGGGTCTGGAGCGTGATGAGCGGGATGGTGTCGGGTGAGACCCGCAGCTCGTACTCGGGATTGAATTTGTTCTCGAAACCGGTGGCCGCCGAGATGAGCTCCACTCGGTAAACGCCGGCCGTTTTCATCGGCAGCTTCGCGGTCCACTGGCCATCCGCGCGCTTCTCCAGCGGGACTTCCTGCGTCTTGTGGCCCGCCTCGACGCTGATGAC
>DASYIS010000115.1:0-8979 GCA_035997375.1 Chthoniobacteraceae bacterium
CTCCGATATCAAAGCAGAAAAAGTAAATTAGTGCACCCATACGCCACCCATCAAGAAGCCCTGATGGCCGCGCTCGCCGCGCATCCCGGCGACGTGCTGGAGCTGGGGTGCGGGGATTTTTCCACGCCGATCATCCGGGCCGTGACCAAGGCGCAGGGGAAGCGGTTTGTCATCGCGGCGTCCGACAAGGCTTGGTTCGGGAAGTTTCGCGACCAGTGCGATGAACTGATCGAGGTAGCGAACTGGCGGAAGTGGGCGCCGGAGGGGGATTACGCCGTCTGCCTGCTCGACAACGAACAGGTGACCTGGGAGCGATACAAGCACCTGCCGGGGCTGCTGGAACGGTGCCGGTGCGTGGTGGTGCATGACGCGGACCGGTTCGCCAAATTCCCCGGCTGGCCGGAGCTGCTGGAGCGGACGCCGCACGTCTGGTACAAGAAGCAGTTGCCGCACACCGTCGTCCTGACGCCGCGCACGCTCGACCGGCCGGCGGTGCTGGTCTGCCGCTCCGGCGGCGACTACGCGGCGGCGCACGTCCACTGGCTGGCGCGGCAGTTGCCGGGCCGGGTGAGCGTGCTGACGGACCTGCCGGCGGAGCAGTTCGCCGGGCTGGACGTGATCCCGCTGCGGCATGACTGGCGCGGCTGGTGGGCGAAGATGGAGCTCTTCCGGCCCGACATCCTGCGCCGGCCGTTCCTCTATCTCGATCTCGACACGGTCGTCCGCTCGATCCCCGCGGGCTGGTATGACGGCGGCCGGATGAAGTGCCCGCGCGGGTTCCGGGCCGGCGACCGGCTGCAAAGCGGGCTGATGATGATCCCGCCCGCGGCGAAGGCGGAGCTCTGGGAGGCGTGGATGAAAGACCCGGCGGCCCACATGAAGGCGTATCGCGGCGACCAGGATTTCATCGCGGCGCACGCAAAGGAGGTCGACTGGTTCCCCCAGGAGGACGTGAGCTCATGGAAGTTCACGCCCGGGCGGACGGCGCAGGCGAAGGTGGTCTGCTTTCACGGCACGCCGCGCCCGTGGGCCTGCGGCGAGGCGTGGGTGCCGCCGCTGGCGACGACCGCCGTGGCGCCCGGCGAATCGTGCATCCTCGTCGGCAACGGGCCGTCGCTCCTCGCCGGCGCGCGCGGGGCGGCGATCGATGCCTTCGACCAGGTGGTGCGGTTCAACACCTTCAAGACCGCCGGGCTGGACGAGCACACGGGGAGCAAGACCACGCTCTGGGCGACCTTCGGCCGCGGCACGCTCCCGCAGGACGGCGTGCGCCCCGCGCGCATCCTGATGGTGCACCAGGGCGGGTCGGTGCCGTACGACGCCGCGGCCATCTGGCGCATCCCGCACGCGTACTACGACGCCCGGCGCGCGGAGATCCAGGCGGCCACGGCGCGCGAGGGGAAGGAGAAAGCGGGGCTCATTCCCTCCACGGGATTCCTGACCGCCCGCTGGCTGCTGGAGCACGGCGCGGAAAAGCTGACCCTCGCGGGGTTCGATCACTTCTCGCGCGCCGCCGGCGGGCGGCATCACTACTGGGACGCGCGCGCCTTTCTCCCGCCGCCGGAACACGACGGCGAAGCGGAAGCGCGGCTGCTGCAGCCCTTCGTGGAGGCGGGGCGGGTCTGCTATTTGGGGTAACGAGACACGAGATGAAACGCCCATTTTCCAATTTTCAATTTCCAATGGGTCGGCTGTGCGAAAAGAGCCCGCTTCCCAGGCGCCGGCCATGCCTCTGACGGCCGATGACATTTGCCGGGCGGCCTGGCCCGCGGCGCAATGGGAGCGCGTGGACGAGGAAGCGGATCTGCTGGCGCGGATGTTCGAGCAGCCCGCGCAATCCCTCGTGCGGCTCGGCGACGGCGAGCTGGGGCTGCTGCGCCGGGGCGCGACGGACCCGATCGCGCGCGAGCTGTTGCGCGCCATTCACGCGGCCGGGGTGCTTGGGTTGCCGGAGCGTTTCGATGGCCGCATGCACCCGTGGCGGACGGCTTTGCGCGCGGAGATCGCGGCGCTCGCGGACGGACGGTGTCCGCCCTCGCCCGTCATCAGCGCGGTCCTGCCGCTCTACCGGCCCTCCATCATCGCGCGGATCGCCCGGGGCCGGCGCGTGCTGTGGGTGACGCACAAGGCGGGCGTCATCGTGCATCGGCTAAAGTTCGCGGCGTTTTGCGAATGCTATGGCTTCGACGAAGGCCGCGCGGATGCCGCCTTGGACACCGTGCCGGGCCGCACGCTGCCGAACGATACGCCCGATCCGCTCGCCAAAGCCCGCGAGATTTGTGCCGCGATCGAGGCGCAGGAGTTCGACCTCGCCATCGTCGGCATGGGGGCGCTGGGCAAGCTGCTGGTGCGCCACGTCGCGCAGGAGATGCGGCGGCCGGCGCTCGATGCCGGCTGCATCCTCTCGGCTTATCGCGGCGACTGGGGAGACCGGCTCGTCTTTCAGCGCGAGCTCAAGGATCTCGTCTGGAAGACGCGGCTCTAACCGGTCCGGCCGGTTCAGGCGACGGCTTCCGCGAGCAGCGGCGTCAAGGCGCTGAGCGCCTTCAGGTAGACGCGATGCCGGCCGCCGAGGGTCAACTCTTCGTCCAGCAGATTCACCAGCTCGTCGGTGCTCGCGGGGAGGAGGTGGCTGGACGCGGGGCGGTCGCCGAGCCGGACCTCGGCGCGGAAGAACGGCGAGCCGGCGGTGCGCTGGATCGAGACGCTGCCCGCGCCGGAGAGGATCTCGAACAGGCTGATCGGCGCGCCCTCGCTCTCCTGCAACTCGCAGCTGACGTCGTCGCCGGTCGCGGCGCGGAAATCGAGCCGGGCGCCCGAGCGTTCGGTGGCGACCCAGCCGAGCTGCGCCGAGACCCACGAGGCAAACAGCAGCGCCGTCGATTCGCCGCCGGGCGAATGCCGGATCGTGACGCGCCGGACATCGGTGAGCAGCGCGAGGTTCTCCGGCTGATCGAACATCTGCGCGACCGCCTGGCGCAGGTGCAGCGTGCGGGTCCAGTTGAGATCGCACAGGATCGTCCGCGCGCTGGCCGCGGCGAGGACCGCCTGCAAGCGCGGCACCTGCTCGCCCAGGTCGGGCCATTCGCGGCTGTCGAAGATGAGCCGGTCGACGCTGTTCCAGAGCTGCTCGCACGGCTCCGCGCTCAGCTCGCCCTGCCACCAGAGATAGAGCGGGAGATCGGAGTCGAGGTTGGCGTAGAGCACGTTCGAGATCATCTGCTCCGAGCCGCTGTTGATGAGGAAGGTGATCTGCTCGCAGCAGATCGATTTCGCGCCGGCGCGCGAGAGATGGCAGTGCGCATTGATCCAGGTCCGCACCGGCGGCGCGCCCGGCTCATCGATGCGCGCGATCAGGATGGCGCGGCACGCATGCTCCCGCGTGAAGTTGGAGATCATGCCGGTATTGTTTTCCAGCGCCTCCGCGCCGGAGCAGAGGACGGCGAAATTGACGAGCGACGCGCGGGTCTGCGTGCCGCCCGTGCTTTCCCAGAGTTTCTTGAGTTCACGGGCGACCTGGCCGAGGTCGACGGGCTGGCCGAGGGAGGAGGTGTCGAGAGGCATGAAGGGAGTGTTCCTCCTTCGCCCGCGCGTGTCGAGTCACGGAAAGGCGGGTGGTTCTGCTCTTCCTCATTTTCTTCATCTTCATCTTCATCAATCACCGGGCCTTGGTTGGAGGACCGAGGTGAAGTTGATGAAGATGATGATGAAGAAAAAGACGAAGAGCTGGGATCGGCGCGCGTCGGACGGATTCAACCGCCCCCGGCCAGTCGTTGAAATCCTTCCCAAACCGCCGCGCTTCGCCCAACCTCCCGCCTCTTCCTCCCCATGCCCATCCTCATCGTTCTCCTCGGCTCCGGACTGGTGATCGCCGCGATCATCGGCCTGCGGCTGCCCGCCTTCCTGGCGCTGATCGGCGCGGCACTGATCGTGGCCTCGATCACGCCGCAGGACGCACGATCCCGGAGCGCCGCGCGGCCGGCGGCGGCCGAGGTTTCGAGCGTGGCGGGCGACGAGTTCAACGTCGTTTCTTCCACGAAGAAGAATCTTCGAAACGACACTGCGATGCTGCTCAAGGCGCGCGACGGCAGAATGTATCCGGGGATCGTGATGTGGAATGATGAGATTCTGCCGCCGCATCCGGCACACCCGTACCACGCCATTTTTCCCGACGCCCAAGCCGGCGTCGCCAACGTGGCGCTCGAGCCCAGGGATTTGCTCATCTCCATGGCGGAATGGGAGAAAGCCGAGAAGGCCGCGAAAGCCAATCCCGGCGAGGTCGTCGCGAAAGGCTTCGGCGACACCGTCACCAGCATCGGCCTCCTCATCGCGCTCGCCTCGGTCATCGGCGCGTGCCTCATGGAGAGCGGCGCGGCGGAGCGCGTGGTGCTCGCGATTCGCAACGTCTTCGGCGAAGAGCGCGCCTCGCTCGCCTTCATCCCGAGCGGGTTCCTGCTCTGCATCCCGGCCTTTTTCGACACGGTGTTTTATTTGCTCATCCCGCTCGGGAAGGCGATGCGGCGGAAGACCGGGAAAGACTATCTGCTCTACATTCTGTCCGTCGTCGCCGGCGCGACGATGGCGCACTCGCTCGTGCCGCCAACGCCGGGGCCTTCGTTCGTCGCCGCCGCGCTCAATATCCCGATTGCCACCATGATGTTGGGCGGGGCGATCGTCGGTCTTATCGCGGCGCTGGCGGGCTATGGCTATGCGCTTTGGGCGAATCGCCGGTGGGAGATTCCGCTGCGCGACGAAGCGATGCCGGAGGCGGGCACGCTCCAGGTGCATCGCACGCTGCCGGCGCTCGGCTGGTCGCTCGTGCCGATCCTGCTGCCGATCGCGCTCATCGCGCTCGAGAGCCTGACGGATGCGAAGAACTTCGGGACCAGTTCCTCGTGGGGCACGACCATCGCGCACCTCGGCCGGTGGCGCGACGCGATCTGGCTTGTCGGCAACAAGAACATGGCCCTCGCGATCGGCGCCGCGACTGCGCTCGTGCTGCTGGCGGGCTCCCGCAAATGGCAGTGGCGCTCCCTCGCCGCTCCGCTGAACGTGGCGCTCGAAAGTGCCGGCGTCATTCTGCTTATCACCCCCGCCGGCGGCGCGTTCGGCCAGGCGCTGCGCGCGACGGATGTCGCGGGCGTGCTCTCCAGCATGTTCTCCGGCAGCGGCCTCTGGCTCCTGCCCGCCGCGTTTTTCGTCACCACGCTCGTGCGGCTCGCGCAAGGCTCGGCAACGGTGGCCATGATCACCGCCGTCGGCATCGTGGCGCCGCTCGCGATCGGCGTGGATCTCGGCTACAACCCGGTCTATCTCGCCCTCGCCATCGGCTGCGGCTCGAAGCCGATCCCATGGATGAACGACAGCGGCTTCTGGATCATCTCCAAGATGACCGGCATGACCGAGGGCGAAACGCTCAAGACCGCGTCGGTCATGATGGGGGTCATGGGTTTCACCGGGTTTGCGGTGACGATGCTCGGCGCGTGGCTGCTGCCGTTCCGGTAGCCGATTGTTTCGAGCTCGGCTACGGCGGTGCGGAAGGCGCGAGCGTTTTCTCGAACTCGCGGATGCTTTTCATCGCCGCCTGAAAGTCCCAGAAACGAATCTTGCCGCCGCTGTCCCCGGCGACGAGCTCGCTGCCATCGGGCAGGAGAACCACGCCATTGAGCCGCCACAACTCCGGCGCGGCGAACTGGCCGCGATGGCGGCCGGTCTTTGCGCTGAAGACGCAGACGATGTTGTTCGAGCTCAGGTCGGGAAACGCGCCCGCCAGCACGTACTCACCGTCGGGAGACCAGAGCAGGCCGGCGGTCTGCTCGCGGCCAACTTGCTCGAAGGGCCGTAACTCATGCACCAGCGCGCCGGTGTCCGTGCGCCAGATGTCGAAGCTGGTCACCTGCCGCGCGGGCGGAAGGCTGTAAGTCGCGGTCGCCACCAGCGATTCATCCGGCGAGAAGACCGCCTCGGCCAGGCGATCGCTTTCGCGCAGCGTGGCGATCGCGCGGTTCTCCGCGGGATTCCAGAGCTCCACCTTCCCGTCCACGAGTTGCACCACGGCCCGGCGGCTCTTGGGGGCGGGGAGGTACTTCACCGCGCCCTCGGGGATTTCGGGAAGCTGCGCGACGCGGGCACCGGTGGCCGTCTCGTAAATTTGCAAAGGCTTCACGCCGCCGCCCATGACGACGTGGCGGCCGTCCGGCAGGTAGCGGGGCTCGAAATAAGCCTCGAGTTTGTGCGTCGAGGTCCACGTCCTGGTCTCCACGAGAGCGCTCCCCATGGAGTCGACGATCACGGCCTGCGTGCCATCGGGGCTGAAAGCGATGTGGCGGCTGCCGAGCCCGCGCACTTCGGCGAGCAGCTCGTGGCTCGCGGGCGACCAGAACTGCAGCGGCTGGTTCATGCCGGTGAAGAGCAGTTGCTTGCCATCGGGGGCGAGCGCGAGGAAGCCGTCGTGCTGGAAACCGCGGGCGTCGATCTCCGACTTTGGCTGGAATTGCGGGACGTACGCACCGAGCCGGCTGCCGATGAGCCGCAGCATCTCCCAGACTGGCGCTGGGGCGTTTGCGCGATCGTAGACGCGCGTGACGGATTTCTCTCCCATCGCGCCTCGGACGAGCAGCCGGCGGCCTTTGGGCGGGAGACGCTTTTCATCATCGGGGAGGGCTGCCAACAACTCGTCGAGTCGCTTCAAAACCGGCTCGGCGAGCGGAGGTCCGCCGCCGCCCCCCTTCGAACCCATCGAGCTATGGAAGAATTCCGTGACGTTTCCTTCTTTCGAAACCTGGTTGCCGTGGGCCGTCTCCGTTGAAAACCCGTCCGGCCGCGGCGGCTGGTCGTCACCCTCCACCGCCGTGATCGTCAGGAGTGGTCCGGGGGATCTGGCTTCCGGCTCCAAGCCGCCCCTCCAACCCGAGTACTGGCGCACCCAGTCTTCGTAGTTCAATTCGCGCGCCGCGGGCGCCTGGGCGTGCGCGAAGTGCAGGCCGGCCAGCACGAGCCAAGCGTGGAGGAAGCGTGCCGTGAGGCCGCGGATTAGCGATCGTGTTGTTGGAGCCATCGTTTTGCCTCTTCGTTGCCCAAGCCGCCCGCCTTGCGATACCAGCTCAGGGTTTCGGTGCGGTACCATTCGTCGGATTGCTCGGTCTGAACTGTGGCGCCGGCCTTCTGCTCATAGAGCGCGGCCAGCCGGCACATCGCCTCCGCGTCGCCGGCATTGGCGGCCTGGCGGTACCAGCGTTTTGCCTCCGGCAGCACGGCGGCCACGCCCAGGCCGTGCTCGTACGCCGCACCGAGCCCGAGCATGGCCGGCGGCTCACCTGCTTCGGCCCGCTTCAGCCACATGGCGCACAGCCTCCGCAGCTCGTGCTGAATTTTCCTTTGCAGATCGTCGGCGGGCGCGAGTTTCCGCGCCTCCGCAAAGTGGCGCATGGCCCTCACCGGCTCACCTTCGGCCGTCAGCAGGCAGCCGAGCGCATACTGCGCCGCGGCGTCCTCCGGGTGCTCCTTGCATCGTCCTTCAAGCGCGGTGCGCGCGGCGGCGAAATCGCCGTCGCGCTTCAGCCTGGCCGTCACCGGATCGGCAGGGTCCAACTGGGCGAGCGCATACTCTCGCGCCGCCTCCGGAGTCAGGGGCGCGATCCTCTGCATCTCGACTCGCTGGTGGCGCACCGGCGCGTGGACCACGATCTCCGGCCCATCCCAGATTTCGGTGAGATTCATCAGCCGGTACGGGTCGCTCTTTATCCGCGTCCCGGCCGCCTGCACACTCGGCGTGAGCACGACGTCCACCTGCCCGATGTTCTCCGGCAGATCGGTGTCGAAAGCCCACCAGCCGATGTTCCCCTTGGTCCAGGCGACCGGCCCGAGCGCCCACGTGTGCCCCTCCGCGCGCAGGGCGAGGTCGAATCCCATGCCGGCCGGTGGACGGTCCACCTGGAGCATGACTTGCACAAATGTCTGGTCGCGATCGTCGCGCAGCAGCAGCGGAGTGCCGAACGATTTCTCGATCGCGGCGCGCAGCGCGGGATCGGGGCGCAGGGCCGGCAACACCGGCCCCGCCTCCTCCTCCAGCAGCGCCCACGGGAGCGTCGCCTCGAAGACGCGCTTGCCGAGCGACTTCGCGTCCTTCTTCTCCTCCGGCCCGTCAAAAATCTCGATCGTGCATTTGTAGTGCAGCTTCTGCGGACCGGGCTTCAGGTCGGCGTAGCGCTTTTGCTTCAAGTCCTCGGTCAGCCCCATCGAGCTTGCGCCGCCGCTGCCGAGATTCGCTTCCCCCTTCCACGAATTCTTCGCCGGGACGCCGGAGAGATCCACCTCCCACAGCGTCGTGCCGTGCGCCGGCGTGCGCTCACGGCCGGTGCGCGCCGTGTCGTCATCGAGCCACATCGGCAACCCCGCGCTGCGCTTGACCGCGTCGGCGACGCGCATCTTTGGCCGGACCGCGCCGAGCAGGTAATCGCGCCAGAGTTCGTCCGAAAGCCTGCCCTTCTTCCGCGCCAACGCGACGAAGTCTCCCCAGCGCCAGTCCCATTTCGCCGCCGCGTCGGCCTGCAGCTTCAGCGCCTGCGCCACGGCCGTCGCGATCTCCTCGGCGGAGAGTTTGTCGTCACTGAGCCGGCTTTGCCATTGCTCGACGGGGATGGGATCCTGCGCGGGCGATGCGACTACGCACACTAGGAGGTATGCGGCCGCGAGCAACCACAAGGCGGGGTGAAGCCGAAAGGGTGGTCTCGTGGGGGAGCGCATACGAGCAGTAGAGCGATCGTCCGGCCGTCGAAGCGGAGTCCGAACATCCGTCGATTAGTACGCGGCCGGGGATTTTGAGGAAGGCAAAATGACGCGCGCGAAGCGCCTTGGACTGGGGCAGCCTGCTGCCGCTTTGTGGTGGCCGCAGCCTGCTGCGGGTGGGGCGGAGCAGGGGGCGTTTCTGCAAGCCCTCCCCGCACGCAGCAGGCTGCGCCCCCCGCCAAAGCGGCAGCA
>DASYIS010000116.1:0-11361 GCA_035997375.1 Chthoniobacteraceae bacterium
CGGTGCGCTCCAACGTCCCTCGTGCCGCGCACGCCTGATCGGCGAAAACCTGTTCGTTCTTTGTCGTAATTTTCATCTTCATCCTCCTCCTCAGATTTCTGCTCTCATGAATCCGGCGAGGAAGGAGGAATGTGGGCGGGAATGAAGGTGGCGATGAAGAGGATGACTCCGCACTCGGGCGTTTAGCGTGAATCAGCCCTGGGGGACGGTGGCGTCGGAAAGGGAGTTTCCCGGAATCGCTCCTTTCAGGTCGTTCCCGTCGGCCTCGGCGCGCTATGCTCCACCCTATGTCCAGTGACCAGCTCAAGCGCATGATGGAATTTACCCGGCGACACGCGGCTGCTTGCAAAACCGCGGCGTTGTTTGCGGTGCTCGCGGTGATCGTCCTGGTGGCGGCGCTCTACGATCGCACGCCGCGGCTCTCGTACCTTCAGGTGAAGATGCTCTCGGGGAATCCGCGCGGGAACTATGCCGCTATCGTCGAGCGGCTCGCCGGCGAAGCGCAGCGCCGGGGCGGCCGGATTGAGAATTTGACCTCGGAGGGGTCGGTCGAAAACCTGCGCCGCCTGGCGGCGGGGCGGGCGAAGCGGACGGTGCAGTTCGCGCTGGTGCAGGATGGCCTGGAGGTGCCGCCGGGCCTGGAATTGATCGGGCGGCTCGGCCATCCGGAATCCTTCGTGATGCTCGGCCGCGACGCCGACCGGATCCACACGCTGGAGGACCTGCGCGGCCGGCGGATCGGGATTGGCCCGGTGGGAAGCGGCACCGAGCGCGTGGCCCGCCAGATCCTGGCGCAACTCGACGGTCTGGATTTGCAGATCTCGACGCCCGGCCTGGAGGAGCAACTCGCGCAGCTCGAAAGCGGTGAACTGGACCTCGCCGCCATGGTCATCGACGACGATGCGCAACTCCTGGCCGGGCTCGTGCGCGATCGCCATTTGCAGATCGTCAATCTCGCGGACGCCGAGGTTCTCGCGCGGCGGCTCCCCTTCGCGCGCGCGGGGATTATCCGCGCCGGCACCTACGATCCCGTGGGCCGCCTGCCGCCGGAGGACAAGCACGTCATCCAGATCGATACGCTGGTCCTCGGCAACGGCGCCGCCAAGTGGTCCGCGACGCAGGCTCTCATCACGGTCCTCGCCGCGCAGTTCCCGGATTTCGTCCACCTGAACCGCGAGTTCGGCAATCGGACCAGCCTCCCGCCGGCGCCGGCCGCGCGCAGCTACTTCGAGAGCGGCGGCCCGGACCGGGTCGGCGTCTACGCGCCGTGGCTCGTCGATCTCATGCCGACGGCGCGCTGGGTCCAGCTCATCTTCGGCTTCTCGCTCCTCTTCAATGCCATGGCCTTCGCGCACCGCTTCCGTCTCTGGCGGATCGACGCGCAGCGCGTCCACCTGGAAGCCCGCCTGCTTGCCCTCTTTCCGCCGGGGATCACCGTCGGCGAGATCGCCACCGTGCCCGCCGCCCAGCAGCCGCCCGACCCCGAGACAGGTGCCAGCGAGGATCGCCTGATCGAGGAGCTCAGCGAACTGCTGGAACGCTGCCGCCGGCAATCGCTCTCCGTGCTCGTTCCGATGGGCCAGGAGATGAGCTACCGCTACCAGGAGACCCTCATCGTGAAACTGCTGCGCTCCCTGCGCATCCAGCGCGGAAAGCTGGAGCGGGACAGCGCGGAGGAGTGAGCTTGATGGCAGCGCGGTCTCTATTTCTGGCTGAATGCATCCACCAGCTGAATCTCCAAACGATTCGACGGCTTGCTTTGCGCGGAGGCCGGCTTCGCGCCTTGGCGGGCGTGGTGGTGTGGGGTGGACCAGGCCCTTTCGATGGTAGAGGAGGAGAGGAAGTCGTTTGACACAACCTCCGAGGCCGCCCGGCAACTCCCGAAGGTCTCGGAACGTTCGTTCCAAAAGTCTTCCCCATGATCACAAGCGCGTAAAAATGGGTTCCGTCCGTCATGATTTACCGACTCATTCTTTGCGTCATCGCGGCGTTGCTCATTTTCTCTCCACAGGCGAAGGCGACGACTGGGTGCCCCTTGTGCGGAGGGAAGCTCGCGAAGATTTCCTCTCTCAGGGATAATCCCTCAAAGCCAAGTCGTAACCTCGCGGTTTGGAATCGAAGCGTCTGCGGCAACTTGGGGGTCAGTGCCAAAGACGTGATGTGCACGAGGTGCGCGATTGCCCATTTTTACTTCGATCAGCAGTGGAGACGCAGCAGCGAGTTGCCAGCCTCATTCTGGCACCCTCTTGCCGACAGCATCCGTAAATTTCCTCTGCCTTCCAGGAAGAGCCTTCGCTCCGCCGTGGTGTATACCCAGCAGTACAAGGATGGACGGACGATTGAGGAGATTGCATTCTGGTGTCGCACTTCGCCAGAGGTGATCAAGCCGCTGCGAAAATACGCTCGTACTCAGGGTCTCTGGATTAATGGCGACAAACCAGAGGCAAAGGAGTCGGAAACATTTGTGCAGTTCCGAACAGAGCCCGACGCCTAACGGTCCAGCGTGATGTGTGGCGGTGGGAGCGCGGTAGACGCTGGGAGGGAAACGGAGTTTCGGCGGCAGCGTCGTTCCCAAAGCGCTTCGCTAACTTTGGGAACGAGAGGTGGAGGGGAGTGGCGAGAAGGTGCGCTTGGCTCGCATGCGCGAGTTCGCGGGACGGGAGTCGCCGAGGGCCCGCCGCGCCTCGGCCCGCGTCGGTTTACTTCTGACTGAAGGCATCAACCAATTGGATCTCCAACCGGTTCGAGGGCTTGCCTTGCGCAGTCGCCGGCCTGGCGCCTTTGGCGGGCGTAGTGGTGTAGGTGACCCACAGGTACAGCTTCATCGCGGGGCGGAGGTTGTTGATGAGGCCGCCGGGTGTTTTCATCGTCCCCATCTGCACGGCGCCGCGGCCGTCGGGGTAGGCGGAGACCCAGACTTGATAGACCGTGGCCTCGGGTGCCGCGCTGAATTGCACGTGGCAGCGCGTGCCGTCGTAGCCCCAGTCCGGCATGCGGACGCCGTCCAATTTCACGGGCGCGAGCTCGTTTTCGGCCTGGGCTTTCGCGATCGGGTTCGCGAGCGCGGATTCGCCCTGGAGCTTCGGCGGGCGCAGTTGATTGAGTGCGACGGCTCTTTCGCTGGAATCGAAGGGCGTCTCGAATTCCGCCACGAGGTCGCCGAGCAGCACGTCGGCGGGATTCGCGGGCTGGACGTCATTGACGTACAGGACGTGCGTGCGGCGCTCGACGATGATTTTCTCGAGCCGCAACGGCAGGTCGACGATGCCGTCGCCTCCCTCGCTGCCCCACCAGGTGGTGCCGTATTCGCGGAAGGAATCCCACTCGGCGTGCGCGGGCAGCTCGAAGCGCACGTAACGCCAGCCGTCGAAGTTGAACGCGGACCAGCCATGCACGTCGTTGCAGTTCCACTGGTCCTTCGTGCCGGCGCTCATCCAGCGCTCGCCTTTCGCGTCGCGCAGGACATAAACGACGCGGCCGCAGTCGCTCGACGCCTTCACCCAGAGCCCGAGCGCGACCGCCTTGCCTCCGATGATGATCGGCGCCTTCGGTTTCAACACGGAGTACCACGGCATGAGCCGGCGCTCCTTTTCCTGCGGCAGCAGATGGACCGCGAGGAAGTTGCCTTTGCGCTCCTCGTCCGTGGTCACCTTGGCGCTCATGTGGCCGAGGAAGGAATTCGCGTCAAAGGTGTTGTTCTCGTAAGCCGCGTCGCGCTCCTCGGAGAGCGTCCACGAGCCGTCGCCGAGGTTCGCGATCGTGACCTCCTGCCCGACGGGCGCGCTCCGTTTGGCCGGGCCGGTGCCCCACGTTTCCTGGTTCCGGTTGCGCGCCCACTCGACGCTCTCGGAGTTGTCCGCCGCGCCAAGGCTGATCGACTGCACTTCGCCGGTGCCGGTAACGTAAATGGGCGATGTGCCGATGGTCACCGTGACGGCGCGATTGGCGGACTTCAGCACCGTCGCGTTGTCCATGCTGTCGGTCACGGTGACCGGGCCGTCCTTTTCGAGCGTAAGCGTGGCGGTGCGTTTGCCGCGGATGGCCCAGAGCGAGTAGATGGAGCCGACTTCGGGCTTCGCGAACTTCAGGGCGTACGAGGTCATCGAGCCGGTCGGCAGCCACTTCTCGAAATGCGAGCGCTCGAGCATGCGCGTCATGGTCGCGTAGTGCGCGTACGCCGGCTTCGGATCGGAGTACGGGATGCGGCGGAAAATGCCGCAGCCGCCGTAGTGTTCCGCGCCGTAGTAGTTCCCGCAGTCGTGCGAAAACCAGCCGGAGTAGAAGCGGTCGACGCCATACGCGAGCGAGAGCAGCGACCAGCGATGATAGCGCTCCGCCTGTTCCTCCCAGGTGCAGGCGCCCGGTTCGGTCGGCACGAAGGTTCCCTCGATGTAGGCGAGCGTCGGGTTCGGGATGCCGGCCTTGCGGTACTCCTCGCGCAGCTCGTAGAGCCGGTGCGTGCTCATCTGGTAGAGCTGCTGCTCGGGCAGCCGCTCGAAGCCGATCATGTCGAGCCCGCTGCCATCGATGAGGTGCTTCGGAAAGCCGGCGCGCAGGAACGGCACAACGAACAGCGGGTCGCCCCACGGGATGAGGATCTTCGTCTTCGGCCACGCGGCGCGCACGCCCTCCGCCGCCGAGCGCGCGGTGTTCATGAAAATCCGCAGGCTCTGTTTCTCCTCGTCATTCATCGGGTACGGCGGCTCGCCCCAATACTCCGGCAGATTGCCCGCGGTGAGATCGCGCGAGATGTGCGGCTCGGCGAAGAACGTCACGATGCCGGGATCGTCGCCCTGCACCTTGCGCAGTGCGTCGACGGCGGTCGCCTTGTACGCCTCGTACTTCGCGCGGTCGGGCTTTTCTTCGCCGGCCCACTCGCGTTGCGGCGCGACCGCCCACGCATTCGGTCCGCTCTGCCATTTCCACTCGGCGAACAGCTTGCCCTCCGGCGTGTCGGCCTTGGGATTGCTCAGCGTCCCGCGCGCGCCGGCGCTGTGCATGAGGTTCATGATCTCGACGGCCGACGGCATGTAATGCCCGCCGTGGTACGACCAGTAGCCGAACATCGGCCCCTGTCCCTCTTCCCAAAACGGCGCGCGGGTGTCCTTCGCGAGGCGGACGAAATTGCGCCGCTCGACCCAAGTGCCCGCCGTGTCGGTCATCGTGATCGTCATCTCGTGCCAGCCGTTCTTTTTCACGGGCACGGTGATCGCCAGCTTGCCCGTTTTGCCCGCGGGAATGGCCAGCGACTTCTCCTGCTTCGTTTGCTCTTCGCCGTCGTGGCTCTTCGTCTCGATGGTGACGAATGCGGTGCATTGCTCGGGGTGGCGGTTCTCGAACTGGAGCGTGTAGCCGGGCACCGCCGGGGTGGTCCAGACGTGGCCGGGCACGGTCGGCTCGACCGACATCGTCATGCGCGCGCGATGCAGCGTGAGCCCATAGACGTGCACCCCGCTCGGCAGCCCGCCGCCGTGCCAGCCGTAGAGGATCGGATCGGGGTAACTGCGGTACTGGTGCAGGCGCTTGGTCAGTTCCAGCTCGAGCGTCTCCATGTCGGAAAAGCTCGCGAGCAGCCCGGGGTCGAGCGGGATGCGGATCTGCCAGAGATTCGCCGTCGTGCCATTCTCCAGCTTCACCGGCAGCGGCTGGGCGTCCGTGCCTGAGCGGGGGACGCCGGCGGAGGGGACGGTGCCCTCGAACCCTTGCGCAAACCCGGCGCCCGGCCGGTAAAACATGGCGGTCATTTCCGGCAGGCGGGCGGGTTCGTCATCGAACGCCGCAACCACGTGGAGCGCGTCGTAGCGATCGTTCGGAATGCGCAACTGAATGCGCGCGGGGTCGACCCAAAACGCGCCGGCGAAGCGGTGCTGGTTCGATTCGAGATAGCCCTCCATGTTCGCCTCGCGCAGCACGCTGCGGCCGACGTCGATATGGTCCGGCGCATTCTCGCCCGCGCGCGCCGCGAAGCGGAAAGGGATGCCGTCCACGACGACGGTCTGGCCAAAGGGCAGCGCATCGTCCGCAACCGCGGCGCCTTTCAACAAGGCGCGGTCGTGCACGTAGCCATCGAGCGGGACCGTCGCCCACGCCGGGTTTTCCTGCGGGATCGCATGCACCGAAAGCTCCGCGAGCCGCGAGCCGGGCTGCAGGGCCACGCGCACGACGCCGGCGGTCTTCAGCGCCGGATCACGGCGATCGACCAACAGCCGGTCATCGACCCAGATGCGCACGCTCTCTTTCGCGAGCCGGTAGCGGACGTGCACCCACTTGTCCTGGCACAGCGGCAGCGACGCCATGTCGCGCTCGATCGGCACGCGCACCGCCTCGTCCCACGTCGGCAGGATGCGCTCGTGCGCGCGCAGCTTGTACGGCGCGCCAGTGCCGAGCGCGCTGAGATTGATCCCGCCATCGTACGTGCCGGCGAGCGAGAGCGGCAGACCGGGACTCTTCGCATCCGCCGGGTCGCGGGCGGGGACGAGCGTGAAGTACGCCGTCGGCTTCTCCGCGGTCACCCCGAGCCGCACCCGGCACTCGATTTCCACCTCGCCGTAGCTCGTGCGCCCCTCGAGCGTCAGCGGCCGCACGCCGCAAACCAGGACCGGCCGCGCAAGCAGCGGATCGTCTTCCACCGAAAACGGCCCGCCCTCCTTTGCCGTCGCGCCGGCGGTGATGGACCATTGCACATCCGACTGCGGACCGAAGACCGTGACCGGCAACTCCGGCGCGGCCACGGCTGCGGGCTTCCACCATACGGCGGGCGCCGGCGTTGCGGAGTCCGCCGCGTCGCTGAGAAAAGGCGCGCAGAGCAGCGCGAGGCCGAGGGCGGAGAGGGGAAGGATTCTCATGGGGGAGAGTCGGCAACCATCCGCGACTGCTCCGGAAATGCCAAGCAAAGGCGCACGCTCAGGGCGCGGACTCGAGCTCGAGCGGGTGCCGGCGCTGCGCTTCGTCGCGTTGAAAAATCGGGCCGATCTCGACCGTGCAGTTTTCGCCCTCGGCCTTCGCCCACGCACAGTCCGGCGCGCCGGGGACGCCCTTGGCCGGATCGGGGTAATACGCGGACGTCTTCTTCAAGGCAACCTTCTCCCCGTTGAGGCGCGGCCGGCCGAAAGTGATGTTCACTTTCGGAATGCCGGAACGCGGAATCTTCGCGGTGCTGTAGACTTCGACGAACGCCGAGTGCTTGGCCCAGAAGGTGAAATCCGTCCCCTCGAAACGCAGGCTGCCGACTTCCTGCACGGCGCCGGCTGCGTCTTTCACGCGACAGTGGAACCAGGTGCATTCCTTCCCGTCCACCGTCTCGGTCTCGCCCTTGGTGATTTGATAAGTGTAGGTCCCCTTGGTCCACGCCAACGGGCGCCGCACGCTCGCAAACTCGCCCTCATAGCCCGCGCTCTCGACCACGCAATCCTCGCCGGCGACCCGCACGTGATCGAGGCCGATCGGCGTTTTCTTGTCGCCCGACCAGCGCGAAAAGATCGCGCCTTTACCGGGAAAAACGCGCTCGCGGCTCTCCTTGTTCGGCCAGCCGTTGATGTTCGTCTGGAGGCCGCCGTAGAATTGCAGATCATTGATCTTCGCGATGCCGCAGGGCGAAACGTAGAGGTTGTAATCCGACGGCACGTCGCGATCGATCGTCACATCCATCTCCAGCGAGGTGAAGTGCTCGACGGGCTTCTCGAACTCCCACCAAAGGTTGACGACATGCCACGGCAGCTTTGGGAGGTTGACGCCCGCGGCCTTCGCCATGTCCGTCGGCGGAGGCTGCGCGCAAAGATCGTCCGCGGCAAAGGAGGTGGCGGCGCAGGCGAGCGACGCGAGGAGGGTGATGAAGTGGTTTTGCATTGATGGAGATCGTGGTTACGAAAGCAGACTGGAAAAGGTGAGGCCGTTCGTGCACCTTGCCTTCATGCAAGTGACCTTCGATCTCCCGGAAACGCTCGCCTCGCGCCTGCCCAGCGAACCCGGGCAGATCGCAGAGATTCTTGAACGCGGGCTGCGTCGAACGTGGGCGGCGACTCCCGGGATAGGCCGCGAGGTGCTGGAATTTCTCGCCAGCGGGCCGTCGCCCTCGGCGCTCCTCGGATACAAGCCCTCGCGCGCATTGGTGGAGAGAACCCGCGTGCTGTTGGAAAAGAACACCAACGGCACCCTCTCCGACGACGAGGCGGCGGAGCTGGACGAATTGGCCCAACTCGATACCTTGGTCTCCCTGCTCAAAGCCGAAGCCCGCAAACAGACCCCGCGGCCGGCGTGAGCCTTACCCGCTTGCGCGCGGATTTGATCGAGGGTGGCAGATCGTTTGCGTGAACTCATCGCGAGTCAGCCGCGCACCGCGGCGATGAACCGGTCGATGTCCTCGTAACGCGTGCGCGGGTTCATGAAGACGGCTTTCTCGCCGGGGATCGCGCCGCAGCGGCCGCGCGTGTCGTAGTCGGTGTGCGCGATGAATTCGACCCAGTTCGTGTAAAGGCCGACCTTGCCGCGGCGCAGGAAGATGTCGCGATGATGGCGGCTGTTGCGGTCGAGGCGCGCGTGGTATTCGGCCGTGTCCTCGATCCGGCATTCGCAGTCGAACTCCGCGTCGGGATCGCTCACCGCCTCGGGGTCGTACATGCGGAAGCCGACGCTCGGGCCCTGGTTTTGCGCGGCCATCAGCTTCACGCCGGGAATGCCGCTCAGGCGATAGCGGAAATAGTTGGCGTTTTGCAGCGTGTTCGCGACCAGTCGCTGGAAGCCCTCAATCCCGAGGTAATGCAGCGCGGTGTAAGCGCCGAAAAGTCCCGCGGCGCCGCGCGAGCATTCGATGGTCGCATGCAAGTGCGTCTGGCCTTCGACGTTCTTCTCGAAATAGCTGAAGTACTCAGGGTCGTGCTCGAGCGCCTTCAGGTCGTCGCGATTCTTGATCATCACGAGGCTCGAGGTGTAGGGCACGTAGCCCCATTTCTGAAAATCGATGGTGAAGGAATCGGCGCGCTGCAGCTCGCGGAAACGCTCCACGGTGCGCCGCAGGCCGGGCCGCGTCGCGGCATTGATGCGGAGTGGGTTTTTCTGAAAGTCGTAGTCGAGAAAGAAGAGCAGCGGCCAGCCGATCGCGGAATCGACGTGAATGTGCGGCTTCACCGCGACCTCGAACTGCGCGCAGAGCCGGTCGCGGATCTCGACCACCGGTTTTACGCGATCCACGCCGAACGTGTCGGTCGTGCCCATCGTGAGCATAATCGTGGGGACCACGCACTCGAGCTGGAAGCAGGCGGTGAGCTGGCGCTCGAGCTCGTCGAGGTCCATGTCGTTCGTCTCCGTCGCGCGGATGCGGATCGTCTTGCGCCGGATGTTCACCCCGAGCAGCGAAAGGTTGGTCATGTTCGAGTAATGACCGACGCCCGAGTTGATGATGCGGTAATCGTGCCCGGTCTCGAGGCCGAACTCGCGCGATTGCGGGAGCGATTTGCGGATGCCGAGCAGGTAGCCGTAGAGATTGCAGAAGGTGCCGCCCATCGTGAAAATTCCGGTCGCCCGCGCGGGATCGTAGCCGGCGAGCGAGGCCATCTGCCGGATGACGAGCGACTCCAACTCGCCGGCCATCTCGGAGTATTCGGGATGCACGAGGTTCGCGTTCGCGAGCACGCCGGCCATGCTGCCGAAGAGCGCGGGATCGGATGGCGACGTGATCACGTTCTCCACGCTCGCCGGGTCTTCCCAGTTCTTGGAAAGCGCCGCGGCGAAGACGAGGAGCGGATCGACCCCGGCGCGCGGATCCCGGCCGCCCGCGGGCAGACGATCCTGCTCGCGCAGCCGGCGCAGGAGCGTTTCGCCGTCCGGAAAGTGCCGCACGCGTTCGCGCAGCGGCATCGTCGTTTTTCGAAACTCGACGACCTCGGAAAAAACCGGGTCGCCGAAAACCGGCCAGCACACGGGATCGCGCGAAAAAAAGAGCGCGCGGATGCGGTCGATCCCGTCGCGGAAGGACAGGGCGACGTCGTGCGTGGCGGGGATGTTGGTGGTGCTCATGGCGCGCATGTCGATGGCGGGGGATGTTATTACCTCGGCGCAGTCAACCGGCGGAGCGTACACGCTCCCGCAAACGCGCAAAGCGTGGACGAAAAGGCGCACCCGGCCGGCGCATCATGATTGGCCAGTCCCCCCGGCCTAGTTGAGACTGAACGTTGCCAGGGCCGCGTGAATGTCCGCCGTCTCCTGCTCGAGGGCGGCGAACGTGCGGTCCGTCTGGGCGTTGATTTCCTCACGGGCCTGCGCTTCGAGTTGCCGGGTCAGGCGGCGGGCCTCCCGGGCGCCGAAGACGCCCAGCGAGCTCATCAAGGCGTGGGCTGAGCGGGCGAGGTCGGGGGCAGCGCGGCGGGCGACGGAGTCGCGGATGTTGTCGAGGAGGCGGGGCGTGTCTTCGTGGAAGAGCACGATCATGCGTTGCAGGAGCGCTTCGTCGCCATCGAGCTGATCGAGGAGTTTTTCGCGCGAATGAGTCGGCCCCTCCTTCCGCGGGGCCGCATGGGCGGGCAGCGAAAGGGTCGGCTCGGCGGCGTCCCGCGCCGCCGCCACGCGCGCGAGCAGCGCGAGCAATTCGGCTTTGTGCAACGGCTTGGCGAGGTAGGCGTCCATCCCGGCGGCGAGGCAGCGCTCGCGGTCGCCGGCCATCGCGTGGGCGGTCATGGCCGCGATGGGGACGTGGCGGCCGGTCGCGCGCTCGGCTTCCCGGATGCGGCGCGTCGCTTCCAACCCGTCCATTTCCGGCATTTGCACGTCCATGAAGATCACATCGAAATCTTCCTGCGCGGCGGCGGCAACGGCCTCGCGTCCGTTGGCGGCATGCACGATGAAGTGGCCGCGTTTTTCCAGCATGCCCGCGGCCAGCGCGCGGTTGATCACGTTGTCCTCGGCCAGCAGGATGCGCAGCGTTTTCCGCTCGTCCTCGTCCTGGTCCCTCGTCCTCGATCCGTCCGCGTTCGTCGAGGACGAGGACGAATCGCCGGCGGCCCCACCCAGCGCGAGGAGGAGCGCATCGAGCAGCTCAGATTGGGACACCGGCTTGGGCAGGTAACTCGCCAGGCCCAGTTCGAGACAGCGTGCGGCCGCGCCGGCCGCCGCCGCCGAAGAGAGCATCATCACCGTCGCGCCGGAAAGTTCCGTGTGTTTGCGCATTTGTTCCGCCACCATGAACCCGTCCATCTCGGGCATCATCCCATCGAGGATCACGAGGGGAAAGGGCGTCCCGGCCCGGGCCGCCTGCAGCATCTCCACGATCGCCGCGGCGCCGGAGGCGACGACCGAGGGCTCCATGCGCCAGTGGACGAGCAGGTCGCGCAGGATGCGGCGATGGACGGCGTTGTCATCGACCACCAGCAC
>DASYIS010000117.1:0-3174 GCA_035997375.1 Chthoniobacteraceae bacterium
GGGGACCACGGATATCACGGATGGCACGGATACCGAGGCACTTGCGCAAGATCGGAGACTCACCCGATGGGTCGTGTCCAAGAATCCGTGCCCATCTGTGTAATCCGTGGTCCATCTTCCGTCTCCATTCCCGGATTTAGGGTAAAATCAGGCACGCGCGCAATCGCGGCGGACGATGTTGCGACTCATTTCGCCGGCGGGGCGAGGAGGTGGCGCGCGAAGAACTCCAGGCGCCTGCGGTTGCCGTAAGGCGTCTCCGCGGCGCCGTGGCCGGCGCCGGTGATGACGAGTAACTCGAAGGGCTTGTTTGCCTTTTCCAGCGCGGCGGCCACTTGCATGGTCGAGGCGGGGTCGACGTTGTGATCGAGCTCGCCGACGCAGAGCATCAGCGCGCCGCGCAGCTTGGGCGCGTCTACCACGTTGGAGGCGCGCACGTAGCTGTCGTCCACCGGCCAGCCGAGCCACTGTTCGTTCCACCAGAGCTTGTCCATGCGATTGTCGTGGCAGCCGCAGTCGGCGAAGGCGGCCTGGTAGAAGTCCGCGTGATCGAGCAGGGCGCGCATCGCGTTCTGCCCGCCGGCGCTCCCGCCAAAGATGCCGACGCGCGTGAGGTCCATCCACGGGCGCGTCGCGGCGGCGGCCTTGATCCACGCGATGCGGTCGGGGAACCCGGCGTCCTGGAGGTTCTTCCACGCGACGTCCTGGAACGCTTTGCCGCGGTGATTCGTCCCCAGGCCGTCGGCTTTCACCACGATGATGCCCAACTCCGCGAGCGCGTGCAGCCGCGCCAGCGGATCGAACCGCTTCGGCGCAAACGCCCCGTGCGGCCCCGCGTAGACCTCCTCGAGCACGGGGTACTTCTTCGCGGGATCGAAGTGCGACGGCCGGATGAGGACGCCATGAATGTCCGTGGCGCCGTCGCGGCCTTTCGCGACGAAACGCTCGGGCATTGTCCAACCGGTCGCGAGCAGCGCCCGGGCGTCGGCGCGTTCCAACTCGCAGACGAGCCGGCCGTCGTCGCTCCGGCGCAACTCGGCCACGGGTGGCTGGTCGGCGCGGGACCAGCGGTCGGTGAAGAAGCGCGCGTCCGGCGAGAAGAGGATGTCGTGGTCGCCGTCGCCTTCGGTGAGCCGGAGGAAACCTGAGCCGTCGAAGTTCACGCGGCAGAGGTGCCGGTGGTACGGGTCTTCCCCCGCGCGCAGCCCGCTCGCGAGGAACCACACCTGCCGCTTTTCTTCGTCCACCCACACGACTTCGCGCACGACCCACGCCCCATGCGTGACCTGGTTTTTCACCGCGCCGGCCGCCGTGTCGTAGAGCCACAGGTGAGCCCAACCGTCGCGCTCGCTCATCCAGAGCAGCTCGTGCGTGTCGTCGAGCCAGTGTCGCCAGGTCTTGTGGGTGTAATCGATAAAGGTGTCGGCTTTCTCCTCGACCACGGTGCGCACGCCGCCGGCCTGCGCGTTCACCGCGAGGATGCGCCAGAGCTGGTGGCCGCGTTGGTTGTAGTCGAAGTAGAACTCGTCGCTGCGCGGCGACCACCGGAGGTCGAGCGTGCTGCCGGGCGTGAAGGGATTCGGGAAAAGCGCGTCGTCGATCGGGAGCGGCCGGCGGTCCGTGAGGCGGAAGAGCACCGGGCGCGGGCGCGGCAATGCGTCGCCCGGCTTCGCGTAGTCGAAGGTATGGACCTTCGGCTGCGTCTGCCCCTCGGGCCGGGCCTCGACGACCGTCACCTGCCGCACCGGCACGTCTTTGACCGACAGGACCGTGAAGCTCTGCGCGTCCGGCGCCCACCGGACCGGGCCGCGATACGGCTGCACCACGGTGCCATCGGTGGTGAGGACGGTGGATTCGTCGGTGGTCGTATCGCAGAGGACGACCTGCTGCTTTTCGAAGCGGACGGACCAGCGGCCGTCGGGCGAAACCTCGCCCGGCGTTTCGCGTTTCGCCTCCCGGCCTGGCCCATCGATCGTGAGCTCAAGCGGCTCCGGCGCGGCCTCGATGACCCCGAGCGCCGCGCCGCCGGCCGTCGCCACGAGCCAGACGTGGCCGGCGAAAGTGTGGACCTCGCGCGTCGCCGCCGGCTCCAGTTTGCCGTACGATTTCCGCTGGGCCTGGGGGTCGATCCAGAACAGCTCGACGGCCTCCGCACCGGCGTTGCTGAACCGCACGCTCGTCTCTTCGCCGGTCCGACTCGATGCGCGAATCCCGGTCGTGGTGTCTGCGGAAGTCGTGAGTCTCTTCACCGGCAGGCCAAGCGCCGCGGCCGTTGGCGCGCGCATGATCGTTCCCGATTCCGCATCCGCGAGCACGTATTCCGAGACGCCCGGCCCGGTCTGCACGCGATACCAGAGGCGATGCCCGTCGGGCAGCCAGTGCGGAGCGATCATCGCACGGAAGACCTTGTTTTCGATCTGCCGGGCGAAAGCGAGGGCGCGCTCGATTTCGGGCGCCAGCTCTTGTGCCAGGAGAGCCGGCGCGAGCAGCGCCGCGATGAGGAGGACGAGACGAATCATGCTGAGTCGACGTTACGGGTCGCGTTGGTCAACGACCAGTCCGGCTTCGGCGGTCGCCGGCTGTCCTCGTGGAGGCGGCTTGGGCGCGAAAGGGCGGCTTCGCGGGTCCGAAAGCACCCCGCCAATCGGCCTCCGTCCGGCGCCGGCCTCAGATCGCGTGCTTGACCGCCTCCTCCATCCCGGCCAGCCCGCCGACGCCCCGGTGCCGTAGGCGAGACGGCGCGAAACAATGAGACAATTCGGCGTTTCGCCCATTGGCCACGAGCGGCAGGCGGCGGAGTGCGGCGCGCGTGTCTTCCAATCTGCGCCCAATCCTCACCCGGTCGGCACCTGTCTGACGCCGAGGCGTGTTCTCTTCGACGTCGCTGCAAGCGCACTATGATCTCCAGCCGTTCACTTCGTCTCACCTGCACCATCCTGTTCCTGACCGCGATGGTGTGGTCCCCGCTCGCCTCCACCTTGCAGGCACAAACCGCGTTGAACGCAGGCGACATCGTCATCCTTGGCTTCAATACGTCCAATCCCGACACTGTGTCCGTCGGTCTTTTGACGAATATCGCCGCTGGCACCACGTTCACCCTCACGGACAATGGGTGGGCGGCCGGCGGAGGATTTGGCGCGACTTCGGAGGGGACGTTGACTTTTACGGCTCCCGGCG
>DASYIS010000118.1:0-11018 GCA_035997375.1 Chthoniobacteraceae bacterium
GAGCAGGAAGATTCCCTGCGCCGCGATGAAGAGCCGCAGGAATGCGATCTCGCCGGCTTCCACCGGCATGTCGAACTTGCGGCGCTGCCGCCGGCCCCGCACCGCGCCGAGCACGAGCAGGAGCACGACGCCCGCCGCGAGGACGTGGCCCGCGAGCGGCGCGACGTACGAAGTCGTGAGCATCGCGTAAAGATTCCCGGTGCCGGTGAGCAGCGGGAAGCGGTGGCCCGCGGCATCGAGCGCGAGATGGAATCCGCCGCCGGCTTCGCGGACGATCTCCCAGACGCGCACCTCCCAGCTCCCGACGTGCAGCCAGACGGACGTGACGCCAGCCGCCCCGCCAGGCGGCGCGAAGGGAATGGTGTGGCTCTGGATCACGAGCCAGAAAAGCCCCTTGAAAAACAGCAGCCCGCCGAGCGTGATGATGAAGGCCGGGATCCGCTCCCGCACAATGAGCGCGCCCATCAGCGACCAGAGCAACAGCGCGATCGCGAGCGCCGCCAGCATTGCCACGCCCGGCGGCCAGGGCGGCATCGGGAGCCAGTCGGCGGCCCCGGGGCCGAACCACCGCATGAGCTGCGCGCGCACCGTACCGACCACCTGTCCCGAAATGCCGCCGCCGGCCGCGAGCACCGCCGCGATGCCGCCGATGAGCCCGACCCCGCTGCCCGCACTGAGGTCGATATGCCCCGGCAGAATGACGAGCAGCATCCCCATCGCCAGCGTGGCGGTGATCGCGAGCTCGGTGACGAGGTACGAGAGATTGCGCGAGGAGAGGAATTGCGGCGAGCGGATCGCGAAGAAGGCGCAGATGCCGATCAACGCGAAAGCGAGCGCGAAATCACGCAGGGTGAGCCGGGAGGTCATAGGGGGAATCCGACCCAGAGCAATAAGTCCCCCGCCCCGTTCCACAAAGACGAAAAACGGGCGAAAGCCGCCGTCGGGGCCACATCCGATAAACAATTGACTTTACGGAACGCCGTCCTGAGGGATTTTTGTCTAAGTTCACTGTCGGAAGTTTCCCTCACCACGCCCGGCGGTCTCCCCAGCGGCGAAGCCCACACGCTCGATCACGTCGACCACTACCTGCGGATCGGGCAGGAGTCGAACGCGTCCGACATTCACCTCGGCGTCAACTCGCCGCCGATTTGGCGGCGCAACGGCACGCTGGAGCCCGTGTGGATGCAGGCGCCGAAACTGACGGAGGCGGACACGAAGCATCTCGCGATGGGCTTTCTCAACGACGAGCAGAAGGCGATGGTCGAGACCCGCGGCGACGTCGATTTCGCCTATGCGACCCCCTTTGGCCGGTTCCGCGCCTCGGTCGTGCGCCATCGTCTCGGGCTGGATCTCGTCTTCCGCATCATCAACTCGACGCTGCGCAGCATGGACGATCTCGGCCTGCCGCCGCAGCTCAAGCTCCTCACGCAATACCACAACGGGCTCGTCCTCGTGACCGGCGCCGTCGGCTCGGGAAAATCGACGACGCTCGCCGCGCTCATCGAGGAGGTGAACCGGACGCGGCACGATCACATCATCACGCTCGAGGACCCGATCGAGTACGTCATTTCCTCGAAGAACTGCCACGTCACGCAACGCGAAGTGCATTCACACACGAAGAGCTTCGCCGCGGCCCTGCGCGGCGCGCTGCGCGAGGATCCCGACGTCATCATGGTCGGGGAGATGCGCGACCTCGAAACCATCTCCCTCGCCATCACCGCCTCCGAGACGGGCCACCTCGTGATGGGGACGCTGCATACCGGCAATGCCTCGCGCACGCTTGACCGCGTGCTCGACGTTTTCCCGACCGATCAGCGCGAGCAGATCCGCGTCATGGTCAGCGAATCGCTCCGCGGCATCGTCTCGCAGCAACTCGTGCCGAAGGTGGACGGGAGCGGGCGCGTGCTCGCCATGGAGATCCTCGCCAACTCGCCGGCGGTCGGCGCACTCATCCGCGACGCGAAGACCTACATGCTCCCCGGCGTCATCCAGACCGGACGGAAACAAGGGATGAAGCTGATGGACGACTCGCTGCTCGAGCTCTACCAGGAGGGGGTGATCAGCCAGGAGGAAGCGTACACCCGCGCCGAGCAAAAGCAGATGATGCGGCAGAATTTCCGGGAGTAGTCAGATTAAAATTCCATGGCTTACATCGATCAATTCTTCCACGTCCTGGTCGAGGCGGGCGCCTCCGATCTCCACATGGCCGAGGGCCAGGCGCCGAAAATTCGCCGCCACGGCGATATCGTCGGCATTCGCGAGGAGGCGCTCACCCATGAGGAGATGGCTTACATGATGAGCGAAATCAGCGGCGCGGATCGCTGGCATCGGTTCAACGAAATCGGCGACCTCGATTTCGCGTACGAGATGGACGAGAATTCGCGGTTTCGCTGCAATTTCCTCAAACAAACCCTCGGCTACGGCTGTGTCTTTCGCTTGATCCCGACGAAAATCATGACCCTCGACCAGCTCGGCATTCCGCCGGTGGTCAAGGAGTTCGGCCATCTGCGGGGCGGCCTCGTGTTGGTCACCGGCCCGACCGGCTCCGGCAAGTCGACGACGCTGGCGGCGTTAATCGACTATATCAACACGAACTTCTCGCGGCACATTGTCACCATCGAGGAGCCGATCGAATTCGTGCATCAAAACAAGCGCGCCATCATCACGCAGCGCGAAGTCCCCGAGCACGCCGTGAGCTTTCCCGCCGGCCTGAAGGCGGCCTTGCGCGAGGACGCCGACATCGTCCTCGTCGGCGAGATGCGCGACCTGGAAACGATCCAGCTCGCCCTTACCGCCTCCGAGACGGGCCTCCTCGTCTTCGGCACCCTGCACACCAACAACGCGCGCAAGACCGTCGACCGCATGATCGACGTCTTCCCCTCGGATCAACAGGCGCAGGTCCGCACGATGCTTGCGAACTCGCTCCGCGGGGTCGTCGCGCAGCTCCTCCTCAAGCGCCACGACCGCGGCGGCCGGCTGGCGGTGAATGAAATCCTCGTCGTGAACAACGCCGCGAGCGCCATCATCCGCGAGGGGGCCACGCAGAAGCTGCAGGACGTGCTGGTCAGCGGCAAAGCCGAGGGGATGCAATTCATGGACGACGCCATCTGGCAGGCGATGCAGCAAGGGATCGTCTCCCCGCACGAGGCCTACATGAAGGCGATCGACAAGAACCGTTTCCGGGTCTTCCTGCCGCCGGAGGAACAGGATCTGTAACGTGAGCGGCCCGGCGCTTCCGAGGTCCATGCAGTCCATGGGGTCCATCCGGTCCATGGACGAGATGGACGGTATGGACTCGATGGACTGGCCGATTTGTGGAACTCCACCCACGTGAAAAACCGCCCGGCGCTCCGCTTCTTTCGTCGCCGAGAGATCTGGTTTCCCACCTGGCGCGGGTGGCTCCTCCTTTTTGCCCTCTGCGCGATCGCCGGGGCGGCGCTGCTCTTCGGCCTGTACCCTTTCCTCGCGCCGCAGGCGCCGCGCGCCGGCGGCGCACTCGTGGTGGAGGGCTGGCTCGAGGACGAGGGACTCGCCGAGATCATCCAGATTTATCGCAGCCATCACTTCTCGGTCCTCTACGCCACGGGTCATCCGGTCGATCTGCGGTCGCCCATCCGGCAGTACGGCACGTACGCCAACTACGGCGCCGCACGCCTGCACGAGCTGGGCCTCCCGGAAGCCGTCGCCGTGCCCGCCCCAGGGATCGCGCGCGACCGCACCTACTCCTCCGCGCTGGCGCTGCGCGACTGGACGCGGGCGCACGGCGGCGTGCCGCGCGAGCTCACCGTCCTCACCGCGGGGCCGCATGCGCGCCGGTCCCGCCTCCTGTTCCAGAAAGCGTTTGGCGACGCGGCGGAGGTCGGCGTCATCGGCCTGGAGCCCCGGGAATACGACCGCCGCCGCTGGTGGAGGACGAGCGCCGGGTTCCGCGAAGTCACCGGCGAGGCGATCGCCTACCTCTACGCGCGGCTGTTCTTCTGGCCGGCGAGCGAGTGAGGTCGCGCCCCAATTGTTCAACATCCGACACTTCCGGCTTCCCTCGCCGCCCGCTTCCTCCTAACGTCTTCGCATGCCCGGCGAACACGATGTCCTGCGCAACGTTCGGATCTTCCGCGACCTCGAGGATCCCTATCTGGCCAGCCTTTGGAAGCTGATCACCGTGCGCGAGATCCCACCCAAGGAACGCATCGTCATCGAGGGCACCCCGGTCACCGAGCTTTGCATCGTCACCAACGGCGTGGTCCACGTGCGGCGGCTGGCCGGCAAGCGGGAGATCCTGCTCAACCGGCTGGGCCCGGGCGATTTCTTCGGCGAGATCAACCTGTTCGATCCCGGCACCGCCACGGCCACCGTCGTCGCGATGAAACCGACCCAGGTCGCCGTGATCCCGCACCAGGCGCTCCTGACTTGGTTCGACATCAATCCCGCCGCCGGCTACCGGGTCGTCTCGGCGTTCATGCGCGAAATGTCGCGCCGCTTTCGCATGACGAACAGCCGGCTCGCCAACTCCGCCTACTGGAAGCCGGGTGCCGCGGTCGAAGGCTGAGGCGGCGGCGCGGCCACCTGGCCGGTCACCGTCTTCTTGCCGTGCTGCAACTCCGGCGGGATGTAGACCACGCGGTCGCCCTTGTGCGGCGCGCCTTCGCGGATGTCCGCGATCGTGAACGGCCGCTTCCGCACATCGGTCGCGACCAGCTCCGCCGAGGGCTCGGTCGCCGCGGCCGCGTAGCACTTGAGCACCCCGCCGACCGGCGGCACCGGCAGCGCGCCATTGTCCACGAGGACGAATTTCCCCTCCTCGTTCACGAGCGTCACCGTCCCCACCGCCAGCGCGCTCGGCGGGGCGGGCTTGGGCGGCTTCGGCTTGCGATGCCACAACGCGCAGCCGGGAGAGCCGAGCGAGCAGAGCAAGAGAGCGCAGAGGAGAGCGCGGGAACGCATGGGCTGCATGGTATGCACCGCCGCGCGCCGCTTCACCATCGCAAACTCTGGAAAATGCTTTTGACTCGCCTTGGGGATCGGCCATAGTGCCCGGACCATTTGGTGAGGTGGCTGAGTGGTCGAAAGCACCGCTTTGCTAAAGCGGCATACTCCAAAAGGGTATCGAGGGTTCAAATCCCTCCCTCACCGCTCCTCCTGCCTGGGAGGGCGCGGCTCGGCGGTGCCCCGAACGACCGCCCCTCAGAAGCCGAAATCCTTCGGCGTCAGGCCGGATTGGCGGATGATCGAACGCGTGGTGCCGATGGGGACATCGCGTTTCGGATGAGGAACGATCGCCGTGTGCCCGGCCTCGTCGCGATACTTGGCATGGCTGCCGCGTTGCGAAACGAAACGGAACCCGTGCCCCTCCAACGCCCGGATGATTTCCCACGAGCCAAGCCGCTTAGGCATGAATGAGCTCCGAGCCGATTTCCGCGTCCGCCACGAGCGCGAAATCCTCCGGGGGCGCGTCCTCGAAGTACAGCTCCACCGCTTCTCGCAAAGCGCTGACTGCTTCCTCGCGTGTCGGCCCGAAACTGGACACATCCACGTTCAGGCACTGCGCCACGTAGAATTCATCCTCGCGATACACACAGTAGGTGATGGCCTTCATGCCGCGACCTTAAACTGTGCCCTGTCAAAGAGCAATCACGCCGGGATAGGACGGAACGCCGGGCGCGGCCGGCGGTCCCGGGCGGCCTCGGTCCGCAAGGGCCACTTTGGAGAATCGAGGGCCTGCGGACGGTTGACGACCCCGCCATGATCCCACTTCCCGTGTCGTCTATTGTTACGATTTGACTGCTCCAGTCATCACTTTGTCACAATGGGGCAGTGGCGCGTTCCACCTTCGTGGGTGAATCTGAGAGCCGCCGCGCGCGTTCGAAAATTTCGAGCCGCGCGACACTCTTTTTCTCACATGCTCACACCTTCCCGCGGCGCCCGCCGATGCCATCCTCTGCCGGGAAAAGACCGACTTTTCCACGCGCCGTCCGGCGCCCTCGGAAAATCCCCGCAAAGGGCCCTCGCTTTCCCGATCGCCGCGGCGCTCGCGCTGCTGCTCTCTCCCGAGCCGCGGGCCCTCGCGGGCGACATCCTGCGCGGCGGCCGGCCGGCGGCTCCCGTCGGTGGCACGCGCTCGAGCGCGGGAACGGTGGCCGATCCCGTGGCGGGCTCGGCGGCGGCCAATGCGCGCGATGCGCTGGCCCGCTCGAGCAAGGCGGTCGACGCCGTGCGCGCGATGCAGGATGCCGCGCGGGCACAGGCGCGGACCGCCCCGGTGTTGAACAATCTCGGGAAGCCGTTGCCGCCGGTGCCGAACGGCCTCGTGACGGGCGGGCTCAAGGTCGCGACCGGCGCCGACGCCCGGTGGCAGGGCGCCTCCCTCCCGCGGATGACGGTCCAGGGCGGGCAGACGGTCGTCTCCATCAAACAGAGCGACTCGCGCGCGCTGCTGAACTGGGAGACCTTCAACGTTGGAAAGAACACCGCGCTCGTGTTCGACCAGTCCGCGGGCGGCGACCGGATCGGCCAATGGATCGCCTTCAACAAGATCATCGATCCCTCGCTCAACCCTTCCCAGATCCTCGGCTCGATCCGGGCCGGCGGGCAGGTTTACGTGATCAATCCGAACGGCATCATTTTCGGCGGCACGAGCGTCGTGAACGTCCACACGCTGACCGCGTCGACGCTCCCGATCAACGAGAACCTGATCGCGCGCGGCCTCCTCAACCAGGAGACTAGGAATCCGAAGTTTCTCTTCAACTCGGTGCTGACGGACGGGACCTTTGTGATTCCGGCCGCCGGCACGTATACCACCGCCCAGCCCGTAGCGGACGGGGCGGCGCCCAAGCTGAGTTTTGTCAACGCGACTGCAGCCGGCGTCCTGGCCGCGAACACGGACTATACCTTGAGCCGGGATGCGACGGGACGGGACGTGGTCACTTTCACGCCGGCCGGCTTGGGCACGGTGGGAACGGGCTCCGTCTCCATCACTTACGCCACGCGGGCGGGAGATGTCGTGGTCCAGCCGGGCGCGAAGCTTACGAGCCCGAGCACCGCGGCCAAGGTCGGCGGACGCATTGCCCTCTTTGGCCCCAACGTCTACCAAGGCGGCACCATTGCCACGCCGGACGGACAGACGATCCTGGCCGCCGGCCGGCAGATCGGCCTGGCGGCGCACCCGAGCACCGATCCCTCGCTGCGCGGGCTGGATGTCTTTGTGGGCGTCGCCGACGGCGGAAGCGGCCGCGCGCGGAACACCGGCCTGATCGACGCCCCGCGCGCCTCGGTCACCATGGCGGGCAAGAGCGTGGAGCAACTCGGGGCCATCGACAGCTCCACCTCCGTCTCCCTGAACGGCCGCGTCGATCTGCGGGCCAGCTACGGCGCCGTCCTCAATCTGGCCTACGATCCGGTGCTCCTGCCCGACAGCGGCCCGTTTCTGCTCGCTTCCACCGGCACGTTGACCTTGGGCGCGGCGAGTGTGATTCGGATCATGCCGGAAGTCGCCAGCCTCGAGACCACGATCGGGACGACGCTGGCCTTGCGTTCCCAAGTCAACTTTCAGGGCAAGGTCATCCATCTGGCCAAGGACGCCTTCGTCCTGGCTCCCAATGCCCTGGTCAATGCCGACGCGGGTCGCTGGAATCTTGTCATGGGCACGGTGCCGGTGAACACCTTCGTCCACGCGGGCGGGCAGATATACCTCGAAAGCGGAGCCGCGATCAATGTGGCCGGGACCGCCGATGTCCCGGTGCCGATCGGCCAGAATATTCTCACCCTGCAGTTGCGCGGGGCGGAGCTCGCGGACTCGCCGCTGCAGCGCACCGGCCCGCTTCGCGGCGCCTCCCTGAGCATCGATTTGCGGATTGGCGGCACCTTCAACGGCTTGAGCTGGGTCGGGACGCCCTTGGGTGATGCCTCCGGTTTTGCCGGCCTCATCCAGCGGACCGCCGCCGAGCTGACCGTCGCGGGCGGGAGCGTCAGCCTGCGCGCCGGCGACTCGGTGGTCATGCAGCCCGGGTCCATTCTCGACGTTTCCGGCGGCTACATCAATTTCCAGGGCGGGCTGGTGCATACCACCCGCATCTTTTCCGGCGGGCAACTGATGGACATCTCCAAGGCGTCGCCGGACCTGGCTTTCAGCGGGATTTACACCGGCAAGTTCATCCAGACTTCGGCAAAGTACGGCATCACGGAGACCTTCGGCCACCCGCTCACGCTTACGGGGGACCACTTTGAAGCCGGCTACCTGCAGGGCGCCGACGGCGGGACCATCACCATCTCCGCCGCCTCCATGGCGCTGGATGGCACGCTACTCGGGCAGACGATCGCGGGGGCGCACCAGCGGGACAATCCGGCGGCGCAAAGCGCGGTCAATTTCAGTTTCACGGGGGAGATGGTCGATCCCCAGACCTCCGCGCTAAATCTGCCCGTCGCACCGACGCCGCCGACGGTGGTGTTCGGCGACGGGCTCGCCCTCGCCCCGGCGGACCCGTTTTCGCTCGATGCGAATGGCAACCCCGCGCCCTTGCGCACGGACCGCACGGCCCAGGCGTCGATCTCGCCCTCGCTCTTCACCACCGGGGGCTTCGGCAAGGTTTCCGTGGACAACGGCGACGGCGACATCCTGGTGCCGACCGGCTCCGAAATCGTGACCCCGGCCGGCGGCGGGCTCACCCTCCGGGCCGCCAACTTGGAAATCCAGAGGGCGATCCGCTCTCCGGGCGGTGCGCTGAGCTTCACCGCGTACAATTACACTCCCTACCCCAGGGTGGACACGGTGTCGCAGGATCTGCCGATCCCCAAGGCCGACCGCGGCCGGTTCATCCTCGGCCCCGTGACCTTGAGCACGGCCGGACTCATCGTCGACGATCGGAACGGATTCATCACCAACTCCCCGATCGTGACCGCCGGCGGCTCGATCTCCATCCAGGCCTTCAGCGCCAATTTGCAGGCGGGGAGCGTGCTCGACGTCTCGGGCGGCGTGGCCGTGACCGCGAAAGGCGCCACGACGTTCGGAGCCGGCGGCAGCATCGTCGTCGCCGCGGGCCGCGATCCGCTCTCGAACTTCGTCATCGGCGGAACCCTCTCCTTGGATTCCGAACTGCGCGGTTACTCAGGGGGTAAAGGAGGCAGCCTGAGCATCACCGCCCCGCGCATCGTCGTCGGCGGAAGCGCCGCGCAGCCCGGCGCGCTCGCGGTGGCCCCGGCTTTCTTCAGCACCGGCGGCTTCACCAACTTCAGCCTCACGGGTTTCGGCACGGTCGACCCAGCGACCGGCGCGACCTTGCCGGGCCTGGAGGTCCTCCCGGGCACGACGATTCATCCGGTGGCGACGAGTTGGCTGGCCGTGCCAAACGCGGACGGGGAAACGGCGGTCACCCTGGCGAAGACGGTCCTGCCGGTCGGCCTGCGCACCCCGGTTTCCTTGAGCTTGAATGCACCGGGTGTCTCCGTCCCCGCCGGCTCGCTCGCCATCCGGGGCGACTTGGTCTTCGGCGCCGGCGCCTCGGTCGCGACCGATCCGCGGGCGCAGGTCTCGATCACCGGCCAGACGGTGACGATGCTGGGGGAAATCGTCGCTCCCGGCGGCGGCATCAACCTCGCCGCCGCCGGCTCTTTGCCCGTGCGGCAAGGGATCACGCCGCAGAACGCGAGCGCCACCCTCTGGCTCGGTCCGGAAGCCCGGCTCAGCACCGCCGGGGTCACCCTCCTCACGCCCGATGCCTTCGGGCGGCGAATGGGGTCGGTCCTGCCGGGCGGCACGATTCGGGTCGCCGGCAACCTCGTCGCGGAAGCCGGGGCCGTCCTGGACGTCTCGGGCGGCAGCGGGACGCTGGACATCGCCCCTTCCGCCCTGCCCGGCGCGCCCGGACTCATCGCGTTGACTTCCGTGGTCCCCGGCAACAGCGGACTCAACGCGCCCCTCTGGAAGCTGGCAACCGTGCCGACGGTGGTGGCGAGCGATGCGGGCGCCATTTCCCTCGAAGGGGGCCAGGAGCTCTTCTTCAACGGCACGTTGCGCGGCAACGCCGGCGGCCCGACGGCGCTCGGCGGCACGCTGGCGGTCTCCATCTCCAAGCTGTTCTATGCGCCTACCGTCTCCGACCTCGACAAGAGCACGGTCGATCCGAACCTGACGGTCACCCAAACCGGCGGCCCGCGGCCCGCGGCCGGGATCAACCCCATCGGGCAGGCCGTCAAGGGCGCGAACGGCCAGGCGTTCGCCCCGAAGGGCTATTTCGCCGTCGATCGGTTTTCCCAGGGCGGGTTCGATTCGCTGAGTTTGGGCGGCAACGTGCGCTTTGCCGGGGCGGTCACGATCGATGCGGCGCGCGAGCTTTCGGTGGGCAGCGGAGGCGCCATCTATGCGGATGCCGAGGTCCGCCTCAGCGCTCCGCACGTCACCCTCGGGCGCCCGTTCGTCGCTCCGCTCGCGCCGGGCCAGACGAATTTCTTTTTCCAGGATGGCGCGAACAATCCGATTTCGGTCGCGCCCACCTTTGGCCGCGGGCGCCTGACGGTGACCGCCCAACTGATCGACGTCGGCGATCTCTCCCTCCAGAACATCGGGCACACCGCGCTGATCGCCGCCGGCGGAGACATCCGCGGGGACGGCACGCTGGACGCGGCCGGCGACCTCATCCTGCGCGCCGGCCAAGTCTACCCCGTCACCGCCGCCACGTTTACGATTGCCGCCTACGACAAGACGGTTTTCGTCGCCTCGAGCGCGATCGGGATCCCTACAGTCACCCTGGCATCCGCCGCCCTGCCGCCCGGGTTCGGGATCGGCTCGTCTCTGCTCGGCTCGACGGTGCAGAGCATCAGCGGAACGACCGTCACGCTCACCGCGGGCGCCAACGAGAGCATCGGCTCGCTGACCGCCGCCGTGTTCGCTCCGGGCACCATCACGGTGCTGGGATCGGGCAGCCGCGACCTCCCGCTTTCCGCCGCGGGCACCCTGAATCTTTACGGCTCGGTCATTCAGCAGGGCGGCGTGCTGCGCGCGCCGCTCGGCACGATCAACATCGGCTGGG
>DASYIS010000119.1:0-5986 GCA_035997375.1 Chthoniobacteraceae bacterium
AATGACGAATGACGAATGACGAATGACGAATGACGAATGACGAATGACGAATGACGAATGACGAATGACGAAGGGGCTGGCCACTTTCGTCATTCGTCATTTACAGGATGTTGGAGCGGTTCGCGCCCGGGCATCTGCCGCGCCTGCCACTTCGTACCCTGATTCTTCTTCATTCCGCCGTTTCCTTCACCACCTCCGCCGCCGGCTTGTCTTTTCGCAAGCCAAGGAACACCGGGAAACGCAGGCTTTCGTCCTCGGTCCACTCGCTGAATTTCACCTGGCAGACGAGCTCGGGCTTGACCCAGGTGCAGCGGCGCATCTCGGCCTTGGTGATGCCGTGGGACCAGCGGCTCGCGGTCTTTTGCGGCAGGTTGGCGAAGGGGCATTCGTTGACCTGGAGCGCCTTCATCTGCTTGTGCAGGGTGGCAAGGAGGGCGTGGTTGAAGCCGGTGCCGGCTTTGCCCGCGCAGAGCAGGCGGCCCTGGCGGTAGTAGCCGAGGATGAGCGCGCCGAAGTGCGGGCGCGTCCCTTCCGGCGGGGTGAAGCCGCCGATGACGAACTCCTGCTCGTTGACGACTTTGAGCTTGATCCACTCCCGGCTGCGGAGGCCGGCGGCGTATTTTGAGTCGGCCTTCTTGCCGATCAGGCCCTCCATGCCGAGTTCGCGCACCATTTCGAGCAGCTTGTCGATGTCGCCCTCCAGCGGGGCGGAGTAGCGGAGGTCGTCGGGCGCGCCGGCGAGCACCTGTTGCACGAGCTGCCGCCGCTCGTGCAGCGGGCGCCGGCGGAGGTCCTCGCCCTCGAGGTTCAGCAGATCGAACACGAAGTAGCGGAGCGGCGGACGCTCCTTGCCCATCGCGCGCGCTTGCAGGAGCTGGAAGCGCGGGCGGCCCTGCTCATCCAGCGCGCAGATCTCGCCGTCGAGCACCGCGGTCTCCACGGACAGCCGTGCCACCGCGTCGCGGATTTCCGGAAAGTCGGCGGTCAGCGGCTTGTGGTTGCGCGAGATCAGCTCCACCGCGTCGCCGTTTTTCACCGCGACCGCGCGGTACCCATCCCACTTGATTTCGAAATCCCAGCCGCCGCTCGCCGGCGGCTTCTCGGCAAAGGTCGCCTTCATCGGATCGACCCACTGCGCGGCGGCGGCGCCCGGCTTCTTACTCGTGCTCCTGCTCCTGCTCCTGCTCTTGCTCGCTTCCGGCCCCGCCTTCTTCGCGCGCTCCTCCGCCGCCAAGCCGCGATTGGAATCCCACACCGCCGTCTTCTGCCCGGCGATCTGCGCCAGCGTGCGCTGGGTCAGGACCGAGTGCTCCTCCTGTTTCTTCGTGATCTTCGCCTCGCCTTCGCCGGTCTTGATGAGGAGCCAGTTTTTCTCGTCGCCGTCGCGTTTGCTGCGCACGAGCGTCCATTCGCCGCGCAGTTTTTCGCCGTGGAGGATCAGGTGCAGCATCCCCTCCTTCACCGCCTGCACCGGCGTGCCGCCGAGCAACTCGTACGTCCCGACGTCCCAGACCATCACCGTCCCGCCGCCATACTGGCCCTGCGGGATGATCCCCTCGAATTTCGCGTAGTCGACCGGGTGATCCTCGACGTGCACCGCGAGGTGCTTCTCTCCGCGCTTGAGCGGGAAGCCCTTCGGCACCGCCCACGAGGCGAGCACCCCCGCCATCTCGAGGCGGAAGTCGTAGTGGAGCCGCGACGCGTCGTGCTTCTGGACCACGAACATGAGCCCGGTGCTCGTCGCGGCCTTCTTTTTGGCGGCCGCCTTCTTCTTCGCCGGTCCCGGCTCGGCGGTGACGGCGAAATCCCGTTTGCGTTGGTATTCCTGGAGAGACACGGGAGTTCTTGGTTTTTGGTTCTTCGTTCTTCGTTCTTGGTTCTTCGTTTGTGCGCCTCGTCCGCGAAGAACCAAGAACCAAGACCGAGGATCATTCACGCGTGCGCCACTTTGTGCGCCCTCGTCCGCGAAGAACGAAGAACGAAGAACCAAGAACCAAGAACCAAGAACATTCTCACGAACCCCTTGCCAACCACGCCGACTGCGTATCTTATTATCAGGGGCTCGCGCGCTACGCCGGCCCCGATTCTTTTCTCCCACCCATGCCCGCTGTCGCTCTTGCTCCCCAACCCGTCGAAGTCGCCGCCCCGGCGGCGCCCTCGGGGGCGGCCCAGCAGGAGAAAGTCGTCCTCCCGCCGCTGCGGCAGGATCTCATCATCTCGCGGCAGATGTTTGAGGGGCGGACGTTCTTCGTCGTCAAGGATCCCATCTCGCTCCAGTACTTCCGCATGTCCGCCGAGGATTACTTCCTGGCGACGCTCTTCGACGGCCGGCGCAACTTCGGGAAAGTCCGCGAGATCTATCTCGCCAAACATCCGCACGTCGCGCTCGAACTCACGCCGGAGGAGGTGAACGAGCGCGTCCTGCGCTTTGCCAACGACCTCGCGTTGATGCAAATGCTCAGCGTGCAGGGGCAGCGGCTGAAGGCGCGCTACGACGCGAAGAAGAAGCAGAAGGCCGGGAAGGGGTGGTTCTACAACCTGGTGAACCAGGTCTTCTTCATGCGGCGATCGCTGTTCGATCCCGACAAGCTCTTCGCCAAAATGGCGAAACCGATCGCCTGGGTCTGGACCAACACGTTCCAGTGGATCTCGGTCGGCATCATCCTCGCCGGCGTCGTCACTTACCTGATGAACACGGGTCGGATTCATCCGACGATGAGCAACTTCTTCTCGTTTCACAACCTGACGCTCGTCTGGGTGACGACCATCCTCATCAAGTCCATCCACGAGCTCGGGCATGGGTTGACCTGCAAACATTTCGGCGGCGAGGTGCATGAAGTCGGCATCATGTTTCTCGTCTTCACACCGTACTTCTTCGTCAACATCAGCGACTCGTGGACGATGCCCAAGCGGAAGCACCGCATGCTCATCTCCGCCGCCGGCATTTACATCGAGCTCGTCGTCGCCGCGCTCGCGTGCTTCCTCTGGGCGGTCGTGCAGCCGGGTGAGTTCCAGGATTTCCTCTTCAACGTGATGGTCATCGCGTCGTTCTCGACCATCGTCTTCAACGCCAATCCGCTCATGCGGTTCGACGGCTACTACATCATGACGGACCTCATCGAGGTGCCGAATTTGCAGGCGAAATCGCGCGCGCTCGTCACCCATCAGGTGAAGGGGCTCATCTTCGGCTCCAAGGGCGAGGACGCGACCCTCGCGCGGATGCCGCTGCCGAAAAAGCGCTTCTGGCTCTTCTACATTTACGCCATCGCCTCGTGGATTTACGGCTATTACGTCATCTACCACCTCACGTGGTTCATGTCGGACAACATGGCCAAGCACGACCTCAAGGGGCTTGGCCGCTTCCTCGCTCTCTCCGCCACCCTCGCCTGGGTCATTATGCCATTCTGGACGTTCACCAAAAGCCTGCAATTGAAGCGCGAAGACTGGAAACCGGGCGGCCGCCTGCGGCGCTTGTCGAAGATCTTCGGCACCATCTTCGGCGTCTTCGCGTTGTTGTGCATCATGCCGTGGAACCTGAACATCAACCGCTCCGGCGCGGTGGAGCTGGCCAACCCCGACCAGGTGCGCGCGGAGGTCGCCGGCTTCGTGCAGGAAGTGAAAGTGAAGGAGGGCGACAGAGTGAAGGAGGGGCAGACGGTCGCGGTCCTCGTCTCGCGCGACGTCGAAATGCAGTTGGTCGCCAATCAAGCGCGCTACGACACCGCCCTCAAGAACATGGATCTCTCGCTCGGCCGGGAGAAGCCTGCCGACTACGAGCAGTTCAAGATCCAGGCGGAGGAAGCCGGGCGCAAGCTCGAGCAGTCGAAGAAGGACGTCGCGAAGCTGGAACTCAAGGCGCGCTGGGATGGCACGGTGCTCACGAAGGATCTCGACCGCCGCCAGGGCCACTTGCTGCGCGTCGGCGATCTGTTCTGCGAGATCGGCTCGCTCGAGCCGATGCAGATCAAGATGGCGCTGAACGAGAAGCAGGTGCGGTATGTGGAAAAAGGGCAGCCGGTCGAGCTGAAGACGAACGCCTATCCCGAGATCACAATCCACGGGAAGATCAACGAAGTGCATGCGATGGTCCTGGCGAAGGACATGCCGGCGGCGCTCTCCGCGACCCGCTCGGGCGACGTGCCGGTCGGCCGCGACGCGCACGGCAACGAGGTCCCGCTCGAGCGCACCTTCGAGGCGCGGATCGACGTCGAGAACCCCAACGGCCTGCTGCGCCCGGGGATGACCAGCCACGGCAGCATCCACACCGGGCGCCGCCCCTTTGGCAAACTAGTCTTGCAGTCGCTCCTCGACCTCATCAGCCTCGACCTTCGTTTCTAAGCCGTATGCTCATCTCCTCCCGGCGCGCAGGGGCGCTCGCCGCCGCTCTTCTCACCCTCACTCCGCTCGTCGCCCAGGAACCGCCGGCGACTCCGCCGGTTCCGCCGGCCACTCCTCCGGCTGCCGCGACCGCGGCCCCGCCGGCCGCCTTTGCTCCGGCCCCGCCTCCGTCGCACAAGACCGAGCTGACTCCGCCCAGCGCAGGGTTCGACGTCTCCGTGTTTGACGGCAAACCGGTCCACCGGATCACGTTGCAGGACGCGATCGAGATGGCGCTGACGAACAATCTCGAGGTCCGCTTCGAGAAGGTCGGCATCGCCTCGGCGCGCGCCCAGGTGCGCCTCGCCCAGGGCGCATTCGATCCCTCGTTTTTCATCACCGGCCAGTACCAGCGCAACCAGCGGGCGCAGGACATCAACAACCCGAGCACCACGCAGGCCGTCAACAGCCAGAACCAGCTGATCCAGCAAATCAACAACGCGAACCTGCAGTTGAGTTCCGAGGCGGTGAACCTCAACAATCAGCAGGTCCAATCCGCGATTGTCCAGCAATTGCAGCTGGCGACACAGCTGAGCGACGTGAACAAGCAGCGCGTCGCGCAAGGCCTTCCTCCGGTCACTCTGCCGGGGCTGGCGAACGTGCAGCCGATCACTCCGGAGCAGAATGCCATCAGTACGCCCATCCTGAACGACATCATTGTTTTCGACCAGAAGAGCTTGCAGTTCCAGACGGGGTTCCAGGGGCGCACCGCGATCGGCACGCGCTATTCGCTCCAGGCGACGGTCGCGGAAAACCGCAACACCTTCGAGGGCGATCTCAACCCCGTCCGCAACCTCTACGAGACCTTCGTCGGCGTCAGCGTGCAGCAGCCGCTGCTCAAGAACTTCGGCAAGGACGCCAACCTGCTCGACCTCCGGTCGGCGCAGATCAACGCCAAGGTCCAGACCTACACCTGGAAGCAGAACATCGCCACAACCGTGCAGGGCGTCATGGCGGCGTACTACGACATGCTCTACGCGCTGAACGACATCAACGTCCGCCAGGCGGCGATGGCGGCGGACAACAGCCTCGTGCAGCTCTACCAGCGGCGGGTCGAGCTCGGCTTCAATTCGCCCTTCGACATCCGGCAGGCCGAGGCCGCCGTCTCCGCCGACCGCGAGCAGTTGCTTGCCTCGAAGTTCAACTTCCTCGACCGGCAGTTCACCCTCAAGCGCCTCATCTCGGCGCGGTCCGGCATGGACGCGCGGATCTATGTTCCCGCCGATGCGCCGAACCTCAACGTCGCCACGCTCCAGCGCAGCCCGCTCCTCAGCGCGGCCTACAAAAGCCGCTGGGACTACCAGGCGACGCTGCTCGGCGCCGACCTGCAAAACGTCCGCCTCAAGTTCGCGAAGAACCAGCTCCTGCCGCAGCTCGACCTCATCGCCAGCTACGGCCTGAACGGCCTCGGCCGCAGCTACGACCAGAGTTTCGACGCCGCCGGCAGCTTCAATACGCCAAGCTACTCCATCGGCTTCCAGTTCGTGGTGCCGATCGGCAACCGCCAGCCGCGCGGGCAGTACGACGCCATCGCCGCGCAGAAGGAGCAGGCGCTGCTCAAGGTCAAGCGCAGCGAGCTCGAGATCGAGACCGACGTCGAGACCGTCAT
>DASYIS010000120.1:0-14679 GCA_035997375.1 Chthoniobacteraceae bacterium
CTTTGCGGAGGCCGCAGCCTGCTGCGTGCGGGGCGGAGCAAAAAACGGTGGCCTTTCAGTGTACCCCCCGCACGCAGCAGGCTGCGACTGCCACAAAAGCGGCAGCAGGCTGCCGCAGTCCAAGGCGCTTCGCGCACTTACCTCCGCGCGCCAAGAATATGCGCCACGGCCGCCGCGAAATCCTGCGCGATGAAAGCCCCGCCATCGCCCACCTTGGCTGCCTCCGCGTCGCCGTACCCGCTTCGCACCAACACCCCCCGCGCGCCCGCCGTGCGCGCGCATTCCAGGTCGCTCGCCTTGTCGCCGATCAGATACGACGCGCCGAGGTCGAGCCCGAGATCGTGCGCGGCTTCCAGCAACATGCCCGGAGCCGGCTTGCGGCGCTCGCTCGCCTGGTCCGGATGATCGGGGCAATAGTACGTCGCATCGATGAGGCCGGGTCCGATCAACCCCAGCAGGCGCGCGTGGACGGCCTCGTACTCCGCGGCGGTGATGAGTCCGCGCCCGATGCCGCTCTGGTTGGTAATGACGACCAGCCGATAACCCGCCGCGTGCAGCCGCGCGAGACCTTCCGGGACGCCCGGCAGCAACTCCACGCGGGCGGGGTCGCGGCAGTAGTCCACCTCGACCATAAGGGTGCCGTCGCGGTCGAGAAAGACGGCGGGCGCGCTCATGCTAAGAACCGGAATGTTTGCCTACGAATCACTCGAATGGGGCACGAATCAAACCACTCGCGTCGAAATGCGTACTGATCGGCGCAGCCTGCAGTATTCGTGCAGATTCGTGTGATTCGTAGGCCAATCATCTCGGAATTCACGCTCATGCGGGGAAGCTCGCCAGCAACTCCTCGCGCGTGACCGTCGCGGTGCCGAGCTTGCCGACGACGATGCCGCTGGCGTGATTCGAAATCTCCGCCGCCTCGTACGCCGTCGCCCCGCCGGCGAGCGCGGCGGTGAAGAGCGCGATCGCCGTGTCGCCGGCGCCCGAGACATCGAAGACTTGCTGCGCGCGGGTCGGGATGTGCATTGGCGCCCGGCCGCTTTCAAAGAGCATCATCCCTTGCTCGCTGAGCGTGATGAGCAGGTACTCGCAGCGCCATTCCACCAGCAGCAGCGCGCCGACCGCGAGCAGCGCCTCGTCGTCCGCGGGCGGCTCGACCGGCTCGCTCCACGGCACGCCCGCGGCGAGGAAGGCCTCGGCGCGATTCGGCGTGATGCAGGTGATGTCGTGCCAGACGACGGTGTTCGCCGGCTTCGGATCGACCGCGACGATCTTCCCGGCGGCGCGGGTGAGGGAAATGATCGCGTCCGCCAACACCTGGTCGAGCAACCCCTTGGCGTAGTCTTCCAGGATCACCGCGTCGATGGATGGCAGGAGCGTGGAGAATTGCGCGAGCGCCCGCTCCCGCTGTGCAACGCTGAGGGGCGTGCGCGTTTCGCGGTCGATCCGGACGAGCTGTTGGTGCCGGGCGACGACGCGTGTTTTACAAATCGTGGTGTACGCCGGGTCAACCTGCACGCAGTCGAGGTGGATGCCATGGCCGACGAGGAGATCGTGCAAACGCACCGCGGCCGCGTCTTCGCCAGCGAGGCCGAGCATGTGCACGTGGTCGAGGAATTCGCGGAGGTTGCGCGCGACGTTGGCCGCGCCGCCGGCGTTGCAGGTCTCGCGCACCACCTCGACCACCGGGACCGGCGCTTCAGGCGAGATGCGGCTCACTTTTCCCCAGATGAACTCGTCGAGAATCAGCTCCCCGGCGACCAGCACGCGCTTCCGGGCATCGAGCAGGCGATCGACTTTCTCCCGCGTGAGCGTCGAGACGGGCTGGGGCGGGCGAGGGGCGGGATGTGCCATGGATGAAGATGGTGCGGCCCGCCTCTTCCTCTTTTTCTTCATCTTCATCTTCATCAAATCCCCCTTCACTCAGGATCGGAATGGCGGCGGGCTGTCAGATGAAGATGAAGATGAAGATGAAGAAAAAGACGAAGAGGAAGAGGACGGGCGGAACGCGGAGTTTGCGCTCGGGGCGCGCGGCGCTGTCAACTCCGCTGTCGGGTGACACGGAAATAAAAGGATGGCCTGCGCTTGCGATACACGCTTTGCTTGCGTCCCGCCCGTTTCATCTGGATGTTTGTCACTATGAAGAAAGCCCTTTGCACCGCCCTCGCCGCCCTGACCACGTTTGCCGTGGCCGAGCCACCAGCGGCGAAGATCGATCTCGGCGGTTTGCAGGGAGGCGCCGCGGTGGTGGACCATGTCGTCGTCCCCGTGCCAACGGAAATCTTCGGGGTCCTCGACAAGATCGGTCCCGTGCCGTGGAAGGAAGTGCTCCGCACGACGAAGAACGTGCCGACGCCTGGAGATCGGGAGCAGATTGCCCTGTTGCTCGGCACCGTCATCGCCGAGGGTTTCATTGCCGTCGAAGCGAGCAATACCGAGGAAGTCAAATCGATCGGCAAGGTGGTCATTCAGCTCGCCGATGCCTTGAATGTCGGGAAGTCGGTCAAGAAGCGCGCGAGCGCCATCATCGACGAGGCCGACAAAAAGGACTGGAAGAACGTGCGCAAGGAACTCGACAATGCACAACGCGACGTGCAGGCGGCCATGGCCGAGATGAACGATGAAAACTACGCGCAACTCGTCAGCCTCGGCGGCTGGCTGCGGGGGCTCGAGGCGCTGGCCGAAGTGGAAAAGCGCCAGTACACGAAAGACGGCGCCGACCTCCTGCACCAACCGGGGCTGGTCGACCACTTCAACAAGAAGCTCGACGTGATGCCGAAAAAGATCAAGGACCGCCCGCTGGTGAAAAAAATGCAGAAGGGTCTGAACGATATTAAGCCTTTGATGGGAACCGAAGGGGTCGTCATATCCGAAAAGACCGTAGAGGAAATCCGTGTGATCGCGGAGGACCTCAACAAGGCCATCCACGCCAAAGCCAACGCGAACGCCAACGCGAAATAATAGAGCCCATTTGTGAAGCGACTCATCCCACTCGTTCTCCTCCTCGTCTCCCTCGCCTGCTCGCCGATTCCGGCGCGCGCCACGATCGATGACGCCCTCACCTTCGCCCTCGAGGCGGCCGATCCTTACGTCAAGGAAGGCTTCACCGTCCGTGAGGACTACTGGGGAGGCGATCTCCCGGTCAAACAGGCGAAAGCCATCGTCCACCAGTTGTTCAAAGGGAACACCTACTGGTTCTGGATGGGCACGGACAAGGACGGCGCGAAGATCACCGTCCATGTCTACGACAGCGACGGTCGCCTGGCGGAGTCCGAGGCGTGGCAGAAGCCGCACAAGGCGGGGGCCATGGTCGTTCCCAAGAAGACGGGGACTTATTATTTGATCGTGGAGGTGGAAAAATCGCCGGAGGAGCGGACCTATTGGTCGCTGGCATACGGGTTCCGCTAAATCCATTTCGTGCGGGGCCGTGGGGAGGCGTTGCGAAAGCGATCGGCCGGGCGCAGGCTTGCCCATGAGCGGCCGGCGGGCGCTCTAATCTTCGTTGACCTGTGCCGGAAGTTCAGACCTTGCAGTTCGAGAATGGGCGCGTCTTGCAGTCGCTCTACGCGCACGACCTGAAGTTGTTGAAGACGGTCGAAGACACGCTGCAGGTCAAGATCACGACGCGTGAAGGCTGGCTTCGCGTCGAGGGGGAACCCGAGGGCATCGACGGCGTGAAGCGGCTCTTCGAGCAACTCGACCGCGCCCGCAAGAGCGGTGTCACGATCCACAAGCACGAGTTCAACTACGCGCTCCGCTCGATCAAGGCCTCCGACGGCGAGAGCCTCGATGAGCTCAGCGGCACCCGTCTCCAGGTCTCCACGCGCCGCGGCCCGATCGTCCCCAAGACGCCGCGCCAGCGCGAATACATCAAGGCGATCGGCACGACGGACATGGTCTTCGGCGTCGGTCCCGCCGGCACGGGCAAGACGTATCTCGCCATGGCCATGGCCGTCGCCGCGCTCAAGCAGGAACAGGTCGCCCGCATCGTCCTCACGCGACCCGCAGTCGAGGCCGGCGAGGCGCTCGGGTTCCTGCCTGGCGACTTGAAGGAGAAGATCATGCCGTATCTGCGGCCGCTCTACGACGCGCTGATGGAAATGCTCGAGCCCGAGGAGCTCCAGCGCTACATGGAGCGCAACATCATCGAAATCGCGCCGCTCGCCTACATGCGCGGGCGCACGCTGAACCACGCCTTTGTCGTGCTCGACGAAGCGCAAAACACCACGACCGAGCAGATGTTCATGTTCCTGACCCGCCTCGGCGCGGGCGCCAAGTGCGTCGTCACCGGCGACCCGACGCAGATCGATCTGCCCGGCAACAAGCGCTCCGGTCTCATCGAGGCCGTGCAGGCCCTGCGCGACGTCGAGGGCATCCACTTCGTCACTTTCGCGGAGGAGGACGTCATCCGCCATGAGCTGGTGCAGAAGATCGTCCGGGCCTACCGCCGGCACCGCGGCACCGGGCAGTCGGACGTCAAACGCTAGCCGTTTTTTTCACCACCCTTCGTATGCTCGGATTCTTTGAACGACAGCGCCTGGTGCGCAAGGGACTCGCCTCCGCGAAACAGCGCCGGCGCCGCACCGAGAGCGAGCTCATGCAGACCCTGGAGCACGGCCTCCTCGCCAAGCTCGGCGTCTTCGCCGCCTTCGTCCTCGGCCTGGCGATCCTCATCCTCTCCGACGGCGGCTCCTCCTCCACGGACAATGTCCTCATCGGCATCCTCATCTTCGTCGTCGCGCTGGCGCAGCTCTGGATCAACCACCCCGGCGCGTGGGAGAGTAACTCGCGGCTCGTCCTCATCTTCGGCGTGTTGCTCGTCCACCTCGCGGCGGTCAAGTGGGTCCTCATCACGGCGGACGCGCAGCCGCTGGTCGAGCGGCAGCTCCTGTGGCGGCTCGCCGTCCCGTACTCGCTCGCGCCGTTGACGCTCTCCGTCTTGCTCGGGCGTAACCACGGCATCTACGCCACCATCTTCGCCAGTCTTTGGACCGCGCTCGTCTACCGCAGCCTGAGCGATGCCAAGCTGCTCGTCATGAGCCTCATTTGCGGCTTCATCGCCGTCTTCGTCACCATGGAAGTGCGGCGCCGCAGCCGGCTCATTCGCGCTGGGCTGTTCGTCGGCCTGGCGACCCTGTTGCTCGCGCTGCTCTTCGGCAAAGTGGGCCCCATCGACTGGAGCGCTCTGAGCGACAACCACTGGACATTCATCGGCTGGCAGAGCGTCGTCGCCATCGGCAGCGGCATCGGGACCGCGCTCGTCATCGGCGGCGCGCTGCCGGTGCTCGAGAACATGTTCCGGGTGACCACGAACATCTCGTGGCTCGAGCTGGCCGACCTCAATCACCCGCTCCTGCGCCGCATGACGATCGAGGCGCCCGGCACCTACCACCACAGCCTCGTCGTGGCCCAGCTCGCCGAGGCGGCGGCGGAGGCCATCGGCGCCAATCCCGCCATCGCACGCGTCTCCGCGTATTTCCACGACATCGGCAAGCTGGTGAAGCCCGAGTATTTCACCGAAAACATGCGGTATGGGCGCAACCCGCACGACGAGCTCGCACCGACCATGAGTGCGCTCATCATCCTGGCGCACGTGAAGGAAGGGGTCGACCTCGCCCTCAAGAACCGGCTCAACCAGCAGGTCGTCGACGCCATCCAGCAGCATCACGGGACCTCGCTCGTGTTCTATTTCTACAAGCGCGCCCTCCAGCAGCAGGAAGACGCGCGCCAAGGCGGCAAGATCATGAACATCCGCGAGGAGGATATTCCCGAGGTGTGCGAGGAGAGCTTCCGCTACCCCGGCCCAAAGCCGCAGTCGAAGGAATGCGCCATCCTCTCGCTCGCCGACGGCATCGAAAGCGCGTCGCGCTCAATCGAAAAGATCACCCCGCAGAAGGTCGACCAGCTCATCGACGACATCGTGCAAAAGCGCCTGCTCGACGACCAGCTCTCCGACTGCGACCTCTCCCTGCGCGAGCTCGGCGTCGTCACCGAGAGCTTCAAGAACACGCTCCACAGCATGATGCACAGCCGCGTCGCCTACCCGAGCGATCGCCCGAGCGAAAAGCGCGAGACGCCGAGCCCGACCAAGCTGCGCAACCTGCCGCCGGCGTCGGCGGCGTAATGCGGGGAAGCGCCAAGGCACAGGAACCAAGGGCCAAATAAACGAAGGCCAGAGGTGGAGGCGGTGTCTGCGGGCGGGCCAGTGGCGCACCGCTTTTTTGCTCAGCGCTTCGGCAGCCGCAGCGGAAACTTCGATGCCAGCTTCGACTTCGGAAGCTCGCCGCTGACGTTGAAGAATCGCAGATTGCCCGCCTTGTCGCAGAGCCAGTATTCGAGCGCGCCCGCTGCGAAATAGAGGTCTTTCTTGTAGAGCATTTCTTTCATCGTGTTCGAGGGAGAGAGCACCTCCACGCAGATTTCCGGCGCGATTTTGCAACTACTGTCCTCCGCCACCTCCGCCCAGCGTTTTGGTGAGAGCCAGGCGACGTCCGCCTCCTTTATTCCATCTGCCGTCTCCACGGCACACTCGATCACCACGTTTCCTTTTGGCAGAAGTTTCTCGAGAAGTCGCGCGATTCGGTTCGAATGCGATCCGTGGTAATTCCATGTTGGACTCATGATGATCTGTCCTTGCGCGTTCGATTCGATCTTGTACGGCGCATCCTCGAAGCGCTTGTCCTTGCAAATTTGCTCCCAAGTCATGGACGACTGATACTCTGAGGTTGGCCAAATGAAAAGGCCGACCTGACCGTCTGAAATGAAAACATCCTCCCCGTTCACCCTCCCCCTGCGGGCCGCTGCCGTGGCTCTGCTCTTCTCCATGATTCCCACCTATTTCCTGGCCCAAACGCCGCCTCCGCCGGCGGATCCTGCACAACTCGACGAGGACTCCGTGGCGTTCCTCAAGCAGCGCCCCACACCGCCGGCCGTGACACCGCCGCCGGAAGTCCTGCGCGAAAATTACCGGCGTGCGCGCCTGACCAACCAGCCGGCGCTTCCCCAAGTGGACCGCGTGAAAGAATACGAGGCGAAGGGACCGCGGGGCGCGATCCCACTCCGCATGTTTCGCGGGGCCGCCACGGCGGACCTCGCGGCGCCGCCCGTCCTCGTCTTTTTCCACGGCGGCGGCTGGATGCTGGGCGACCTCGACACCCACGACTGGCATTGCCGCTCGATCGCGAATGCCGCGGCCTGCGTCGTGGTGGCAGTCGATTACCGCCTGGCGCCGGAGCACGTCTTTCCCGCCGCGTTCGACGACGCGCTCGCAGCCGTCCACTGGATCGCGGCGAACAGCGCGCTGCTCAAGATCGATCCCGCCCGCCTCTCGGTCGGTGGCGACAGCGCCGGCGGAAACCTCGCGGCCGGCGTGGCCCTCTCGCTCCGCGACGAAGGTGTGAAGCTCAAGGCCCAGATCCTCATCTATCCCGCGGTCGATCTTTCGATGAGCGGCAACTACTACGGCCGATTCACGAAGAACCTCATCCTGACGGACGACTCGATGCGGATGTTCATCGACCATTACGTGCCGGACGCCGCTCTGCGCAAAGACCGGCGCGCCTCTCCGCTGCTCGCGCCCAGCCTCCAGGGCCTCCCGCCGACGCTCATCGTGCAAGCCGGTTTCGACCCGCTCGCCGCCGAGGGCTCCGCCTACGCCGCCCGGCTCGAGCAGGAGGGCGTGCCGACCTCGATGCAGCGCTATCCCGGCCAGATGCATGGCTTCCTCTCCAACGCGCGCCTCCTCCCGAAGGCCCTCGATGCGGTGAAAGAGATTGGAGAGTTCCTGAAGGCGAAACAATAGCGGCGGAGCCAAGTCGTGCCTGCTTGAACTGGCGCCGGTCAGCCTTTAGTCTCAAGCCATGAAGCGCTCCCTCCTCGCGGTGTTGTGTTTCGCGGCCTGCCACACCACGCCGGCGTGGGCGTGCATGAATGATTATAACCCGAACAGCGCGGCGCTCGTGCGCTCACACGCGTTGATGACGCAACTTGGGGAGCATCACGAAACGGAGGCGTGGCCGGTGCGCCGCGACCGCCTGCGGAAGCTCCTCGCGGCGGGCGGCGATTACACGGTGAAGAACGACCTGGCGACAACCCTCGCGCACACGGGTGAGGCCACGGAAAGCGTGAGGCTGCTGGAGGAAATCGAGGTGGAGAAGCCCGGTTTGTATCGGACCGCGTCGAATCTCGGCACCGCGTATGAGTTGGCTGGCGACGATCAAAAGGCACTCGAATGGATCCGCCGCGGCATCGAGCGCGACCCAACCTCTCATGGCGGTACCGAGTGGCTGCATGTCCGCATCCTCGAAGCGAAACTGGCGCTGGCTGCGGATGTGCAGTGGCTGGGATCGCACTCCGTTCTCGGGGTTCGGGAGGAAGCCGGGGCCGTCGAGCTTTCCGTGACGGGTAATCGCGGCGAGCCGCTGTCGGCCGATCAGGTAAAGGCCGCGCTGCTCTATCAATTGCACGAGCGGCTGCAATTCGTTGCGCCGCCCGATGCGATCGTCGGCGATCTCCTCCTCGTCCTGGGGCAACTCGTCGCGCAAGAACCTTTGGGAATCGGCGGCGCCGTGGAGATTTATCGGCTGGCCGGCCACTATCTCGACGGCCTCGCCAATGTTGCGCCGCTCGCGAGCACCGCCGAGTTGCAACTCCTCCAGGCGACCTTGATGCAACGGCGTGGACGCCAGGAAACCTTCCTCGCAAGAAGCGCCCCCGTCATCGTGACCTGCGCGCTGGGCTTCATCGTCTGTGGCTTGGCGATTGCCCTGAAGAGACTCATCCAGCGCCGCCTGGCGAGTGGTTAGCTGCCGGCGGGGCCGCTTTCCTCGACCTCCACCGTCCCATTCGTCGCCACCGCGCCTTTCTTCACGACCTTGCCCGAGGGATAAAACTCCACCGCCACATCCACGCTCGTCCGTGCGCCAAGGCCGAAATGCCGCTCCGTCTCCGGCGTCGCGTAGTAGCTGTGCGCACTTTGGCGGCCGGCGATCACCACTTGCTCGAACCAGAGCAGCTTGCCGGTGCCCGGCTCCAGCACGCGGATTTTCGCGCCGGCCGCGCAACGGTTGCCGGGCGCGCCAATGGCCCGCACGTTCAGCCAGTGCTGCGCGGGCAGATCGTTCCGATAAACCGCGACGGACTTGCGGTTCTCCGAGCCCTTGCTGCCGACGATATCCAGGTCGCCATCGCCGTCGATGTCCCCAAAGCACAGCCCCTCATCCACCGCCGACCACGACGCGTCCTCGATGCCCCACTCGCGATTGACGTAGGCGAACCGGCCGCCGCCCGTGCCGCGCAGGACGTAGAGAAAATTGCGGCCGTTCATCAGGATGTCGGCCACGCCGTCGTTGTCGAAATCCGTAACCACCGCGATTCCCCAGTTCGCATAGGTGGGCCGGCGCGCCGGCTGCAGGCCGGACACGGCGTCCGGCAGCCGCGTGAAGTGCCCCTTTCCGTCGTTGAGGTAAATCTCCACCGTCTTGCCATGATCGAGGCAGATCAGGTCCGGCGATCCGTCCTGGTTCACGTCGCCCACGCCCTGAATCACCAGGCCTTCCTCGATCAGTCCACACGCCTCCGTCGCGTTGGAAGACTTCCCCGTGCCGTCATTGAGCAGGATGCGGCACATCCCGGTCTTCTCGGCGTGATACCCGCATTGTTTCAGCACCAAATCGATCCAGCCGTCGCCATTCAGGTCGATCGGGATGGCCGAAGTCTCCTTCAAGCCGGGGATCCGGTCGTGGCGCGGAAAGCTGCCGTGGCCATCGCCAAACTCCACCTGCAATCCGTCGCCCTGCTCGTGAATCCAATCGACGAACCCGTCGCGGTCGAGATCGATCATCGCATTCTCGCGCGCCTGCCCAGGGATCGGTGTCGCGGGATTGAAACTCAGCGCGCCGGCTTTCGATTCATTGAAGAACCACCGGCCTCCGCCATCCGAGTGCGTGAGCTGCAAGTCCAGTCGGCGGCTTCCGGTCACATCGCAGGCGACGTGAATCTCGGTGAGGGAAAGGCCAGGAGCGTCCGCCGTGGTGAAATGCCCCTTCCCGTCGTTGAGCGCGATCACGCCTTGCTGGCCGTGTCCTCCCAGCACCAAATCCAGGTGTCCGCTGCCGGTCAGGTCGACGAGATCCATCCCGCTCAGCCACCATTTCGGCACCTTCGCATAACGGTCGGCCACCACTTGCTCCACGCCCGACTCCTTGGTGATGTCGGTGAAGGCCGGCTCCCCGGCGCCCGCTGCGCCGCACGCGAGCAAAGCCAGGCATGCGAAGCAGCGAGCAGAGAAGCGCAGGAAGTTGGACATGGGAGGAATGGGAATAATGCGAAGGATGAGCGAGCGTGGGCGACGGCTCACCGCGCTCACGGCTTTTCGTAAAGCAGAAACAGCCCCGAGTGGTCCACCTCGCCGTGCCCCTCCTCGTGCACGAATTTCTCCCACTGCGCGCGACAGTTGGCGAGGGTGGGGGAGTGGAAGCCCAGCGACTCCGCGAGCTCGCAGATCAGGCGCACGTCCTTGAGCTGCAGTGCAGCGCGTCCGCCGGGGGCGAACTCGCGGCGCACCATGCGGTCGCCGTGCAACTGGAGGATGCGACTCTCCGCAAACCCGCCGAGTAACGCCTCGCGCACGCGCGCCGCGTCGAGCCCTGCGAGCTCCGCGAGCCGCAACGCCTGGGCGACGGCGTCGATGGTCTGCGCGACGATGAGCTGGTTCGCGAGCTTCGTCACCTGGCCCGACCCGGCCGGGCCAAGATGCGTGATGCGCCGGCCCACGGCCTGGAGAATCGGCAATGCCCGCGCGAAGTTCGCGTCCGTGCCGCCGGCCATGATCGTGAGGTCGCCCTTCTCCGCGCCGACCTGGCCGCCCGAGACGGGCGCGTCGACCCACGCGACGCGCTGGGCGAAGGCCTTCGTCTCCGGCACGCCGGTCGTTCCGAAATCGATGACCAGCGCGCCGGCGCTCATTCCTTCAACGAGCCCGCCTTCGCCGAAGACCAACTTCTCCACCACGTCGGTCGTGGTGAGGTTCACGCAAATCACCCCGTCGCCGATTTCGCGCGCGAGCTCCGGCAGTGTCGCCGCGCGCCGCAGGCCGAGCGCCACCGCGGCTTCCGCCGGCGCGTCGCTGCGATTCCACACCGTCACCTGCGCGCCGGCCTCGTGCAAATGCCGCGCCATCGCGCGGCCCATGTTGCCGAGCCCGACGAAACCGATCTTGTGTGCCGAGAGAGACTGGTCCACGAGAGGAGGGGAGTGATCGGTATTACTGATGACTCGCACACGCGACCCGCTCTCGCTCCGGCTCCACTCGCGGGACCGCGGCCCGCCGCCGCCGGAAGGGATGCAGCATTTGCCCAAAATATCCGCGCGTGATCGGCTCGTGGATTCCGAACCGCGCCGGCTCGTGATTGGGGCAGCGGTACGTGCCGAAGAGGAGGTCCATCAGCGGTGAGATGTTGGCGTAGTTGCCGGCGTCGCGCGCGCGGTCGTGGTGCCAGTGGTGCAGTTCGGGCGCGCCGATGAGCATGCGCAACGGGCCGAGGGGGAGGCGGACATTCGAGTGAATGTAGATGGCCCAGAGGCCGCGAAACGCGATGAGGCCGGCGAGCGTTTCGAGGGGGAAGCCAAGGAGAAACGCAGGGAGATTGATGAGCCCCACCGTGTAGACGGTGTCGAGCGGATGCTCGCGATGCGCGGCCAGCCAGTCGAGATGCTCGGCGCTGTGATGGATGGAATGGAACCGCCAGAGGAGGGGAACGCGGTGCTGCAAGCGATGGCCCCAGTAGACCAGGAAATCGCTGAGGAAAACGACCTCGAGTGTTTGCAACCACCACGACTGGCCGGCTACGCCGGCCCGGAAGCCCGCGGGCAGGCAACCGGTGAGCCGGCTGCCGCCACGGTTGAGGAGCCAGAAGACGAGGCCGTTCCAGAGGAGATACTGGCCGCAAAAGAAGAGGACATCGGTCCAGAATTCCGGGCGCAGGAAGCGCTGGCCCGGGCGGGCGGGGAAGGCGGTCTCGAGCGGGCGGAAGACCAGCGCGAGGAAGAGAAAACTCAAGCCGGTGGTGAGGACGAGCGTGGCGAAGGCCATGGCTTGTGCAGAGTTATCGTCGGGCGGCCGGCGCGGTTTGTGGCTGCGCAGGCGGCTGCGCGGCCGAAGGGGCTGAAGTCGGTTGACCGAGCGTGACGCGCCTCGGCTGCTGCGGCGGGAAGGTGATCGACGGCGGCGTGGCGAAAGAAATGCCTCCAGACTTGGAGCCTGACAGCATCAGCCGCTGGGCGGGCGCCGGTGCTGCCGCCGGCGTCGATGGTTTCGCTGGCGGTTCACTGACGAGTTGTGTCGTGGATTGCGGCACCGCTGGCGGAGCGGCGGCTTGGGGGGCGCGAACAGCAGGTTTCGGCTGTTGGGCCGGTGAAGCAACGGCCTGTGGCGCGGAAAAATCAACGACTGCGAACTTGGAACTCCCCATCATCGGGGGCGTCGTGGGTACCAGGCTGATGGGGACGACGCCGGCGGCCTGTGGATCAAGGGCGAGTTGCAGTTTACGGGGAACCAAGTCCGGTTGAACTGAAATCCGAGGAGGCTCCAACTGCTCAGGCGTGAGTGGACCGGAAACCGTCGTGAACGACAGTATCCCGGATTTCGAGCCGGCCATCATCGCCGGCACGGTGCGCTCGTCTTTCTCCGCCGAGGCAATCCCGGCGTCGGCCGGGCCGGGCCGGGGAAGCGTCAGTACGCCGCCACGATAGAGGACGTAACTTCCGCCGAGAGTCAGAGAGGTGACCAAGGCGGCCACCTGGAGGTAAGGGGCCGGTTTCACAGCGGTATAGTGCAACCGCTGCGGAGCTTCGTCAAAGCAGAAGGACGACGATGGCTGCGCGAAGCGCCCGTCTGGTGTAGAGCGCGGCTCTCTGTGAGCATAGGCGAACAGGTGCCGCCTCCAATTCCTTGAGCGTTGGTCGCGCTCGAGACGCCCAAGATAAGAAGCTTCGTCGCCGTCTGGTCCCTGCTCGCGCTGGACACACGCAAGAAATTGGAGGCGGCACCAGTTCGCTTAGGCTCACAGAGAGCCGCGCTCTACACAGGTTTTTGGGGCCGCTTCGCGGCGGCCGGCAATCACGCCAGTACTGGCTTCACCACCTTGCCCGCCACATCGGTCAGCCGATATTGCCGGCCTTGAAAACGGTAAGTAAACCGCTCGTGGTCGATGCCTAACAAGTGCAATACGGTGGCCTGGAAATCGTGGACGTGCACCGGGTCGACGACCGCGTTGAAGCCGAACTCGTCGCTCGCGCCGTGGGTGAAGCCGGGCTTCACGCCGCCGCCGGCCATCCAGAGCGTGAAGGCGTAGGGGTGATGGTCGCGGCCCCACGATTTCGTCTCCTCGATCTTGCCTTGCAAGAACGGGGTGCGGCCGAATTCGCCGCCCCAGATGACGAGCGTGTCGTCGAGCAAGCCGCGCTGCTTGAGGTCGCGGACGAGCGCGGCGCTCGGCGCGTCGATGTCGGTGCACTGGATCTTGAGTTGCGTATTGAGATTGCGATGCTGATCCCAGCCGGCGTGCATCAGTTGCGTAAAGCGCACGCCGCGCTCGGCGAGCCGGCGCGCCATGAGGCAGTTATATGCAAAGCTCCCCTGGCGATGGACATCGGGCCCGTACATGTCGAGAACGTGCTTGGGCTCCTTCGAAAAATCGGTGAGCTCCGGCACGCTCATCTGCATGCGATACGCCATTTCGTATTGGGCAATGCGCGTGGCGATCTCGGGGTCGCCCGCCTCGTGCAGCGCGATGTCGTTCAGCGTGCCCAGGTCGTCGAGCAGACCGCGGCGCACTTCGCGGCTCATGCCGGCGGGGTTGCTGAGATAGAGCACTGGGTCGCCGCTGCCGCGAAACTTGACCCCCTGATATTTCGAAGGCAGAAAGCCGCTGCCCCAGTAGAAATCATAGAAGATTTGCCCGCACGAGGCTTCCTTGTCGCGCGAGGTCATCACGACGAACGACGGCAGATCATTCGACTCGCTGCCGATGCCGTACGAGAGCCACGCGCCCAAGCTCGGCCGTCCGGCCGTCTCGGAACCGGTGGTGAAAAACGTGATGGCCGGCGCGTGATTCACCGCCTCCGTATGCATCGACTTGATGAAGCAGAGATCGTCCGCGACCGAGGCGATCTGCGGGAGAAAATCGCACACCGTCGCGCCGCTTTGCCCGTACTTCTCGAACTTCGTGATCTCGCTCAGGACCGGCCGCGCAGTCTGCCCGCCGGTCATCGTGCTAAAGCGTTTGCCCGCCGCTACGGAATCCGGGATCTGCTTGCCGTGCCACTCCTTGAGCCCCGGTTTGTAGTCGTACAGATCGACGTGCGAAGGTGCGCCGTTTTGGAGAAGGTAGATGACGCGCTTGGCTTTCGGCGCGAAGTGCGGAAGTGGCGGCGCCGTGGGGTCGGGCGCAAGCGCCAGGCCATCGCGCGCGAGCAACGCGCTCAGTGCGGCCGCGCCGACGCCGGCGGCGGCGTGGCCGAAGAGCGCGCGGCGAGTCAGGTTGAGGCGGTGAGTGTCTAGAGCATCCACGAAATTATGTGATTGGGATTAAGCGGTGAGTGCCGGCGCCGAAGGCTTTGGACTGCGGCAGCCTGCTGCCGCTTTGGCGGCAGTCGCAGCCTGCTGCGTGCGGGGGGCTT
>DASYIS010000121.1:0-24066 GCA_035997375.1 Chthoniobacteraceae bacterium
TCGCGGAAGAAGAGCCGGGCGCGGTGGAGGTGGATGTCGGCCATGTGCAGCCGCATCGGCCCGCGCTCGGCGGCTTCCCAAGCTTCATCGAGGTCGGCTTGCGCGCTCTCGAGGCCGGTACGTGCGCCGGTGAGAAAACGCACCCAAGCGCGGGTCAGAAGGCCAGCCACGACAAACTCTACTTCCCCCGTACGCCGGAGGTTTTGCATGGCCTCCGAAACGGAATTGCCGCACGAGTCGAGTGACAGTCTCTTCTGGATCAACTGGAACAATGCGACGCGAGAAAGGGTAAGTTGATCAAGCGCAATGTCTAAAAGCGCGGCTCCCCCCCATTCCCGTGACTCTCTAAGAGTCTGCTCCGCGCGTTGGTAAACTGCGTGGCAAGCTTCCAGTGCTACTTCATCATGGGCAACCAAAGCCGGAGTGATCGTAAGTTGCCACGACGTTCGATGGGCAAAAGCGAGGAGAAACTCACAGTAGCGGAATCCCAGCGTCGCATACAGCAACTTGTAGCTGGGTTGAGTGTCTGCTTGCCACGACTCGGCGCTTCGAAAAAACGCCTCAGCCTCGGACGGACGACCCATTTGGTGAAGGGTAGTAGCCTGGTACGCGCGTGCCACCGTTATCCAATGCGCTTCGCCGCTATGGTTGGCGTAGACTTCCGACTGCTGAGCGTCCGACAGCGACTGCGTCATTTCGCCCGCCGAGAGTTCGAGTTCGCTCAGGTTTCCCATGAGGACCGCCGCTTCCTTCCATTGATGCGACCGAAAACTGTCGGTTCTAGCGCCCACGGCTGTGTCGCGCGCCACCTCCACCCCGAGCCGGAGCGGTTGAAAAGCCTCATTCAGCCGTCCGACCGCTTGCAAAGAGCTGGCAGCTTCGCCGAGTATCCAGCCGCGGGCAGCTTGGGAGAATCCAATGGATACGCGGGTCCATGGGCTCTCAAAAAAGCACGCTAACGCTCCCAAATTGCTTCCATACGCGCCGAGCTTTCTAACTGAGTAGGCATCGTTGTCCCTCATGATGCGGTCCCTGAACACCGTTGCACGCGCTTCTTCAAGCAACCCCGCTTGGCAGCCGTGAGCCACGGCTTGGTAGAGCGGTTGGAGGTCTTCGAGCGTGGGTTTGTCACCTTCTCTCGTATTCGCACAGAGATGTTTGTAAATTCGGCGGTGCGCTTCTCTCCAAGCGTTAGGTTGGTGCGCGAGCAGTTCTCGCGCGAAGTATTCCCGCAGCAACGGATGCGCATCGAGCGACACGAGCACGCCGGACGCGTCGCGGTTCACCGCGAGCAACCGTGCGTCCTCTAACCGCTTCAACGCCAGGTTTCGTTGCGCTTCAGTCAAACCGGCCAGTGGCTCGGTGAGTCCCGGAACGGCGGGGGCTTGGAGCAGCGCGCCGATGCAGTCGGACGTGATCGGCCGGTCGAACAGGCCGAGCAGACGGAGAACGGCGAGGGCGCGCTGGCCTTTATCTCCTTCACGCTCGAACTCGCGTTCGTAGGCTTCCATCACGCGAAAGGCGTGGCCGCCTTGCTCCTCGGTGTCGGCTTCCTCCAGGTTCACGAGGTCGCCTTTGCGGATGTCGCCGGCGTGGGCGTCGCGCAGGTAGGTGCCGAGCAGGTTCAAGGTGAGCGCGTGGCCTTGCACGTCTTCGACCAGTTTTTCGAACTCGTTCAACTGCTCGCGGGCGCTGTCGAATGGAATGTTGCGCAGCAGGCTGCCCTTCACGTCGAAAGACTGGAGCAGATGCACGCCGGCGGCGCGGGAGAGGCGCAGCAGCGATACCTCCGGCGCGGTGTTCTGCCAGAACGCCCGCAGGTCCGGGAGCGAATACCGGGTGGTGACCACGCACAGGCCCCGGTTGTCGCCGGCCAAGCCTTTGAGCAGCGCGGCGATGCCTTGGTCCTTGGCTTGACCCGGCGTCGGCGAGGTGGGTGCGTATTGCAGGGGCTCAAGGCCGTCGAGGATGAGTAGGCTGCGCCGCCGACCGACGATGCGGGCGAGGCGCTGGCCTTTCTCGTACGCTCCGGCGGGACCGGCGGCGAATTCTTTGTCGGCGGCGTCGCCGAAGAAGGTGAGGGCTTCTTTGAGGAAGAGATCGGAGGAAGCGGCCATCTGCTCGCGGGTGCCCTGGCTGTAGAAGCTCCACGCAAACGCCGCGTCGCAGCCGGGCCAGTCCTGATGCGCCAGCGCGGCCGCCCAGTTCGCGACGAGCGAGGTTTTCCCTTCGCCACCGAGGGCGACGAAGGTCAGGACGTGGGGGCGGCTTCTCTCGTTGCGGAGCACTCGTCGCCAGGAGTCGGCGAGCAACGCCGTCTCTGTCTCACGTCCGATGAGCTCGGCCGGCGCGTAGGTGAGGATGCGGCTGATGTCGCATCGGCGTTCCATGCGGACGGACACGCGAAACTCGATGATGCGGTGGCCGTCAAAGTAGGAGGGAATCGAACAGTCTTCGATCCGAAGCGGGATGATGTTCTTCGACAGGCCGCGCGCGTATTCGACCTCGCGTCTCACCCATTCCGAATCCATCGAAGCCGCGGTGATGACGACCACCAAGGTGTCACGATCCGCGATGCCTTTTTCGATGGCCGGCCAGAATTGTTCATCCGGTTTGATCGAGCTGTCATCGTTGAAGACATCATCGACTCCGAGAGCGCGGAGAAACGCTTCCAATTCGGCGACATACTTGTCGTCGAGGGTGCTGTGGGACACGAACGCTCGGCGGGGCGAATTCTTGTGGCTGTCACTCATGGCTTCGGCATGCTCATTACCTCCGAACGCGAGGTTAGCCGGTTCCGGGTCATTTGCGAAGCGGAAAGCGCCGGCGATTGCGCGAAATCCCTGCCTTTCCGCCGCGCAATCTGCTGGCCGTGCGGGTGCCGGCTTTTCGGAATAAGCGGCGGCGGTCCGCTTCACTGCGCCCGTAAGCGCCAGCACTCCAGGAACCCCGTCGCAAAGTCCTCCGGCCGCGCGGCGATCCAGCGGCGGAGTTGCTCGGCGGTGAACCACTCGCCGCACTCGATCTCGGCCGGCGGCAGGCGGAAGGGGCCTTCGTGCTCGCCGCGGTAGAGCCGCACGAATTCCCACCCGGTCCCCGCACACGCCGGCACCGCGCCGATCTGCGTGAGCGGCGCGGTGACGCCCAGTTCCTCCGTCAGCTCGCGGCCCGCGGTTTCATCGTAGTCGTCGCCCGCGTTCAGGTGCCCGGCCGCGCTCGAGTCCCAGCGCAGCGGGTGGACGTCTTTCCACCGCGAGCGGCGCTGCAGGAAGAGCTCGCCGGCGCGGTTGAAGATGAAAATATGCACCGCGCGATGGAGCAGTTGGCGCGTGTGGACCTCGTGGCGGGAGGCCTGGCCGATCACGCGGTCCTGCTCGTCGACCACGTCGAAGCGCTCGCCATGGACATCCTGCGCGAGGCCGGGGAGCGCGCCGCCCGCGGGCTCCGGGTAGTTCGTGAGCGCGATCCATTGCGCGAGGTCGAGCTCCTCCGCGCGGACCGTTGCCGGCACGCCGAGGTGCGCGGTCGCGCCGGCCCAGTCTTCGATTTCGCCCGCGAGCATCTTGCGGAGCTGCTTGCGGCGCTGGGAGAACCCGAGCTTCACCAGGCGGTCGAAGCGCGCGCCGTCGCACGCGGGCGCGTCGGTGCGGGGCGTCAGGAGGACGACGGCCGACTCGACTTGCGGCACCGGGGTGAAGACGGAGGCCGGCAGGGTGCGGAGATATTTGACGTGCCAGCGCCGGCCGATGAGCAGCGTCGGCCCGCCATATTCCTTCGAGCTCGGCGCGGCGGCGAGGCGCTCCGCGAGCTCGCGCTGGAGGGTGAAGATCATCGCCGAGACCGGCGTCGGCTCACGCGTGAAATTGAACAGGATCTGGCTGGAGATGTAGTACGGCAGATTGCCGAGCACCTTGAGCGGCCCTTGCGCGAAAAGGTCGCGCACGTCGAACCGCGCCGCGTCGCCGTGGATCACCTGGAGTCCGGGGAAACGCTCGCGCAGGTATTCGATGATGCGGTCGTCCTTTTCAATCAGCGTCCCGCGCGGCGAGCGCCGCTGCGCCACTTCGGTCAGCGCGCCGAGTCCGGGGCCGATCTCCAGCCACGGCTCGCCTTCCTGGATGCCGAGCGTCTCGACGATCCACTCGGCGAGATTCTGGTCGTGGAGGAAGTTTTGGCCGAGGCTGCGCGTCGGCTGGATGGCGAGCTCGCTCAGCGTGCTCGTGATTTGCGAGAGCTTCACTTGAGCTGTTTCGGCGCCTTCTTTCGCCGGCGAAACAACCGCCGCGCATCGGGCAGCGACACGCCCTCGATGAAGTACGCGATGGCCGCCTTGCCGACCGCGTACGTCCCTGCCGCCGCGATGCCGCCGGAGACGAGATCGCCCCAGATCGGCACGAACTTCAGCGCCGCGCGCGAACCCTCGCGCAGCACGAGCCCGAGCCCGATGTTCGCGCCCAGCGCGCCCATCCATTCCGCAGCCAGTTTCGCGCTTCGCTCGCGTCCGGAGATGTGCATGATGCCCGCGACCATGAAGCCTTGGAGTGCGGTGAGGATGGGGAAATCCGCGAGCGGGATCGGCTGCGCGCCGACCGCGCCGCAGATGGCCGCGGTCGATTTCACCAGCGCCCCGGCGATTTCGAGCTGCAGCTCGCGGACGCCGGAGAGGCGCGCCATTTCGAGCTTGGCCTCGGGCGGCAGCTCCGCCGCCATGGCGGCGGCGAACTTATGCACCTCCTGCTTGCCGAGCGTCGGGACGAACACGCCGGCCACGTGGCCCGCGAACTGTTTCCCCGCGCCGCGCTCCAGCGTCGCGTGCAGCTCGTGCCGGCTGCTCTCCGCCTCCGCGCTCGCCAGCCCGGTCGTTACGCCGAAGACGGGGATCGGAGCGGCGCCGTCGAGCACCTCGTGCATCCGCTGCAAGTCCTCGGTCGCCGGCGCGCCGGCGTGCAGGTAGAGACAAAGGTCCGCCGGCTCCGCCGCCAGCGCGCGCCGCACCAGGGAGGCCGCCACGGGCCGGCGGCCGTCGAGCATGCGCAGCTTCCCGCGCGAGGAGGCGAAGAGCTGCCAGGTGCGGTCCTGCAAATAGTCTTCGCCGGCCTCCGCGACCGGCCGGCCGAAGAGCGAATTGACCAGCTCCGAGCGGCTGCCCGCGCGATCGCCCAACAGCAAAATCCGCGGCGCGCGCTGTTGCAGGAAGAGCATGCGGATCGGGCGAATCTCGCGCAGGAGGGGATGCTGGAGCTGCGAAGGCAGGCGGTCGGCGAGCTTTTCGAGCTTCTCGTACAAGGTGGAGATGTTCACGGGTTGAGAGAGGTTCGACGAAAAGGGGGCGCGGAGCAACTGCGGGCGTGGAAAGGGCTTCAGCGGAAGCGGAAGTTGCTTGGCGTGGGATCAAGCATGTACACGTCGATGGCTTCGAATGCGTCGAGAATGGCCGAGGCCTTTCCCCAGTCATCACCGAACACCTCACGCCATTTCTCGTACGTTGCCTCCCAGACATCGTCGGGAAATTCAGGTTGCCAGTAGAGGTAAGCTTGCCCGAAATCGAGGACGTAGGGTGGTTTGACCACTGTCATCTCAAGCGCCAGTTCGTCATCGTCGTAACCGAGCAGTTGGGGAATCTCGCACCCGCAGATGGTTTCCATTTTCAGGCTCTGGAGATGCCGGTAGACATCGAGTTCTCGTTGGTAGGCGTCCTCTCCAAAATGGAGCTTGAGCACGGAGTTTACCGGTTGGACAGGTGAACCGATCAGCGCTACGGTGCCGTGGATGCCGCAGCCGAGGTTATCATCGAGCACGGTGCGACCGCTGCGTGCAGCGTAGCGGTGCGCTTTTTCCAGCTTCTCTTCATCCATGATCGAAAACCCTATTCAATCCCGCCACTCCGCAGAGGTGAAGATGCATTTGCGAGTCGGGGATTTGGTGCTCTCGATTGGGCAAATGGGGCCCGATTTTCTCCTTCTGCAGAAGCCGGTCGCCTGTCCGCCGTGCCACGCGCGGATTTGGTTGTCGATCGACGGACGCGAACGCGAATGGGATGTGCATCTTCCCAACGGCATCCATGAGGCATCGCGGCGGGTCGAAATCGCTGCCGCGTAGGGGAAGGCGACTGGCCGCGGGAAGCTCGTTACTTGTCCTTCTTCCCCGTCCCCTCCGTGAACCCTCCGTCCCCGTGCCCGCGCGAGTGGAGTTGCTCGAACGTGCGGCCGAAGAGGGTGAAATCCTTCGTGAAAAAGTTGAGCTGCAGGCCGACGATGATGATGGCGGCCATTTGGAGCGCGGTGGCCCATTTGCCCGTCCAGCTTGCGTGGACCTGCACGCGGCCGTGGGCGGTCGGCGAGCTTTTCGAGCTTCTCGTACAAGGTGGAAATGTTCACGGGTTGAGAGAGGTTCGACGAAAGGGGGGCGCGGAGCAACTGCGGGCGCAAACAGAAGGCCCTTGGAGCTTTCTGGCCGGGCCGCAACCCCGGCCAGGGGTCAAATCGTGATCGCCGCCTGGCTCTTCGGCCGTGGGGACCGGCCGGCCGCCGCCTTGGCATTCGCCAGGTTTTGCCGGCAGATCTCCGCATCCGGATCCTGCGGCCCGTAGGCCTTGGTCAGGTTGGCGATCGCCCGCTCGTACAGCGGCTGCGCCTTTTCGTATTCCCCCATCGCCGAGTAGAGCGTCCCGAGGTTGTTGAGACATATCCCCGTCTCCGGATGCGCCGGCCCGCGCGCCTTTTCGATCATGCCCAGCGCCCGCTGAAACAGCAGCTCCGCCTCGACATATTTCTCCATCGCCTGCTTCAGCCGCGCCTGATCCTCGATGCACCGGGCATTGCCGATGAACTTTTCGCCAAAGGCCGCCTCATTGGTCTCCCGCACCTGCTTCAGCAGCGCCTCCGCTTCTTCAAATCGCCCCAGACCCGTGTAAACCACGCCGAGCCGCTCCAAGGTCCGCGCCCGCATCACGTTCTTCGGTCCCCACAGGTCCTGCACCGCGAGCACGCGCTTCAAGACGAGCTCCGCCTTCGCATAGGCGCCGGCTTTCTCATAGAGATCCGCGAGCTCGCCGAGGGTCTCCAGCGTGTGCACATCCTTGGGCCCATAGATCTGCTCGCGGATCTCGATGACCTCCAGGAACAGCGGCTCCGCCTCCGCGTACTCCCGCAGTTGCGCGTGGCAGAGCGCCAGATTCCGCAGGCTCGTCGCCGTGCCCGCGTGTCGTTTCCCGAAGGTCGACGAAAACGTCGCCACCGCCTTTTTCGCCGTCTCCTTCGCTTCCTGGTAGCGGTGCAGTTGCAGCAGTTGCACCACCCGGTCGTTCAGCCCTTTCTCCAGCGGCACCGCCTCTTCCAGCGCGCGGCCGGCCAACGCCGGAAAACAGGCCGCCACGATCACGAGCACCAGCCAGGCGCGCCGGGCCCCGAGCCGCCGGTTCCGCAGAGATCCCGTGGGTCGATTCATCGTTGGCCCCTACTGCAACATCCCCGCCACCTCGTTCTGCACTTCCACCAGTTGGTTCAGCTTCAGTTGCGGATCGGGAATGACGAGCACCTCGCCGGTTTTCGCGAACTCGTAGATGCGCATGATCTCGCCGTTCTCCGAGGTGTGCACCTCCACCTCCTTGATGATCCGCTTGCGCTCCAGCATGAGCGCGAGGATGTACCGCACGTTCGCGTACTGGGGCGAGTCCTCCGCCAGGTAGCGGCGCAGGAGATCCTCCGCCGTCTGCTTGCCGAGCGCCTCGGGAGCCGGCGGGGGCGCGACTTCGTACTTCGATTTCCAAAACGAAAACGGCGCGGGCGCGTCGGCGGGCCGCGCCTGGAAGGCCGCCTCGCTGAGGTCTTCGCGGCGGAAGCCGGCCTTTTCGTCAAAGAGCAGCGTGTAAAAGTACTCCCCGTCGCCGAACTCGGCGCCGGTCGCGGCGCACCGGTCGGCCCGGCTTTGGATCGTCCATTCGGCGGTCATTTCCAGAAGGTGAATTTCGGGATCTCGCGGTTCGACGACCGCATGTAGAGCAGCACCAGCCCGATCACGAAAAACGTCGCGTTCGGGATCCACGCCGCGAGCGTCGGGTTGACCCGTCCGCCCTTGCCGAAGGCGAGGAACAGGTAGTGCAGCATGAAGAGATTGAAGAACAGCGTGAGACAGCCGGCCACGCCCGCGAGCACGCCGCGCCGCGAATAGACGATGCCGAGCGGCGCCGCGAGGAAGACGACCACCAGACAGGTCCATGGATTCGCGAACCGATCGGCCAGGTACGTCCGGTACGGCGCGAGCTGCACCGCGGGAAAGTCCCCGTTGTAGAAAAGATAATCGCGCAGCTCGCCGATCGAGAGATTCTGCGCCTCGAACTGCGAGGAGGCGATGCGCCGCGGCGTCTCGCTCCATCCCTCGATCACCATCTGTTTGCCGGGGAACGACTCGGTGCGGGTGATGTCGCCCTCCTTGTTGAAGGTGACGATCTGTCCGTCCGAGAGCGTCCAATTGTGCGTCTGCTCATCGTAGATCGCCTTTTGGCCGTACCACTTCCTTTCGATCACGCCGTTCTCATCCTGCTGGATCACGTGCACCCCTTCCAGCGGCGGAATGGCGCCCTGCTTCGGCTTCGGCCGCATCTTTTGCACGTACCAGGTGCGGTTGTTCATGCGGTCGCGAAAGAGCAGCCCCTCCACCGCCTGCCGATCGGCCGCGCGCCGCTCCCCCTTCGTCATCTCGTCCAGCATCCGCTTCTTCGCCGCGTCGGCGTGCGGCGCCCATTCGTTATCCAGCGCGAAGGCGCCCACCGTGGCGGCGCAGCCGATGAGCACCAGCGGGACGATCGTGCGCCAGAGGCTGCGCCCGGCCGTCAGCATCGAGATGATCTCGTTGTGCCGCGACATCTTGGAGAGCGAAAAGAGGAGCGCCAGCAGCAGGCCGATCGGCAGCGAGAGCAGCGCGATCGCCGGCAGTTGCGACAGGTAAAAGCGGCCGATCAGCTTCAGCGGCACGTGGTATTCCAAAAAGTCGGGCCCGTTGTCGTACAGATCGAACACGAGCCAGATCGAAAGAAAGCCAAAGAAGCAGAGCAGAAAGGGCTCCACGAAATTGCGGATGACGTAACGGTCGAGAATCCTCATGGGGATTGGAAATGCAGTGCGCGCGGGTCGGAGTGAGAGAGATGGTGACACCCGGCCGAGCCGGAGGAAGCCCGCCACCATAAGTCCCATGGCCCCCGGGGGAAAACTCCAATCTTTCAAGTCGGGCGCGCTACATTCCCGCACCCAGCACCTGCACCGTCAGCGACGAAGCCGCCTCGCTGCTGCGATAGACACGCTGCGTCGCCTTCTTAAAGTCTTCCGCCTTGGCCGTCGCGATATCCACGTAGGTCTGGGGGTTGCGATCGACCAGCGGGAACCAGGAACTTTGCACCTGCACCATGATACGATGGCCCCGGCGGAAGCAGTGGCAGACATCGGGCATGTTCATCTCGATCCTGGCGGGCTGGCCCGGCTCGAAGGGTTCCGGTTTTTCAAAGCTGTGGCGGTAGCGGCCACGGAAGACGTCGCCGCGCACGAGCTGCTGGCAGCCCCCCAGTTTGACGTCGGCGGGGTTCGGGTCGGGATTGGGGTAATCGCCGGGATACACGTCCACCAGCTTCACCACCCAATCCGCATCGGTGCCCGTGGTGGAAACGTGGAGCGTGGCCTTCAGCGGACCGGCGAAGGTGAGGTCCTCTTCCAGCGGCTCCGTTTGATACACCAGCACATCGGTGCGCGAGGCGACGAAGCGTTGGTCTTCGATGGGGTACGCTTTGGGATAGGTGGTGGACGGATCGTTGGTGAACGGAACGGGCTTGGCGGGATCGCTCACATATTCATCGAAGGCTTCGGCTTTCTCCGCGGCCGGCTCGAACGCGAGCCCGCCTCCGGCGCGCAAATAAAGGGTGCGCGCCTTGACCTCCTTGGGCGGCCAGGCGTCGAAGCGGCGCCATTGATCGAGGCCGGTGACAAAGACCTGCGCCGCAGCAGGCGTGTAGTTCTTGTCGCCCTTGAGGAAGTGGCGAAAGAACGGCAACTCGATCTTTTCGCGATAATACTCGGCCGTTTTGGCGTGAAAGCTAATCTGGCCGAGTTTGTCGCCCGGACCCTTGCCCCAGGCACCGTGCGACCATGGGCCCATCACCAGCATGTTGGTGATGCCGGGATTCATCTGCCCCGTATTCCGATATACCTCGAGCGGTCCAAAGAGGTCCTCGGCATCATACCAGCCACCCACCGTCATGACGGCGCAGTGGATGTTTTTGAGATGGGGGCGAATGTTTCGCGCTTTCCAATAGTCGTCGTAATTTGGGTGGGCGAGAAACTCCGTCCACTCTGGAGCGCGTCCCTTGAGCAACTGCTTTTCCGAGTTCGCGAGCGGTCCCATGCGCAGGTAGAAGTCATAGCCATCGGGCGTGCCAAAGCGGAAATTTTGCGGCGTGTCGTGCAGCGGATCCTCCAGCTTCTGCGCAAACCAGAACATGAAGCCGAAATTCTGGGCGAGGAAGAAGGCGCCGTTGTGATGCAGATCGTCGCCGATGAACCAATCGGTGATCGGCGCCTGCGGCGACGCGGCCTTCAGCGCGGGATGGCTGTCGATCATGCCCATCGCCGTGTAGAAACCCGGGTACGAGATGCCGAACATCCCGACGTTTCCGTTGTTATTCGGCACGTTTTTTACCAGCCAGTCGATGGTGTCCCAGGTGTCGGAGCTTTCATCGCAATCCTTCGGCCCCTTGTTGGGCTGGAACGGCCGCACATGCATGAAGGTGCCCTCCGAGCCGTACCGCCCGCGCACATCCTGCGCCACGAGGATGAAGTTGTCCTTCGCCAGCGTGCCGAACGACGAACCCGCGGGGTCCATGAAGTTGTCGGTGCCATACGGCTTCAAGGCGTACGGCGTGCGCGAGAGCACAATCGGCCATGGGCTCGAGTCGTCCTTGGGCACAAAGACGCGCGTGAAAAGCCGCACCCCATCGCGCATCGGGATGCGGTGCTCGTACTTGGTGTAGTGCTCCGCGAGCCAGGCGAGATTGAGCTCCGCCGGCTTCTCCTTTTCGTCCGCGGCCACGAGCTGCATCGTGGCGAAGAGGAGGAGGAACGACCATGGGGCAAAATGAAAACGGGGGGACATGGGCATGGGAGGATGTTGTCAGCGGAGTTTCGATTCGAGAAGATGGATTGTTTTGCGGCTTCCATCGGATTGCACCGGCCGATTCCGCTGCCGCCAACAAAATGGGCGCTCACCACAGCAATTTTCCGCCATCGAGCACGAGGGTGCTGCCAGTCATGAAGCTGCTGGCCTCGCTGGCCAGATAGACCGCGAGGGCGCCGATCTCGCTCGGATGGCCCCAGCGTCCCATCGGGATGGAGGCGGCCACCTCGGCCTCGAATTCCGGCCTTTCGCCAATCCAGCGCCGGTTCGCATCGGTGAGGAAGGGACCTGGGGCGATGCAGTTTGCCGTAATGCCGTGGGCCGCCCAATCGGCGGCGATCGCTTTGGTGAACATGACGACCGCCGCCTTGGCGGTTTCATACGAGCGCCCGCGCATCGTTTTGCCCGGCCAGAGCGCGTTGATGGAGGCGATGTTGATGATGCGCCCCCAGCCCCGTGGGATCATCGCGGCGCCGATCATCTTCGTGCAGACAAAGAGCTGCGTGAGGTTCAAGTCCACGATGCGCTGCCAGTCCGCCAGCGCGAGGTCTTCCGTCGGCGTGTTGATGCGCCGGCCCCCCACGTTGTTCACGAGGATATCGATCGCCGGAAACGTTTCGAGCACCTCGCGGCAAAAGTGCTCGGCGGCTTCGGGGGTGGCCAGGTCAGCCAGTGCGCCGCGGGCCAGGAGACCGGCCGCCCGCAGCTCCTCCACGGCGGCTTCGAGCCGCCCAGAGTCGCTCGCGGAGAGAACGACTTCCGCTCCCGCTTCGGCCAGCGCGCGCGCCATCTCCAAACCGAGCCCGCGGCTGCCGCCGGTCACCAAGGCGCGTTTCCCCCGCAGGTCGAATTGATCGAGGATGGGCATCGGCAGGATAGGAGATACAGGGATGGAACGTCCACGAAACACACTAAACACACGAAAGAAAAGAAGGCCAACGAATGACGCGAATTGAAACGAATGGGAACCCTTTGCGTTCTTTGTGATCTCTGCGGTTCTCCCTGGAGTCTTTGAACCACAAGGAGCGCAGAGAACGCAGAGGGAACGGCAACTCACCCTCTTTCTCCTCCTCGTTCCCAAAGTTAGCGAAGCGCTTTGGGAACGCCGCGGCTGCCGAAACTCTGTTTCCCGATGCGCTCGAACGTGCAGCGGCGGCCGTAGCTACACCCGCTACCGCAAAGTCGAACGCCCAGGGAAACGAAGTTTCGGCGACAGCCGCGTTCCCAAAGCGCTTCGCTAACTTTGGGAACGAGAGACGGGAAAGCTTCGCGAGAAAATAAGAAATCGCGCTGTAGTAGCCCGATAGCATTGCATTACAACGACTCGCGGTTTTATCTCAACATGCCAAAGATCCTGCTGATAGTTTTCGCCATCGCGGCTCCATTACTCCTGGCGAGCGCTGCTGACCGCACGCCGGACGACGAAGCGATTCGGGCCGCAGTGGCGAAGTCGCTACCGCTGTTGGAGAACAGCTCCCGGACTTCCATGGAAAGGCGCAAGCAGTGCTTTACCTGTCACAACCAGGCTCTGCCGCTGATGGCGTTGACGGTCGCGAAAGAGCGTGGGTTCGCCGTGGATGGGGAGAATCTGAAGCAGCAGTTGGCGTTCACCGCCGGTTTCCTGGAGAAGAGCCAGGCGAACTATCTTGCGGGAAGAGGCCAGGGCGGACAGGCTCTGACCGCCGGCTACGCGCTGTGGACACTCGAGAATGGCGGCTGGCCGCCGGACGCAACCACGTCGGCCGTTGCGGACTACCTGTTGAAATGGCAGGCTGAGTTCGCTCACTGGAAGGTGCAATCGATACGCCCGCCGAGTGAGGAGAGTTTGTTCACGGTGAGCTACGTCGCGGTGCGCGGATTGAAGAAGTTTTCTGGTCCGGAGCAAGGTGAGCGCGTGGAACGGCGTGTCTCGCAGGTGCGCGATTGGGCGCTGAAGACGGTGGCGAAAACCACCGAAGACCGCGCCTTCCGCCTGCGGCTTCTGTCCGTGGCCGGTGCGCCTCCCGCGGAGATTCGCAGCGCTTCTGAAGACTTGCTGCGGACGCAACGCAGCGACGGCGGCTGGACGCAACTCGACGGCATGGAGAGCGACGCCTACGCCACCGGCACCGCGCTCACGGCCCTGCATCAAGCGGGCGGCGTGGCGACCAGCGAGGGGGCCTACGCACGCGGTGTGCGGTACCTGCTCTCCGCACAACTCGCCGACGGCTCGTGGCACGTGGCGACCCGCAGCACACCGATCCAAGCCTATTACGAGTCCGGCTACCCGCACGGTGAAGATCAGTTCATCTCCGTCTCCGCCGCCGGATGGGCCACCACGGCACTCGCCGAAGCGCTGCCAAAAAAGTAGACGTCCAGCGCCATTGGCGTCGGCCGTTCGTGTAAGATTTTCATTGCCATTGGGCGGCCGGCGATGGCAGAGGTAACGCATGCAGCGAAACCGATTTATCTACCGCCACGTTAGCGTGGCGTGGTGGTCGCTGCTTAAACGCGCTTAGCGCGAGAGGCGGCGCCCTTCGCGCCTTCCTCGTGGCCTTCGAATCCGGTCGGGTTCTGCCGTGGTCAGACCCTTTTTGCGCGCGATTCCGCCCGCCCGTCCGGCCTCCTCCTTCCTCTTCCTTCCCGTCTTTCATTTTTCGCTTCCATGCCTGAGCTCCTTTCACCTCCACCTCCCGCCCTCGCGGCGGCCAGCGCCGGCCCTGCGCCGATGCTCGAGGATTTGCGCGCCCTGCCGCGGGCGTTTTGGGTGCTGTTTGCCGGCACTTTCATCAACCGGTTCGGGACGTTCGTCTGGCCGTTTCTTACGATCTATCTCACGCGGCGCGGCTATTCGCCGGCATTTGCCGGGACGGCGATCGCCTGTTTTGGTTTGGGACAAATCACGGGCCATACCCTCGGCGGCTGGCTGGCGGATCGCATCGGACGGCGCAATACGATCGTCCTCGGCGCGTTCCTGGGGGCCGTGTTTTACCTGTCGATCTACTTCGCGCACACGGTGCCGACGATCCTGATCGCGCTCTTTTTCGCGGGTCTCGGCGCCGCCACTTATCAGCCCGCGAGCAGTGCCCTGATTGCGGACATCGTGCCGGAGAAACGGCGGTTGCGGGCGTACTCGGCGCTGCGCCTGGCGCTCAATGCGGGTTTCGCCGGCGGCTCGGCCTGCGCGGGGTTTCTGGCGGAGCATTCATTTTTCTGGCTCTTCGCCGGCGATGCGTTCACGACCGCGCTCTTCGGCTGCATCGCGTGGAGTGCCCTGCCGCACGGCCAGCGGGCGAAAGGCGGAAACGCGCCGTGGTCCGAAGCCCTGGCGAGCATGGCGCGGAACCGCTCGTTTCACGCGCTCTTCCTCGGCTCGCTTTGCCTCGGATTGATCTGCATGCAGATCAGCACCAACTATCCGCTGCACGTGCTGGCGGTGGGGGCGCGATTCGATTTCCTGGGCCTGCACTTTCACGACACGCAAGCCTACGGGCTGCTGCTCGCCTGGAACGGGTTGCTCGTGGTCGTCGCCGAGTTGCCGCTCACCGGCTTCATCCTGCGGTTTCATCCGCGGCACGCGATGGCGTTCGGCTATTTGCTGAGCGGCTTCGGGCTGACGATAAACATCATCTGCCGCGATTTCGCGTCGCTCTTCGTGGCGATGACGATCCTGACCATCGGCGAAATGGCCTGCGCCCCGGTTGGCAGTGCGTACATGGCGCGCGTGGCGCCGGAGCGGATGCGGGGACGCTACATGGGAGTGCTCGCGCTCTCGTGGAGCCTCAGCAGCATCTTCGGCCCGCTCGGCGGGACGCGGCTCTACGTCGCGCACCCGAACGTGCTCTGGATCGCCTGCGGGCTGCTCGGGATCATCGGCGCGCTGACGATTCTCGCGGATCGCGGACCGGCGGCGAGGAAGTAATCAATCAGTAATCAGTCCGGAGCCAGTAATCAGTGGGGTGCTCCTGCACTCCACGCGCGTTCGCTAAGTGCAGGAACTGATTACTGCCCCACTGATTACTGATTACTCCTCTCATGAGCCCGTCTACTTTCCGAGATGCTGGTCGAGGAAGGCGCGCACTTTCGATCGCGCCAGCTTCGCCTCCGGGATGTCGTGGGTGAAAACCTGGAAGATGTGCCACATCCCTTCGTAGGGATCCAGTTTCACCGGGATGCCGGCCTGATCCATCGCCTGATACAGTCGCACCGCATTGCTCAGGAAAATCTCCTTCGTCCCGACCTGGATGAGCGTGGGTGAGAAGCCTTTGCCGTAGTCTGCATAGACGGGGGAGACGTACGGGTGCTTCTGGTCGGCCGGCCTCGCGTAGGCGTCCGCGCAGTTCTTTAGATTCCCGGGGTAATACAGGAGCGGGTCGGCCTCCTGCAGCGTCGTGTAGGTGTCGCCGGTGTCGGTGATGTCCGCCCAAGGCGACCACAGCACCACCGCCGCCGGCAGGCCCAAGCCCTGGTCGCGCATCTTGAGGACTGCGCCCGCCGCCAGTCCACCCCCGGCAGACTCACCGTAAATCGCGATGTCGCTCCAGCCGTGGCCCTCGGCGCGCAAGGCCTGGACGACCGCGACCACCTCGTCCGTGATCGCGTTCCATTGGGCGTGCGGAGCCAGGGTGTAGTCCACCGAGATGATACGTCTTCCGGTGTCCGCCGCCATGGGCACCGCGCTCATCAGCCGCGATTTCGCGCTGTACATCGTGTACGCGCCTCCGTGCGTGTAGACGAGCACTTGCGGCGAATTCCGCCAGCCGCGCGGCTTGATGTCCAGCACCGGAACCCCGCCCAGTTTGCGAGCTTCGATCGCGGGTTCATAAGCCTTCACCACCGCCGCGTTCGCCTCTTCGCGCTTCTTCTCCACCGCGCTCTGAACCTCTTTCCACCCGGCGATGTCCCCCGGCGCCGGCAAAGGCGCGTTGCGCACCGCGCTACTGAACTGCTCGAGGGCCTTTTTCCCTTCCTCCGAGATGGTCGGCGGCGCCTGAAAATCGCCGCCCGCCCCCCGCGCCGTCATCAACGGGCCGCCGACCAGGAGGGCGATGACCTTGCCGGTGAGCACGGGGAGAAATTTGTGGATTCGTTTCATGAGCGACGCCATCATAAGGAGGCGATCACCAAGGTCACGCGGGCAACGCCGAAACCTGCTGGTACAGCGCTCCGGGGGAGCGGCGCGCGCGCCGGACTCATAAATGGTCGACGTCTTCGCGAAAGTGCTCGCGCTCCCGTTGCCGCGCGCCACGACAAGGTAAAAAAAAACTTTCTGCTGGCGCGGAGGGAAATTTCAATCAAACGACTCGCTGGATGGAGTGGTCCAGCAGGGGGAGTCACCATAGGCTGCGCTTCGGCCCCACGGTGCCCCGGCGCATGGCGCCTGGAGCGGGCGGTGGCAAGGCGCATTTGCGAACGAGTGGAACGGGCTCTGCTTTCTCACTGGTGCTTGATGCTTCCGACTGATTCCGATCTTGCAAACGTTGCGATCCCTTCCGCCTACGGCGGCGCGGAAAGCGCGCGCGGGAAACACGGGACCAGGCTGGCGAGTTACGCGCGCTTTTTGCGACGGGGCGATCCGCTGGCCGATGCGGCGGTGGAAAGCCTCGCCCCGCTGGGCCGGGCGGGCGCGGAGCAGATGATCGATCGCGCGGTGACGGAAGGAATCGACGCGGTGACCGATGCCCCTGAGGCGCTGCGCGCCCTCTTTGCGCAACTCGATCACGTTCCGTTTTGGTTTGATCCCGACCTGGCCACCCTCGGCGGCGCCACGTTTCTGCGCTGCCGTCTCGGCTTTCTCGCGCTGGCCTGCATGTCGCTGCCGCTCATCTACTCGTGGCCGGTGGGCAACAAGCCGCTCGCGCTTTCGGGCGAACTGCTCCACCACGCGGGGCCGCGGCTGAAGCAGACCACGCAGTTCGTCTATGCGGTGTCGCAGCCGGACGCCGTGCGGCGCGCCGGCGCGGGCTTCCGGCTGATCGTGCGCGTGCGGCTCATGCACGCGCAGGTGAGGCGGCTGCTGCGCGGCTCGGGACAATGGCAGGAGGAGGCCTGGGGCGCGCCGATCGACCAATGCCACACGGCGGGGACGAACCTGCTCTTTTCGCTCGGTGCGTTGCAGGGGCTGGAGCGCATCGGCTATCTGTTCAATCCAGTGGAGCGCGCGGCGGTGCAGCACCTGTGGCGCTACATCGGATGGCTGATGGGGATCGATCCCGAGCTGCTCCCGGCGGATGAACCGGAGGCGATGCGGCTGCTGGATCTGCTCTTCGCGCTGGAGCCTACGCCGGATGAAGATTCGCGCGCCCTGGCCGCCGCCCTGGCGGGCGCAGCGAATACGTATCTGCACCGCTTTTGCACTTTGCCGCCGACGGTCGTCCACGGCATCACGCGCGCCTTGATCGGCCAGGAACGCGCCGATGCACTGGGGTTGCCGCGCACGGTGTGGCGGTGGATGGTGCCGTTGGTCCGCCCCGCGACGCGCCTGATCGAGCGAGCCCGGCTGGTGAGTCCCCAAGTCCGCGCGCTGGCGCGGGTCGCCGGGCCGAAGGCCTTTCGCTCCTTGCTCGGCACGCGCGGCTTGGAAGGCGAATGCGGCGAGTTTCACCTCCCTGAGCACCTGCGCCGAGGCGCAGGCTAGCCAGTGTTCCCGCCATCAACCAACCCAAAGAACCTGAATTGAAACCACGGATTTCACGGATGACACGGATGCTGAGCCGTAACGATGTAAAACCGCGCGTAGCGCGACACCGTGGCGCGGGCGTCCCGCCCGTGGGGCAGACAGGCGTCTCGCCTGTCGTTGCTGAAGGTCACCCATTGGTGGCTGAGAATCAGCGGGCGAGACGCCCGCTGGCCCCACGGGCGGGACGCCCGTGCCACGATGCATCGACGCGCGCCGGCTAGCTCAGGACTGCTCACTGCCCACTGCTCACTGCTTACTTCCCCATCCCCATGCCCACCCAAACTCCCACGCGCGTCCTCTGCCTCGGCGGCGGCTGGGTCGCGCTCCAGCTTGCCCGCAGCCTGTCCCGCGCCGTCGCGCGCGGCGAGGTGCAACTCACGATCCTCAGCCGCGAGAATTACCAAACCACCCACGGGCTCATCGCGGAAATGATCACGAGCAAAGTGCAGCCGCAGCAGATCCTCACTTCCGTGCGCCGGCTCGTGCCGGAGGGTTCGCTGTGCAACGCGGAGATCGAGCGCATCGACCTGGCCGAGCGCGTCGTCCACACGCGCCGCGAGCTCGATGGGCACCGCTACTCGCACGGGTTCGATCACCTCGTCGTCGGCGTCGGCTCGGTCGATGATCTTTCGCGCTATCCCGGCATCGCCGAGCACGCCTTTGCGCTCAAGAGCTACGCGGCCTGCGTCCGGCTGCGGCATCATCTGCTCAGCATGATCGAGCTGGCCCAGTTCGAGCGCGATCCCGCGGAGCGGCGCCGGCTGCTCACCTTTGTCGTGGCCGGCGGCAACTACGCCGGCGTGGAGGTCGCGTGCGATCTGGTCGACTACTTCCGGCTCCTCACCCGGCGCGCCTACCAGGCGGTGAAACCGGAGGAAATCCGCGTGGTGCTGGCGGAGATGGGCGACCGCATTTTGCCCGAGCTCGGCTCACGCCAGCCCAAGCTCATCGCGTATGCGGAGCAGCGGATGGCTGAGCTCGGGATCGAGGTCAAGCTCGGCGCCGGCATCGCCGCGGCGACCGGCACGGAAGCTTCGCTCACGACCGGCGAGCGGGTGCCGTCGCGCACCATCATCACCTGCACCGGCATGGCGCCCTCGCCCTTGCTCGAGCAGCTCCCCTACGCGCGTGATGGCCGGGGGCGCCTGGAAGTGGATGAGTTCATGCGCGTGCCCGGCGCGGAGCATGTATGGGCCGCGGGCGACTGCGCGGCCGCCCCGCATCCCGAGGGCGGCACTTGTCCGCCGCTGGCGCTCTATGCGCAACGCGGCGGCGCGCTCGCCGGCGCGAACATCCTGCGCACGCTCGCGGGACGCCGCTTGAAGGCGTTTTCCTTCAGCGGACTGGGCGAGGCCTGCACGCTCGGGCACGGCTCCGCGGTGGCCTATCTGAAAGGGATCCGCGTCACCGGCTGGCTGGCGTGGATCGGCTGGCGCGCGATCATCTGGACGATGTTCGTCCCGGCGTGGGATCGCAAGGTGCGACTGCTCGCCGACTGGCTGCTCACCGCCTGCCTCGGTCGCGACGTGGTGAATCCGCGCATCGAAGGCCGGCACGAAGTTTCGCAAGCGTGGTTCGAAGCCGGCCAGGTGATCCTGGCGCCCGGCGAGCCGAGTTTGTTTCACTACGTCGTGCAAACGGGCGAGGTGGAAGTGCTCACCGACGGCGCGACAGAAACCCTTCGCGCGGGCGCGCTCTTCTGCGACGACCTCTCCACGGAACGCCGCGCGACCGTGCGAGCGCGGAGCCGCGTGCGCCTGCTGGCCGTGGAGAAAACCGCCGCCGCCGCAGTGATGGCGGCGCGCCCGGATGTGGCGGCGCTGCTGAGTGCGCCCGCGGGCGGTGTTTGACGACTGGCCCGGCGCGGGGCCAGCGCAAGGTCGTAGTGAGTGCCAACACGACCCGCGCCGCCCCCTTGTTCCCAAACTCCAGTTTGGGAACAGACTGTCTCCGGAAACTCCAGTTTCGGCCCCGCGTCAGCGGGGAAAGCGCCTCACCGCCACGAATCGCACCGCATCACCGGCATCGCCCCGGTAGCGACTGCGCGTCGGTCCGGTCGGGGTGGCGGAAACCGGAAGTTCGGGTGACAGTGCGCTCCCAACTGGAGTTGGGAACGAGGGGAACGGCTTGACTACGAGGTCAATCAGGTATCGCCTTTTCAAATGTCAATAACCGACACCGCGGAACTGTTCGCTCGCAATGCAGGAGCATTCAGCAGGGTCTTGCCGACGGAGACCATGAATCTGCTCGCCCGCAATGCAGGAGCATTCGGCACGGTCTTGCCGAGGGAGACCATAGATCTGCTCGCCCGGAATGCTGGTGCATTCACCACGGCCTTGCCGAGGGAGACCATAGATCTGCTCGCCCGGAATGCTGGTGCGTTCACCACGGCTTTGCCGAGGGAGACCATGGATCTGCTCGCCCGGAACGCTGGCGCGTTCACTCGAGTCTTTTCTAAAGAGACTATGGAGGTGATCGCTCGCAACGCAGAAGCGTTCGCCAAAGGCTTTCCGACAGGCGATCAGTGGGCGCTTGCTGATGAAAGAGTTGAATTCGGAGAATTTGACAATGACCAAGCGGAACAAAAGGAAGTACCCGAAGCTCCGACGTTGGTAGTTCAGGGTGTGGTGACAGAGTATGGTAAAAGTACGGATGGAGCCCTAGTTCGCGTAGTCGCACCCATCTGGGAAAATATCGTTAATCGGCTGCAAGCGGATTGGGCGTTTGCGTTAGAGATTCCATCTCGAATCTGGGAGGAAATGGTCGCCGCTGCATTCGACCGGGCGGGCTTTGATGAAGTGATCCTAACTCCACGCTCTGGCGATTTTGGACGTGATGTCATCGCGACTCGAAATGGTGTTCTAAGCGTTCGAATCATCGGCTCTGTGAAAGCCTACAAGCCCGGTCATTTGGTCAAGCACGACGATGTCCGCGCCTTGGCGGGTATCCTTTTGACAGACACAAGAGCAACGAAGGGTATCGTCACAACAACCTCGGATTTTGCGCCGGGGATCCCTAAGGATCCTTTCATAGCTCCGTTATTGCCACACAGATTGGAGCTCATGAATGGACCAGCGCTTCGGAGCTGGTTCAAGAGCTTAAGGCAATGACCAGCGCGCCCCCCCCAACCTAGCTTCTAGTCAGTTTGCATAGCGTCGACGAACTCCAAACCCAACGAGATTCGGATTCGGTGTTCTACCTCTCTGAATAGTGGAGTGGTGTCTTTCTTGAAATGTTCGCCAAAAGGGATGAGCTCCTTCAATCTCCTTACGTCGCGTGAATCCACAGCTTCGATAATTTGATTCGCCGCGTCGTTGAATAAGATGCTTGCCTTTTGGAGACATACAGCCAGAGGACCAGCGAAATAGATCCGCTGCGTGTAGAAATATTTCGTGAATGCATCACAGCGCTGACTGACAGAATCTCGGTACGTATTCCATTCCGAAGCACCGATGTTCGAAAGAACTTCGGCGCTGAAGCTGATGCTATTGTGCGCCTCCATCAGCAACTCGTAGGTTTTCTCTGACACCTCCAGCAGCCTCGTAATACTCCTGCTTGACCGTACATTTCTTTCGTTCGCCGCAATCGCCAACTGAGTCTTAAGTTGTTCAATCTGGACATCAGAAGCCCCCTTCAACTGGGCCTTGAGAGTTTCTAACTTTTGGTCAGACTCCTCCTTGAGCTGCGCCTTGTAGTTCTCAAGAAGCTGATCGTATTCGTGACGGATCGAGCCTCTAATCCGCTCCGTCCACCAAGTCTTCGTTAAAAAGGTTAGTCCGACCGTAAGAAGACTGCTGATCGCCGCCGAGGGAGCGATGAGCAGAAGTGCGTCATTGATGTTCACGCGGGGAAACATAGTGACCGCTGTCGTCGAGGACAAGTAAAGGGCCGCCGCTCGTATTCGACAGGAGGAGCGCGCGCCATCCGGGCGTACGTCACCTGCAGCTAGGCCGCCGAGCATGCCGCGCGCGTCGCCGCCACTCGCACCTGGCCTCCCTGAGGCGCCGTCTGAGTCTCCCAGCGGCTTGCCATCGTCTCCTTCCGGGCCTGTCATCGTCTCCGCGAGGGGTTGTCAGCGGCTCTTTGGGGCTTGCCAGTCATTGACAGGGGGCAAAAAGACGATGACAGGGGGTGGAGAAGGCGAGGACAGGCACCTTGAGGGCGATGACAAGGGGTGGAAGAGACGCTGACAGCCCCACACGGAGACGCTGACAGGGGTGTGCGCAGACGCTGACAGGGTCGAAAAAGCCGCTGGCAGGGGGTCAAAAGACGCTGACGGGCCGGGAAAAGACGATGGCAGCCCCCAAAAAGGCCGCTGACAGGGGGCAAAACCGCCGATAATCGAGGGAAAGCTGCCGTCAAGGCGCGAAAATATCTTGCCTCGGCGTCCAAGAGCGGCCCTACTGCCCGTACAACCCGGTCGGCTTCCCCCAGCAATGCCGTTTTACGACGACGATTCGGTCCATTACGACGACGAATCCGTCTTTTACGATGATGATGGTGGCGTGGAGGCGGGCCTCAATCCACTGCCTCAGAACCTCCCCTCATTCGGGACCGCTTATATGGAATACTGGGAAATCACCAAGGACCGCGCGCAGAAGACCCTCTCCGTTTGGAATCTGCATACGCCGACGCTGGAGGTCGCCGGACAGGGGCCGGCGGTGCTCGAAGGGAAGATTGACGAATTCGAGCCGGCCGCGCAGCTGCGGACCACGGATCAGGATGCCTTTGACGCGAAGGTGCGCACGGTCGGGACGGCGCTGCTGAAGATGAAGATCCTCGCGACGAAGGTGGCGCAGATCATCGATGCGCAGCTCTCGAGCGATGCGTCGATCCAGGACGACCTGGGCGACGTCTTCCGCATCGTGCCGCGCTCGGAGCCGACGATCCTGGCCCGGGCGCGCGCGCTTTACCCCGTCTGGGTGCGGGCGAATACGGTGCTCGCGGCCATGACGCCTGCGGCGGGCCCGATCACCCGGCCGATCCAGGGGGTGGCGCACACGGCGGTGATGCTGAAGGCGCTGCTCGACGGCTACACGACGATGATCCAGGAGCGCAACGACGCCGAGTCGAAGCTGAACAAGACGCGCGGCGCGCTCCGCACGCTCGACCGGACGACGGACCGACTGGCGAAGGATTGGTACCAGATCGTCAAGAACACCTACGACCCCGGCACCCCGGCCTACGACGCCCTCTCCGAAATCCCGACGGAGCAGGGCACCCCCGCGCCCGACCCGATCGACATCAACGAGTTGGTGCAAGGCGGCGCGACCGGCCTGCAGGTCCTCGTCTCCTACATCGCCGGCGGCGGCGACCACGCGACGACGAAACAGATCGAGTACAAGGTCAACGGCATCGACGCCGACTTCGCCCACGCCGCCGACCTGGACCCGAGCGGGAATGCGCTGGGGCCGTTTGTGGTGGGCCAGGTGGTGCAGGTGCGGACGAAGGTGAGTAATTCGAGCGGGGTGCGGACGAGTGCGGTGCGGACGATTACGATGGAGACGCCGCTGTAGGAGGGAGAATGTGCGGTGCCAACTTCATCTTGCCCAAGAGTGCCGTCTGGCATTGCATCACATTTGCGCCTGAACGACATTCGAACGCTCATGAAAATACTCCTTCTAAGCAGCCTCTTCGCAAGCCTTTTCGCGCTTGATCAAGTTTTACTGGCCGATGACACTCAACTCGTCATCCGAACGATCGTCGATTTGTCAGATCGGGTTAAGAGGGACGGAAAAGCAGTCGACCTCCAATCGGTGGGAGTGACGTCTCAACGCGATGAACTGCTGGTATCTAAGTCGTATCTGGATGGAGCGGGCGCGTCCAGATCAAGCCTCTATCGGATCCCGCTGGCTCGACTTACGATCGAGTCAGTGAAGCCTGATCAGATGACGGACCCACTTAACAGCAGCAAGACCTATACGATTAGACTTATTGGTGTTGGTGCTCGGCGACAAGACAGAGCCTCGGGAGAAAACGGGAAGGTCGAGTGGCAAGCGGCGGATTGGGTTGATTTATCCTATGATCGCCGCATGGACGCGACTATAGCTCGCAATTGGTTACTGGAACTCGCCACTCGGGCTCAGCCTTTGCAAACGTCTCCCGAGGTTGAGCGGCTAAAGTGGGAACTGTTCGAACGGTTTCTCAAGGGAGCCGCCGAGGGTCTTGGTCGCCGCGTGACACAATAGGACACCCGTTCCCAGCGTGGCGTTTCCCTCGTTCCCAAAGTTAGCGAAGCGCTTTGGGAACGC
>DASYIS010000122.1:0-3855 GCA_035997375.1 Chthoniobacteraceae bacterium
ATCCATCGTGTCGGTGGCTAAAGGTCCGACGGCGGCGGTTTTGGACAAAGTTTTTTCAACGAACCGTTTTCCATTCACCGAGCTACCCGGTCGCTCCGGAGCGCATTCCTCCGGGTCGGAAACCTCCGCTTCTCGTCTGTATTTACGCCAGGTCTGCGAGCACCTCTTCGAGCGGGCGGTATTGCATCGGCTTGCGACGCGCCTTCTTCAACCAGGCGACGTCGTCCGCGTCCTCCAGACGCTCGACCATCTCGCGATACACCTTGATCGGGAGAATCACCGACACGGCTTTCCCTTTGCGAGTGACGATCTCCGGCTCGGGGAGCGTTGCTTTCATGAGCCAAGAATACACGCCGTCGCTCGGCCTGCAAACCTTCACGCTACGCTCACCATCGGCGACTCAGTTCGCCGGCGCGTCCGTCCCGCTGACCGGCCCCGAGGGCACTTCGTTGAGGATCGGTTGCGGCTTCCCCCGCTTCTCCTTCACGTTCTTCGGCTTGTCGACATGCCCGAAGACAGTCGCATCCTCCGGACCGGGCTCGGTCACGCAGCCGGCCGCGATCCCGGCCACCACCACCGACAGGACGAACGAGCGGAAGAACTTCATGCGCCGATGAGAGCACGCATTCCTCGCAAGGTCACGCCTGCGGCTTGCCTTCCGCGGCGGGGGCGTTACCAATGGCGCTCATGACAGGCACCGGTTGCATTCCAGCTCTGCGGGCGTTGGGCGATGAGAGCCGCCTGCGCATCGTCCGGTTGCTCGGCCGCTCGGCCCTGAGCGTCAACGAGATTTCGGAAAAGCTCGAGGTCTCCCAGTACAATGCCTCCAAGCATTTGCGCATCTTGCGGGAGGCCGGCTTGGTCGAGTGCCACAAGGACGGGCGCCTCCGCCTCTATTCCATTCCCGAGAAGCTGCGCGACGAAATCGAATCCTCGGTCCTCGATCTCGGTTGCTGCAGCTTTCGTTTGGATCAACTTCCCAAGTAATCGCCGCGTCTCGCGGCCCTCCTTTCCCCCATGAACCTCACCCGCCGTCGATTCGTCCAGGCTGCCGTCGCCGTCGGCGCCACCGGTCTGCGCGCTGAAAACGCGACGCCCATTCGCGTCGGCCAGATCGGCACCGGCCACGCGCACGCCTCCGGCAAGATCGAGACGCTCCGCAATTCGCGCGACTTCGAGCTCGTCGGCGTCTGCGAGCCGGAGGCGAAGGCCCGCGCCGCGGCCGAGAAAAGCAAAGCGTACGGCGGGTTGCCGTGGCTCACCGAGGAGCAACTGCTCGCCAGTCCCGGCTTGCAGGCCGTCGCGGTCGAGACGCATGTCGGCGACCTCCTGGCGACCGCGCAACGCTGCGTCGAGGCCGGCAAACACATCCATCTCGACAAGCCCGCCGGCGAATCGCTGCCGGCCTTTCAGCGGCTGCTCGACGCCGCCACGCAGCGCAAGCTCATCGTCCAGATGGGCTACATGTTCCGCTACAACCCGGCCTTCCAACTCTGCGCGAAGCTGGTGCGCGAGGGCGTCCTCGGCGAGGTCTTCTCGATCGACGCGGTGATGAGCAAGCTGCAGCCGGCCTCCGCGCGCGGCTCGCTCCTGCCATATCGCGGCGGCTCGATGTTCGAGCTCGGCTGCCATGTGATCGATGCCGCCGTGCGCATGCTCGGACGCCCGGCCAAAGTCATGCCTTTCAAGCGCGCCGACCCCGCCGCCGACAGCGACTTCGCCGTCAACCAACTCGCCGTGCTCGAGTACCCGAAAGCGATCGCGACGATCCGCAGCACGCTGCTGGAAGTCGACGGCGGCGCACGGCGGCAGTTCGTTCTCTGCGGGACGAAGGGGACTTTCGAGATCTACCCGCTCGAGCCCGCCAAGGCGCGCCTCGTCCTCCAGGCGGCGGCGGCCGGCTACGAGAAAGGCGCGCAGGAGATCGCGCTCCCCAAAGCCGGCGGACGCTACGACGGCGACTTCGCGGACTTCGCGGCGGTGCTCCGGGGCGAGCACCCGTTCGAGTACACGCCGGCGCACGATCTCGCCGTGCAGGAAACCGTCCTTCTCGCGAGCGGCCTGCCGATCACGTGAGCCGATGCGCACGCTCCTCTTCGCACTCGTCCTCACGCTGACCGCCTCGGCGGAAGACCTCTGGGTGGCGGTCGGGGACGGCGGCCTGCGGCTCACCTCGACGGACGGCCAAAGCTGGCAACGCGAGCAGCCTTGGGACAATCGCCAGGGCCCGCTCTGCGGCATCGCGCACGGGTTGGGCCGGTTCCTCGTGGTCGGCGGGACGGAGACCACCGGCGAGCTTCTCTCCAGCACCGACGGCCGGGTGTGGCGCGAGTTGCCCGTGGCGCAGAAAAAAGTCGACGCGATCGCCTTTGGCCGGGGCCGCTTCGTGGCCGCGCAAGGCTCGCGGCTGCTCATCTCCACGGACGGCGCCGCCTTCACGGCGGGCGACCGGTTCGACACGAAATCACCCGCGCACGCCCTCCGGATCGCCTGCGGCGACACCGAGGCGGGCTTTCGCTTCGTGATCCTCGGCGAAACCGAGCCGATCCCCGGCGCGCCGCCGGACTCCTGGCGCGCCGTCACGACCGACGGCACGCGGATCGACGAGCTCGCGCCGCAGCCGTCCGCCACGGGCCTCGCGTATGGGGCCGGGCACTTCGTGGTCGTCGGCCGCCACCGGATCGAGAGTTCGCACGACGGCCAGGTCTGGAGCCTGCAGCCGGCCCCCGGCGACCTCATCCGCACCGTCGTCTGGACCGGCACGCGCTTCTTCGCCACGACCGACGACGCCGTCTGGGTCTCGACCGATGCGCTCAAATGGCGGCGGCAGAAAGCGTTCGACCCGCTCCCGATTCTCTGGGCGCGCGACACGCCGTCGCCGCTCGGCCTGGGGATCAATCCGACCGGCCGACTGGCCGTCACGCTGGATTTCACCGCTTGGAAAGTCGTGTTGCCGGAAGGGCCGCGCATCCGGGCCGTGGCGCAGCGGACGGCGGAGTGACCGGAGCGGAGCGCTTCCGGCCTCGGGTAGGGCGGGCGTCTTGCCAGCCTCGATTATTTCGGGATCGCGCGCCCCTGAGGGCTGCTATTCGCGTCGGGCGAAGACGCCCTCCGCGGCGGGCAAGATGTCCGCCCTACCCGAGGCCGCCTGCACCGCCTGCGGCGGACCGCGTCTCACGCCGCCGCGACGACGACGCGCGGGCCCTCGACCGCGAGCACCCGCAGCGCGGTGCCGACGGGGATGAGGTCGCCTTGCGAGACGACGTCGACCAACCGGCCGTCGATCATCGCCTTGCCGCTCGGCCGCAGGATGGTGTGCGCCGTTCCTTCCATGCCGACCGCCGGCCGCGCGGGCGCTTCCACCGCCTCCAACAGGCCGCCGGAGGGGACGCTCTCGCCGAGCACGATGCGGTTGTAGATCGAGGTCCTCGGCAGGTATTTCGCGAGGAAGTAGATCGCCACGCCCGAGAGCACGAAGGCGAGCACCAGATTGATCAACGGCCGCAACAGCATGTTGTTCGTCGGCCACATCGATTGGCCCGGGTAGCGATCGACCATGGCCCACACGAGGGAGCCGATCAACAGCACGAACCCGATGATCCCCGGCAGGACCGTCCCGGGATGCACGAACAACTCCGAGATGATGAGCGCGAAGCCGAGCAGGAAGACCGCCATCACTTCCCAGCCGGCGAGCCCGGCGAGATAGCTGCCGGTGAAGAACAGGGTGAAGCAAACCGTAGAGAGGATCCCCGGCAAGCCGAAGCCCGGCGTCTTGATCTCGACATACGCGCCGATGATTCCGCCCATCAGCAAGAGCGGAGAGATGGCGGTGAGGAAGGCCGCGATCCGCTCGAA
>DASYIS010000123.1:0-3216 GCA_035997375.1 Chthoniobacteraceae bacterium
TGCCCGCTGAGTGTCGCATTCACTCAACGGTGATCCTCCGTTTCGACGGGCGGGACGCCCGCCGGCCCCACGGGCAGGATGCCCGTGCCACGTCGACGCCGCGTGCCCACTGAATAGTTACGGCTTAGGCAATACAGCAGGGATGATCGGCTTCGCCGCTCACCGAGCTCTGGCCGCGCGCGGACCCTCGTTCGGTCCCGTCGTTGCGATCACCTCGAACTCGCCGATCGCCACGCTCGACAGGTGGTCGAACGCATGCGGCGCGAAGCGATTGTCCGGCGCGACGGAGATCGAGAAAAAGCCGCCGTTGTCGGCCACGATGGCGCCGTATTTCTTGAACGCGAGCAGCACGGCCTTTTCCTCCTTGGTCCAGCCGGCCGGGATGGCGAACTCCGCGCGCAGCCGCACCCGCTGGCCCATCGCGGGGATGTTCGGGTCCTTCAGCCTGCCGACCGACGCCGCATGCGTGGCGGGGTAGATCGGGCCGAGGCGCGTCCGCTTCACCACGAGCCGCATCGCGTGCTCCACCAGGCCGCGCTGGCATTCGTCGTAGCGCACGATCGCGGGAAACATCGGCAGGCCGGCGGCGTCGCCGCTCGTCCAGCCGGCGGGGCGCAGCTGGTTGTCGTTGAGCGAAAACTTCGCGCCATTCGAGGCCTGCCACGCGGCGCCGACGAGCTTGGTCGACCACGTTTCCCAGATGAAGCCCGTTCCCGGTTGCACGATGATCGTATGCCGGTCGCCGCCCTTGTTTTTCACGTCTTGCTGCCAGTCCTCGAGCGTCTGGCCGGCCGTGCCTTGCGGCCACGTTTCCACCGGCAGATTCGCGGGGACGGGGTAGAGCCCGACGGGTTTCTGGCCGCCGTCGAGATCGGAGTCGTCCGGGTAATTGACGAACTTGATCGGCACCCGCGGCTGGTTGTCGGGGACGAGCACGTAGTTCATCTCGTAGAATGGCCGCAGCGTCCGCCGGTTCGCGGCGAGGTCCGCGGTGATCTGCGCAATCATCTCCGCCGAATTCGCGAGCAGCGGACGCTTCGAGATGTCCTCATTCCACGGGCTGTCGAGCGGCATGATCTGCATCGCCGAGACCACCGCATCCGCTTCCGGCGTGTTGAAGAGGATCGGCTGTTTCACCACTGGCGCCGGCCCCAGCGCACGGCCCTCCTGGTTGATGCGATCGGCGGCGACCGCCGTGGTGACGAGTAGACAGAGCCAAAGGGGGAGGAGCCTCATGGGGCGGAGTGTGGGCCAACGACAAGGCGAAGAGCAATCTCGGAGACACTGGTACGCCGACGACTCCCGCGTGACGAAACAGGGGAGAAGGTGTGAAACGCTCTCAGTAGGCCGAAGGCCTTAGACAAGCCAGCCCAGGGCAAGCGAGGGACGAGCGCCGCCCTGGAAAAATGCAATAACGCGATCAGCCCTGAAGGGGCCAAACAGCATGGTCAAGCGTGGTGACGCCCCTTCAGGGCTGGTCTGTATTAAGTTACATAACCCAGGGCGGCGCTCGTCCCTCGCTTGCCCTGGGCTGGCTTGTGAAAGGCCTTCGGCCACCGGAAGTGCATTTTCATACCGTCTCAGGAGATTCGCCACCACGGGTCAGAGTCGCCGATCGCACATGGACGAGCCGCGGCGCGACGAACGGCGTGAGCAACGCCAGCAGCGCGCCCGCCGCCGCCAGCCAGAGGCTCAGATGGAAGAGCCGCGGCCGGTACGTGAAGCGAATCCGGTAGGTTCCCGCCGCCGGCACGCTCAGGCCTTTGTGCATGTGATTCACGCGGAAGTACTCCGCCGGCGCGCCGTTGACGGTGAGCTGGAAATTGCCCTCCTCGTAGTTCTCCGTCAGCACGACGACGCCGGCTGACGGCGCGTCGATCGTGAACTCGGTCGAGTTGTTCGCGAGCACATACCCGCGCGCGGGGACGACCTTCCGCTCGGCGGTCGGCGGTTCGCTGGACGTTTCGCTTTGCCGTGCGGCAAAGGGGCGACGATCCGCGGTCACGCCCATCAGCATCTGCACGTAGTCCTCGGCGGTGCGGTACATCCTCACCTGATCCGTGAAGAACGCGCGCGGCCAGGCTTGCTTGCTCTCGTAGATTTCCAAATCCGCGCGGCCGACGTGCGCGAAACCCGTGGGCGGCGGCGCGTCGCCGTCGCGCAGGTAAAAGCGGAGATTCAGCGAATCGAAGACCGGCTGGAGCTGCGGGAGCGTCGCCTCGTCGATGCGCAGGCGCCAGTCGAGATCGAGCGGCAGATGCGCGGCGTGGCAGAACTCGCGGTACTCGCGATTCATCAGCGCGTCGGGGCCGCAGATCCCCTCGAGTCCCAGCAGCGCGTTGTAGCCGGGCGACAAGACGTAGCCGACGCCGTAGGTCCGGTAAGGCTCCGTCAGCCGCAACTGCACGCGCCCGACCGCCGGCGATTGCGCGAGGAGGTCGACGCCGGTTTTCGGATTCATGACGTAGTCGTCGAATTTCGTCGCGTCGTACATGCCGTGGCGGAAGTGCATGACGACGCCGCAGATTAGCATGAGGCCGAGTCCCGCGCCGCGCGCCCCGGGCGTTCTTAGCCAACGCAGGGCGAGCGGAAAGAGCGCGAGCGCGAGCAGGATCGACGGCGCATACGCGAGGTAGAAGCGGCTGTGGAGCGGCGCGTTGATCTTGAAGGCGAGCACCTCGTGCTGCGGGATGGCCTGCGTGAAACCGACATAGGCCAGCGCGATGAGACCGCCGACGATCAGCGCCGTGCGCCACGTCCGCAGCCAATCCGCGCGCTCGTAAGTTGCGCAGCAATCCGCGAGGCCGGCCGCGGCGAGGAGCGGGAAAACGATGACGAGCACGCAGCCGAAGACGTTGTAGATGTGCTGCAGATTTCCGATGAGCGGAATCGCGATGATCCACCCCGGCGGCACCACGCCGAAGACGAGCGCGAGCGGCACCACGGCGCCGAGCGCGAGGCCCAGCACGGCCTTGTTGGCGAATGTGCGCCGCCAGGCCGCGCAGAGCCAGAGGACCCCCGTCAGCACGAGGAAATTGAGGCTCGGGTGGGTGTGGTATTCGAGCTTCGTGAAGTCCTGCGAGAAGATGTCGTCGAAAAACGCGAGTACCAGCCCCGGCTGAAGCTGGAGCGCATTCGGCGTATCGGAGATCGTCGCGGAATGGCGGAGCGCATCGAGGAAGACGAGCCAGCACGGCGCGCTCAGCAACAGGAAAA
>DASYIS010000124.1:0-14530 GCA_035997375.1 Chthoniobacteraceae bacterium
CTCGGCGAAACCGTCGACGCCGCCGTTGAAGAAATACGTGACGTGCGGGTACTTCTCGGTCTCCGCGATCCGCAGTTGCTTCATCCCCGCGGCGGCGACGGTTTCGCCGAGCAGGTGGGAGAGCGATTGTTGCGTGAAGACGATTGGGACGCCGTAGGTGACGTCATATTCGGTGAGCGTCACGTAGTTGATCTGCGGCCAGACTTCGCGGTCGAAGCCATTGAACTCTTTTTGCAGAAAAGCAATCGAGAGCTGGCGGGTGCGGTCGGCGCGGAAGTTGAAGAAGAGGACGGTGTCGCCGTCGCGTACGCGTTGCTCGTTGGCATGCGAATGGATGACCGGCTGCAGAAACTCGTCGGTCTCGCCTTTCGCGTAGCGCGCGGTGAGGACGGCCGAGAGCGTCCCGGCGGCCTTCTCTCCGCGGCCGAGGACGATGGCGTCCCACGCCAGTTTGTTGCGTTCCCAGCGTTTGTCGCGGTCCATCGCGAAATAGCGCCCGATGACGGTGGCGATCTCCGCCTTCCCGCTGACCTGCGCCGCCAGCGCCGCCAGATAATCCGCGCCGCCGGTCGGCGAAGTGTCGCGGCCGTCGGTGATCGCGTGGATCATGATGTCGGTGACGCCGGCCTCGTGCGCCGCCTTGACCAGCGCGACGAGGTGATTCACATGGCTGTGGACGCCGCCATCGGAGACGAGCCCGAGCAGGTGGAGCCGGCGGCCTTTCGCTTTGGCGAAGGTCTCGATCAGGACGGAGTTCGTCGCGAGCTCGCCGTCGGCGATGGCCTTGTTGATCCGCGTCAGGTCCTGGTAGACGATGCGGCCGGCGCCGAGGTTGAGATGCCCGACCTCCGAGTTCCCCATCTGCCCCTCCGGCAGGCCGACATCCATGCCGCTCGCGCTCAGTGTCCCGCGCGGGTAGGTGGCGTAGAGGTGATCGTGAAACGGCGTCCTCGAGAGCAAGGTGGCGTCGCCGTTTTCCACCGCCTGCGCGCGCCCTCCCGGATTGATGCCCCAGCCATCGCGAATGATAAGAACGACAGGTTTTGCCATGCGGACGATATGAGAGGAGAGCGGCGCGGGCGTCGAACGATTTCCTGAGGCCGGCCCGCCGGCGTCTCCCCTTGCCGAATGCTCTTTCCATCTTTACGGTTATGCAAACCCCTCCGCCGGCGCGTCGCATGGAACCGTTTCTCAAACTTTTCAGTCGCGAGTTTTCGAACACGCCGTCCTATTTCAACACGCCCGAACTGGCGGTGCATCCCACCGCCTGGGTTTACGGCACCGGCATTTTTGGCACGGTCTGCCTTGTCGTGACGGCGCTTCTTTTCTGGCTCCGTCCGCGGAGTCTCTCTCCCTCCAAGCTCGCATTGATCGCTTCCCTGCCCAGCGTCGTCGGGGCGGCCCTCACCTTGTGGCAGATTGAGCTCTTCCTGCGCCCAAACAGTGGCTACATCGGTCCTTGGAACACGACGGAGGTCTGCATGTGGGACACGAGTTTCAGCGCGCAAATCGGGGTCTACTGCTCCTTCGCGCTCGTGGTGCTCCTCGCTTTTCCCGCTTGGTGGCTCCACCGCCAACGCGTTCGTCGCGGCTGATTCCCCACCTCGCATCGTGCTCAGGTTCCTCTACTACCTTCGCGGTCAGGATGCCGAGTATTCGTCCTATCTCAACCCCGCTTACCCGGAAACGGCGGTTGACTCGTCGACGTGGGTCTACGTCGTTCTCGTGCTCAGCGCGCTTTGTTTCGCCGCCTCACTCTATTTGTTTCGCCGGCGGCGCGCGTCCCTTTCCTGGTCGCGCCTCGGGCTGCTCGTGGTTCTCCCCTGTCTCACCGGCGGTCTCCTGACGTTTTGGCAAATCCATCTCTACTATGCCGGCATTGGCGACCAGTACGTGGAGGAGCAACTTTTCGAGCCCGGCGTCGACGAGCAGGGCAACCCGGACCGCCACAACGGAGAGTTCCGGGACAATCCCGTGGCGAGAGAGTTGTGGTCGTGTCCCTTTTCGGCGCACGCCGGCTTTCTCTGCTCGGCGCTGCTGCTCGTGCTCCTCTCTCCGATGTTCTACTCGCTGATCCGCAAACCCGCCGGGCAGTCCGCGGTGAACTCGTAGCGCCTACTCTCCGTCGGTCTCCGCGCGCGTCTCGAAGCGCGTGAATTCCTTGAGGAACGTCAGCTTCACGTCGCCGACCGGGCCGTTGCGCTGCTTGGCGATGATGAGCGTCGCCTTGCCCATCGCGGCTTCCTTGGCCTCCTCCGTGTCGGCGTAGTACTCGTCGCGGATGAGCAGGCCGACGAGGTCGGCGTCCTGCTCGATGGAGCCGGATTCGCGCAAATCGCCGAGCCGCGGGCGGCCCTTCGCTTCGCCGGTGCGTCCCTCGGGATTTCGGTTGAGCTGCGCGAGGACGATGATCGGGAGCTCCAGCTCCTTGGCGAGGCCCTTGAGGCCGGCGGAGATTTCGGCGATCTCGAGCTGGCGGTTGTCCTGGGCGCGGCGGCTGGTCGAGCGGAGGAGCTGGAGGTAATCGATGAAGATCGCCTTGATGTTGTGCTGGCTCTTGAGCCGGCGCGCCTTGGCGCGGAGTTCGAGGATGGAGAGACCCGAGGTGTCGTCGATGAACATTTGGGCTTCGGCAAACTTGGAGGCCGCCGCGGTGAGCGCCGGAAACTCGCGTTCGGCCATGAATCCCTTGCGCACATTTTCCAGGTTGACCTTCGCCCGCGAGCAAAGAAGCCGCTGCACCAGCTGCTGCGCGCTCATTTCCAGCGAGAACACGGCGACGGGCTCGTTGCAGTCCACGGCCACGTGCTCGGCGATGTTCATGGCGAAAGCGGTCTTGCCCATCGAGGGGCGGGCCGCGATCACGATCATCTCGCCGGGGTGGAAGCCGTCGGTCATCTTATCGAGGACGGCAAAGCCGCTCGGAATGCCGGAGATGACGCCCCGGCGCTCGAACAGATCCTGGATGGAGCCGATCGCGCCCATCACGTGCTCTTTCATCGTGGTCTCCTTGTTCCTGAAGCGCTGCTGCGCCACCTCGAACACCGACTTCTCCACTTCGTCGAGCAGGCCGCCGACGTTGTCCTGCTCCTCGTACGAGCGGCTCGCGAACTCGGTGCAGACGGTGATGATCTGCCGCAGCGTGTACTTCTCCTGGAGGATATCCAGGTAGTACTTCACGTTCGTCGCCGTCGGCAGGTAAGTGAACAGCTCCGCGATGAGCGCCGCGCCGCCGACCTGCTCCAAGAGGCGGCGATCAGCCAACGTTTGGGTGAGCGTGACGAGGTCGATCTTCTTGCTCGCGTCCCACATTTCCATGAGAACCGAGAAGATCGTTCCCAGCGCTGGATTGTGGAAAAAATGAATGGTGACTTCCTGCTCAGCACACATCCCGCCGACTTCGCTGGGGGCCAAAAGAAACGAACACACGACGCCTCTTTCAGCGACCTCGCTAGCCGGGAGCATGCGGAATCGTTCCGGGGTGTGATCACCCCGCCCGTGCAAATCCGCGGCGCTGCTAGCGCTCGTGCCTTTGGCTTGAGGCGGTCGAGATTTTGGCGGGACGTCAGTGGGCATGGCGGGCGATAAAAGAACGCCGAAAACCAGCCTGTGGAAAGCCGCTAATCTTGGAAAAGGTAGGCCCCCGACAGGTCCATGGAACGAAAAATGTTGCGGTGCCGAGAGCGGTACTTTTGAATCGATGAGCGAGGGCAGTCAGAGACCTGACCGTTCTACTCTTTTCCGCATGGGCCCAATTCTAAACACGCGGATGAGCGAGCTCCGGGACGGTAACATCCTTGCATTGGTAGAAGAGTTGGAGGCCGTGTGCCGTGCCGACTCATCTCGCTTGTTGGATTCGCCCTTGAGCCACTTCTTGATTCTGTGTGCCCATCCGGACGGCACAAAAAAGGTCCGTATATCCACGAGCACCGTCATCTCCTCCCCCCTTCTTGAGACACGAGTCGGGAAGCTTCCGGATGGACCGCTCTTCGATCTTTGCAAGGAACTCGCCGCTTGGCACGATGCGGCACGGGAGTTTTCCCATGGTCAGAAACTCCTTACCCTTCTAAACATGAGCATCCCGAAGTTTCCGCTCAAGAAGCGGAGGCGTCGCGACGGTTGATGGGCCGTTCTTCTCACCGGGGCCAGATGCGAAAAACCGCGTCCAGCCCCGCGCCGGCCTAGCTCGCCGGAATCTCCTCCACCTTCACCGCCCGCCGCTCCGTCGCGGACTTGTCGGCGGCGGCGATGACGCGGTGACTGGCGAAAGCGTCGGCGAAGCTGCTGCGCGGCATTTGCTCGTTGCGGTCGAGTGCGTCGAAGAAGGCCTGGAACTGCGTCTGGTAGGCGTGATCGCTCACGTCGCCGCTATCGAGCATCTTCATCGCGAGCGTGCTCCAGGCGTGGCGATTGAGACCCTCGAGCTTGGCGGAGTGGAACTTGTTGTCGAGGATCGCGCCGTGGCTGCCGACGAGGTGCGTGTGGAAGTAATACGGCTGAATGCAATCGACGACCGCGGCGGTCTTGCCGATGGTGCCGTTCTTGAAGCGCAACAGGGTGCTGGCCGTCGTGTGGTACTCGTATTTCTGGAAGATCGGGTTCGAGCTCTGCGAGGAGTAGGAGGTGACCTCCTCCACGTCGGTCCCGAGGCAGAAGAGCAGCGCGTCGAGGGCGTGGCAGCCGGCGGTGAGCAGCGCGCTGCCGCCGAGCTCTTTCTTGATGTTCCAGCGGTACTGGCCGTACCAGGGCCCGCAGCCGTGGTAGTAGTCGACCTCGCCATAGTGGACGTCGCCGATCAGCCCCGCGTCGAGCGTCGCTTTGGTGGCCATGAATTGCGAGGTCCAGCGGCACTCGAAGCAGACGCATGTCTTCACCCCGGTTTCCTCGGACGCCTTCTTCATTGCGAGGATTTCCGACCACTTCACCGCCATCGGCTTTTCGAGGATGATCTGCTTGCCGGCGCGGGCGGCGGCGATGAATTGCTCCGCGTGCTTGTCCGGATAGCCGGCGATGTCGACGACGTGGATCTCCGGGTCGGCCAGCATCTGGTCGAGGTCGTTGTAGACCTTGATCGGCGAGCCGTGCGCCTTGCTCAGCTCGGCAGGATCGAGCTGCCGCGAGCTCCAGACGGCGGTGACCCGGGCCTGGTCACAGGCGTTGATGGCGGCGATGTGGGCGGTGGCGGCCCAGCCGTATCCGATGATGGCGACGTTGTATTTTTTCATGGAGAGGGAAGCGCCCGATTGCGGCGGTTTTGCGCGCGATGCGCAAATCAAAACCTCCCGAGTGCCGATAAATTCCCGCGCGCCCGCCTCCTACTTCAGCGCGCCGACGATCGTACGGACGTTGTGTTTGTACATGGCGGCGTAGGTCGAGGCCTCGGGGCTGTCGCCGAGGCCGTCGGCGTAGAGCGTGCCGCCGATCTTCGCGCCGGTTTCGCGCGTGATTTCCTGCACGACCTTCGGGTTCTGGATGCTCTCCAGGAAGATCGCCTTCACCCCTTCGCTCTTGATCGCGGCGATCAGCTCGGAGACCTTTTTCGACGACGGCTGCTCTTCCGGCGAGACGCCTTCGATCGGGTGGATGGTGAAGCCGAAGGAGCGCGCGAAATATTGAAACGCGTCGTGTGAGGTCACGAGCTTGCGCTGGTTGCGCGGCAGCTTCGCGACTTCGCTTTTCACCCAGGACTCGAGCTCGTTGAGCTCCTTCGTGTAGGCGGCCGCGTTGGCGGCGAACGCGGCCTGGTCCGCCGGCGAAATTTTCACGAGCTCGTCCTGCACCACTTTGGTCGCGCGGCGCACGTTGTCGATGCTGTGCCACCAGTGCGGGTCGTCGGTCAGGCCGCTCTTTTCGTCTTTCATCTTGAGCGAGGGAAACTGGTCGCCCACCTCGACCAGGGCGCCCTTGGTGCCGGTCGCCTCCTTGAGCTTGCCGACGTAACTTTCCATGTGTTTCGCGGAGAGCAGAATGAGCTGCGCGCGGCTGACGAGCGTGAGATCCGCCGGCTTCGGCTGGTACTCGTGCGGGTCGACGCCGGGCTTCAAGAGACCGGTGACTTCCACGCGGTCTCCCCCGACGCGCTGCGCGATCTCGGTGAGGATCGTGGAGAAGGTGACGACCTTCGGCTTCTCCGCCGCACGCAGCGGGAGCAGGGGAATCCAGAACAGAAGAACAAGCAGGCAGTGGCGTTTCATATTGCAGGTGGATTGCATTAACGCCGCAGGCGATGCGCGTCAACGGAAATCGCGCCCGCCGGCGCCGGTGCGAACGAGTGCGCGCTATTTCGCCTTTGTTTCCGCGGGCGGGAGCTTCGCGCCCTCGATGCGCACGCGCTCGAGGAGCTCCTTGGGAATCCACTGCTCGGCCGCGCTCTTGATCCACGGCTTCTGCAACTCTTCTGCACCACTGCCGAGCCCCTTCCAGGCGATCTTCGCCGACGGCGTCGCTTGCTTGAGCTTCTCCATGTCGGCGGGCTCGATGATGCAATTCACGAAATCGATGTCGGCGACCGGTGTCGGGCGCGTGGCGAGAGCCTTCAGGCTGCCCTCCCAGGTGAGCCACGTTTGGTCGATCGCCAGCTTCTTGAGCTTCGGGCAGGTAGCCAGCGCCGCGATGCTCTTGTCGGTCTGCCGCGACGACCACTGCGGCCCGATCCAGATGTACTCCAGCGTCGGGTTATCGCGGAAGGCCGCCACGCCCGCGTCCGTGAACTTGGAATGGAAGACGCGCAGCTCGCGGAGCGCCGGGAATTTCGCGAGCTCGCGCATGCCGGCGTCCTCGAGCGAGCCGCCGGCGAGCGTCACGCGCTCGAGCTTCTTCAGGCCGGTGAGCTTCGCCAGTCCCGCCCCGGTGAAGCCCGAATTGTGGAAGAGCGCGAGGTTGTTCAGCTCGGAAAACGCCGCGAAGGAACCGAGCTCGTCGTCGTTGAAGTTGGCTCCGTTCCCACCCACCGTGATCACGTGTCCGGTCGCCTTGTCGACGACGATCGACGCGGTCGCGGCGGTGTTCGGAGGGGTGCTCCCGCGCAATCCGCTGACGGCGAGCTCGACCGTTTTCGCGGAGTCGGCCTTCACCTTCGGCGCCTCGGTGAAGCGCGCCGCCATGGCCTTCCACGCGGCCTGCTCCTCGGGGAAACGCACGGGGGAATCGTCGGCCGCGCAGGAGAGGCCGAGCGCGAACAAGGGGAGGAGGAAGAGGGAGGTTCTCATAGGGGATCGAGTGTAGCGGACGGGGAGGGGATGGGGCGAGCGGTTCTATTTCGCGGCTTCCTTCGGCTCCGCAAACCGCGCGAGCAACGCCACCGCGAGGCACATCGCGACGATGATGCCGAGCGCCGGGCGCAACCCGTACGCCTGCGCGATGAAGCCGATGAGCGGCGGGCCGAGGAGGAAGCCGGAGTAGCCGATGGTCGTGGTCACCGCGAGGGCCGGCCCGGCTTCCATCCCCGGCGTGCGGCCGGCGGCGCTGAAGATGAGCGGGATGATCGGCGCGAGGCCGAGGCCCATCGCGGCGAAGCCGACCAGCGCCAGCGCGGTGTGGCCGACGGCCAGCGCGAGCGCCAGGCCGGCCGCGGCGATCGAGCCGCCGAGACGCACGAGGCGGACCGTCCCCAGGCGCGCGGCGAAGTGGTCGCCGAAGAAGCGCGCGAGCGCCATCGTGATCGAGAACGCCGCGAACCCACCGGCGGCCGTGCCGATCTCGCGGTGCAGGAAAATGGCGCCCCAATCGGCCACCGAGCCCTCGGACATCATGGCGCAAAAGGCAATGACGCCGATGACGAGCAGCGAGCTCGGCGGGAGCCGGAACCCGTTGCGGCGGGCCGTGCATTCGGCGGCCTTTGGTTCGCCCGCCAGCAGCCGCGGCACGGCCACCACGACCGTGAACAACCCGACTGTGAGCACCGCGCCGGTGAAGTGCCGGAGCGGCGAGATGCCTGCCTCGACCACGAGTCCGCCGGCGGCCGCGCCCGCGAGACCGCCGAGGCTGAACAGCGCATGGAAGGAGCCCATGATCGGCCGCCCGTACGCACGCTCCACCGCGACGGCCTGCGCATTCATCGCGACATCGAGCCCGCCGTAAAACGCGCCGAGCACGAAGAGGGCGATCGCGAGTTGCACCGGCGATTGCGCCAGCGCGAGCCCCGGCAGGGAGACGGCGTAGAGGACCACCGCCACCTGCGTGGTCGCGCGGCTGCCGAACCGTGAAATGCAGACGCCGGTCAACGGCATGGCGAGGAGCGCGCCGAACGAGCTCGCCAGCAGGACGAGCCCGAGCGTGGCATGGCTCATCCCGAGCGCCGTCTCCACCGCCGGGATGCGCGTGACCCAGCTCGCAAAGAGCGCGCCGCTCAGGATGAAGCAGAGCGCGACCGCGAACCGCGCCGCACGCGGCGGCCGCCCTTGGGCCGTCGCGGTCAAAACCGAGGGGGCCGCCCGTTACGGAAGGTTGACTTTGACCTCGGCACCGGCGCGCAGGTCCTGGAGCATCTTGGCGGTCGCCTTCTTCTGCTCCTGCGCCTGGAGATACGCCACGAGCTTCGGCTTCACGTCCTCGAGCTTCAGCGCCTCGGAATCCTTGCGGTCCGTCACCTTGATGATGTGGTAGCCGAACTGGCTGCGCACGGGATTGGAGATCGCGTCCTTCTTGAGCGCAAACGCGGCGTTCGCGAACTCTGGGACCATCTTGTCCTTCGTGAAGAAATTCAGGTCGCCGCCGGTCTCCTTCGAGCCGGGATCCTCGGAGAGCTCCTTCGCCACCTTGGCGAAGTCTTCCCCGCCCTTCACGCGCGCCGCGGCGGCTTCGGCCGCCTTCTGTTTCTCGATCACCACTTCGGGTTTCGCATCCTGCGGCACCGCGATCAGGATGTGCGAGGCGCGCACTTCCTCGGGCTGTTTGAAATCGTCCGGGTTCTTCTTGTAATACTCCTCCGCGTCCGCGTCGGTCACCTTCTTCCCGTCCTTCACCTGGCTCTCCACCCAGCGCTGCTGGCGGAGATGGCCGCGGATGTTTTCCTTCACCGAGTCGAGCGTCTGTCCGCTGGCCGCGAGCTGCTTGTTGAACTCTTCCTCGGTGCCGATCTGCGCCTTGATCTTGTCAATCTCGCCGGTCACTTCCGCTTCCGGCACCTTCAGGTCGGCCGAGCGCTTCTCCACGATTTTGCTCATGATCATCTGGTCGAGGATCCCATGAAACACCTCGCTGCGCTTCTCTTCCGGCACGTCGTCGGGCTGGACGCCCCGTTGCGCCAGGAAGCTGGAAACGGCCTCCTGAAGCTCGGCCGCCTTGATCTCTTTCCCCTCGACGACCGCGACCACCTCGGGATACGCGACTTTGCCCGGTTCGCCGGCGGGCGCCTTGCCCGGCTCGGGAGCCGGCGCGGCCTTCGCGACCGGCGTCGCCTTGGCGGCGGCCGGCGTCGCTTTGGTCGGTTTCTTGGCCGGTTCGGCGCTGTGGAGGAGGGGCGCAGCCAGGAGGGTGAGCGAGGCGGCGATCGATAAAGGGGCGGTTTTCATGAAAAAGGAGCGAAGATACTGGCACAAACAGCAAGCCAAAGCGAGCGACATTATTAGGAGGACTTGCTTTCCCCGCCAAAAAGGGCAGCGATCATGGCATGCCAGACTCCCACCTCGCCCGCCGCGGGCTCTCGCTGCTCGGCCGCTCCGACACCCCGTTTCCCGAGTCGCCCACCCGCGAGACGCTCGAGACCTTCGTGAACCGCCACCAGCAGCGCGATTACGTCATCACCTTCGAGAGCGCGGATTTCACCTCGCTCTGCCCGATCACCGGCCAGCCGGATTTTGCGGAGCTGACGATCGAGTACGTACCGGGCGAGCGCTGCATCGAAACCAAGTCGCTCAAGTTCTACCTCGCGTCCTATCGCAATGCGCGCGCTTTCAACGAGGAGGTCGCCAACCGCATCCTCGACGACCTCGTCGCCGCCTGCGAGCCGCGGCGCATGCGCGTCTTTGGCCGCTTCGCCGCCCGCGGCGGCATCGCGCTCTCCGTCGAGGCCGCGCACGAGGCGCCGGCGCCGAAGCGGAAGAAGCGGCGGAAGTAGGTTGCCCTGGGGAGTAAGCGAGATTCGCCGGCTGCGGCCCGGGCGCTTGTGGTAGCGCAATACTCAAAGAACACCATCCAACAACTCCATGTCATCCTCCCCTCACTTGACCCACGCCGATCTCCTCCAGCTCAAACGCTGGAACACGCCGACGATCTACAACGGCTGGGAGCAGATCACCAAACGCAACCCCGCCGCCGACGCCTTCAATCTCGAGGAGACGCGTGATTTCATGCCGCAGATGGGACCGATGGTCGGCTTCGCGGTGACGGTGGTCATCGAGCCGAGCAGCCGTACCCATCGCGACGCGCATCCGAACGGCTGGGCCGAGTATCGCCGCTACGTGGCCACCGTACCGGGGCCGAAGATCGTCATCGTGCAGGATCTCGATAAGCCACGCACGATCGGCTCCTTTTGGGGTGAGGTGAACAGCAACATGCATCGCGCGCTCGGCTGTGTGGGCACTATCGTCGATGGCGCGATCCGCGACGTCGATGAGATGACCAACGCCGGCTTCAAGGCGCTCGCCCGCCGGCTCTGCGTCGGCCACGCGCACGTCCATCCGGTGCGCTGGAACTGCGCGGTCGAGGTCTTTGGCCGCCAGATCGTCCCCGGCGATCTCATTCATGCGGACAAACATGGCTTCATCGTCATCGCTCCCGAGGAACAGCCGCACATCCTCGAAGCCGCGCGCTTCATGGACGCCAACGAATGTCAGACCGTCATCCCCGCCGCGCGCAACAGTGCCGGCCTTAGCACCGAGGACATCCTCACCAACCTCGCCAACGCCGGCGCCGAGTTCGGCAAAAACGCCAAAGCCAAATTCCAGCGCGACGGCGAATGGTAGCCTCCGGCTTTCATCCCTCATCTATGAAACAGGTCCTTCTCTCCTTCCTCACCCTCGTCTTCGTTGCGGCGGCCACCCATGCGCAGGACGTCGCCTTCACGGGCGATGTCAAAGACGTGCGCGTCGTCCGCAGTGTCGAGCAGCATCCGGGCGCCGCGTTGCTTTGGGAACCCTACATCGCGGCGTGGAAACCGAAGCAGCTTGTCGTCGCGTTCGGCGCGGGCATTCCGGGCAAGACGGACATGGGCGACATCCTCGCGAGCGTTTCGACGAACGATGGCGACACCTGGAGCGAACCGGTTTTCGTGTTCGATCACAATCAGCGCCAGGGGACCATCCAGTTCGCCTACGCCAACGCGATTCTGTTCCATCCGCCGGGGCAGGAGGTGGTGTGGTGTTTCGCGATGCGCTGCCCGATGAACTTTCGCAACAGCGAAGACGCGCAGCTCGCGGCCGCGTTCAGTGGCGACGGCGGCCGCTCGTGGTCGCCGGTCGAGCTGGCGATGCACTACACCCAACCGCTCATCGTCGTCGCGGGCATCGAGACCATCATGGAAAACGGCCACCCGCGCTACCTGCTGCCCGCGCATCGGAACACGCTGCGCACCAACCCGCTCGGCTCGCGCGATCAATTCATCCTTAGCAGCACGAGCCTGCTCGAGTGGCAGGTCGCCGGCATCATTCCGCAGCCAGTCACCGGGAAAGTATTCCTGCACGAAGGCGGTCTCGCACCCGGCGACGCCGAGGGCGAACTCAAGCTGGTGATGCGCACGGCGAACTGGGAGGAAAAGGGCGCGCTGGAGCCGCCGCGTGCGTTTTCCAGCGTGAGCAAGGACGGCGGCCGGACCTGGAGCGCCGCGCAGCAGGAGCCGGAGCTTTGGAACGCGCGCTCGAAAGGCTTCTACGGACGCAGTGCGAACGGCGCCCATGTGTATGTCTACAACGACGGCCCCGCCATGCCCGCAGCGGGCGCGCGGACTTCGCTGCGCTACAAGCTCCAACCGGCCGGCGGTGCGTGGGGCGCCGAGCAAACCTTTTACGATTCCGGCACGCACAACTCCTATCCCACGCTCATCGAAATCGCGCCGGGCGATTACCGCGCCGTGTGGGACAGCGGCACCAAGGAGAAGACGCGCACGCACATCCGCTTCGGCAAATTTCGCGTCCAGTGAAGTTAGCCACGAAGAGGCACAGAAGGCACAAAATTGAAAGACTTGTGACCTCCGGCTTGCTCAGCGAATGCTCGCCGGTTGGGAAAGCGCTGACTCATTGAGACCCGTTTTTTTTGTGCCTCTTGTGCCTTTTTGTGGCAACCCATTCCCGAATTTAGAATGAACCAAAGAGTGAAGACTTACTTCGCACTGTATGCGTTTCTCTGCGTTCTTTGTGCTCTATGCGGCCAATCTCCGGCTGCCGAATCCACACCCAACGAGGAGCGGGATTTTGATCTCGTCGTTGTCGAGGCCACGCCCGGCGGCATCGCGATGGCGGTCCGGGCGGCACGCGAAGGACTGCGTGTGTTGCTCGTGAATCACAACCGGCATCTGGGCGGTATCCTCTCCAGTGGCCTCGGCGTGTGGGACACGCTTTGGGAAGGCAAACGCTCGCCGGTCTACGATGAGACCCGGCAGGCGATCTTTGATTATTACCGGACAACTTACGGTGAAGATTCGCCGCAGTATCGCGATTCGTTACCGGGCAAGAGCGGCCACACGAATGGAAAATTCGAGGCGCACGTGGCGGAGCAGATTCTCACCGGCCTCGTCACCCGGGAGAAGAACATCACGGTCCTGCCCGGCTACTATCCCGCCGAGGTCACGCGCGAGGGCGCGTTGATGATGTCGGTAACATTCCGCGAACTCGACGGGACAAAGACGCGGCGCATTTCCGCCAAGGTCTTTGCGGATTGCAGTTACGAAGGAGACCTCGCGGCGGTGGCCAAAGTGCCTTACCGTCTCGGGCGGGAAGCGCGTGACGAGTTCAAGGAACCGCATGCCGGCGTCGTCTACATGCAGCCGGTGAAGGAGGCTCCCACGACGGAAATGGCCCGCGCCGCCGAGCTGCACGACCGGCTGAATCTCCGCAAGTTTCGGAGCTTTCAAGTCATCAAGCTTCCCGAGAGCACCGGCGAAGCCGATGGCGAGGTGCAAGCCTTCAACTACCGCACGAGCCTGAGTTCCGATCCCGCGAAACGCGTCATGGTGGAAAAGCCGGCGCATTACGACTCCGTCGCGCTGCAGAAGCTGGAGTACACCTCCGTGGTCGCGCCGATCCCGAACCAGATTCGCGGCTGGAACCGGCCGCAGCTCGTCGGACCGCACACCGCTTATGTGGAAGGCGACTGGGCCGTGCGGCGCCAGGCGATGGACCAGCACTGGGAGGCTACCGTCGCGCTGCTCTACTACCTGCAGCACGAACCCGCGGTGCCCGAGGAGGTGCGAAAATCGTGGGCGCCGTATGGGTTGGCGACCGAGGAGTTTGCCGACCACGGCCGGCGCCCTTACGAATTCTACGTGCGCGAAGGCCGGCGAATCATCGGTCGCTCCGTCTTCACCGAGCATGATGCCACGCTCGCGCCTGGCCTGCCGCGCGCGCCCGTGCAGGCCGACAGCGTCGCGGTTACGGAGTGGTACATGGACGCGCACGCCTGCACGCCCGGCAAAATTTCCGGCTGCCTGGAGGAGGGGAAAATGATGCTCGATGTCGAAACTTTTCCGGGCCAGGTCTCGTACCGCACGCTCCTGCCCAAGGATCTGGATAATCTTCTCGTGCCCATCTGCCTGTCGTCCACGCATGTCGCGTGGGGCACGATTCGTTTGGAGCCGACCTGGATGAACATCGCCGAATCCGCCGCGCTCGCCGCGGTCCAGGCCATCCGCAATCACCAGATGCCCGCGCAGATCGATACCGACCGCCTCCTCCGGACCCTGGCGGAAAAGCGCGTGATGATCGCGTTCTTCAACGACGTGGACATCGCCGCGGCGGAACCCTGGATTTCAGCGGTGCAATACTTCGGCACCAAGGGCTTCTTCCACGACTACAACGCCCGCGCCGCCGAACCGCTCAAGACCACCACCGGCGTGGCCTGGGCCGAGGGTTTGCGAAAACTGCGCGTCGACCGGCTCGATCCCATGGCCCAAGCGCGCGCCGTCACGAACGCGGAGGCGGCTGACGCCAAGGCGATGACGCGCAGTGCCTTTGCCGCGTTGCTGCCACCGTCCGCGGCCAAGGGCGAGGGAGCGGAGATCATCACGCGGGGAGAGGCGATGACGCGGCTGTTTCAGGCTCTGCCCCGCGATGCGCATGAGCATTGACTCGTCGACGTGACCCCGTGCCCATAGTGCCCTCTTCTTTCGCTCTCGCTTCGCAAACTTTGGAAACCAGTGGGAATAGGTTTTGAACCACGGATTGCACGGATTGCACGGATGTTTTCTTATCCGTGTCATCCGTGCAATCCGTGGTTCATTCTCCTTTGGCATCATTCGCGGCCAACCTTCCCAATAGCATTGACTCGTCGACGTGACCCCGTGCCCATAGTGCCCTCTTCTTTCGCTCTCGCTTCGCAAACTTTGGAAACCAGTGGGAATAGGTTTTGAACCACGGATTGCACGGATTGCACGGATGTT
>DASYIS010000125.1:0-9675 GCA_035997375.1 Chthoniobacteraceae bacterium
CCCAGCTTTTCCAGGGATTCTTCTTTCAGAACCTCTCCACGCTTCCCGATCTCATCCGCACCGGCAAACTCGACCTGATGCTCCTGCTGCCGATCGATGCGCAGTTCGCAGTCTCCACCTGGCGCTTCGGCCTCGATAACATGGTGAACGCCGTCGTCGGCTGCGCCATCGTCGCCTTTTCGCTGGCGAAGCTCCACTATCTGCCCGGCTTGGGGAACATCGTCCTCTACTTCGCGGCGGTCGCCATGGGCGTGGCCATTCAATACTCGCTGCTGTTCGCGCTCAGCACGTTCGCCTTCTGGATCGTCCGCGCGCAGGGGATCATCTTCGGCTACTTCAACCTCTCGAATATCGGCCGCTATCCCGACGTGATCTACCGGGGCGTGTTCAAGGTCGTCTTCTCGTACTTCATCCCGATGATCCTCGTCGCCAACGTCCCGGTGCGCTTGCTGACCGGCGCGATGGCCAACCCGCTCGCCGGCTTCGCGAAGATGTTCGTCGTCACCTCGTGCATCCTCCTGGCCGCGCGCGCGTTGTGGGTCACCGCCTTGCGGCGCTACTCCAGCGCGAGCAGCTGAGGCGCGAAGCGCCTTGGCCCCGGGTAGGGTGGGTGTCCCGCCCGCCCCGGCGGGCATCTTGCCCGCCTCGGTTATTTTCAGAAGGGGCGGGCCCATGGGAGGGCTGCTATTCGCGTCGGGCGAAGACGCCCTCCGTGGCGGGCGAGACGCCCGCCCTACCCGGGGCCGTCTGCACCTGCTGCCGCGCGTGTTCTTATGCGCTGAACGGCATCGCCCCGCGCCCCTGCTCACTTTCTTCATAGACTCCAGCCCCAAAAACCCTTATCCGCGCGCCATGTTTCGTACCGGTGCGCAAATGTCGCTGCTCGTCCTCCTGGCGGGTTGCCTGCTCCTCTGGCTCTCCCACGCGGGGCCGGTGCGCCATTTCGATGACGCCGCCGGGAGCCGGCTCGCGGAGTTGCACGGCTGGGGCGTGAACGTGGCGGATCACGAAAAATGGCTCCATCGCCCGGCACCGGTGCCGGTCACGCTCATCGCGATCGACGATGCGAGCATCGTCAACCACCCCTGGCCGTGGTCGCCGCTCGAGTATTCGCTGTTCATGAAGGCGACGCTCCCTTTCGAGCCGGAAGTCGTCTCGATCGGGGAGATCCTCGAATGGGATCGCGCGAACCTCGCGCCGGCCGATCGCCAAAAACTGCCGCAGTACGAAAAAATCCTGAGCGATTCGCTGTTGCGCGCGCCGAAGGTCCTCCTCGCCGCCGACCTCGGCTGGCCGGAGGATCCCAAGACGATCCCGCCGGTCGGCGAGGCGCCGCTCCTCCGCCACGTGCGCGGCGATCTCCGCGGCGTGCCCGAGTGGACGGTGATCGATCACCAGCCGAACGAGGAGCTCCGCCTCGCCTCCACCATCGGCTTCACCAACATCCCGGAGTCGGCCCACGCGATCCGCTCGGTGCCGCTCGTGCTGCGCTACCAGGGCCGCCTCGTGCCGACCTTGCCGCTCCAGGCCATCATCCTTTGGCAAAAGCTGGCGGCGGACGATGTCCAGGTCGTGCTCGGCTCCGAGATCGTCGTCGGCTCCTTCCACATCCCGATCGATGCCCGGGGCGAGATGCGGGTGAACTTCGGCACGCCGCACACCGTGATCAGCTTTGACGATCTGCTGCTCGCTGCGGAGCAAACCGCCGCGCAACAGAAAGCCACCGCGCCGGTGGAGCGCCTCCGGCACGCCATCGCGCTGCTCGCCCGCACCGACAAGGCCGCGCCGCAACTGGCGCTCGGCAATGGTCACGCGGGCACGGCGGGCCAACTGTACGCCGCCGCCATCGCCACCATCCAGGCGCAGTCTTATCTCCAGCGCGTGCCGCTCTGGGTCGATGCGCTGCTCATTGCCTGTGCCGCGCTGGTCGCCGGCTGGGTGCCGCGCTGGAAGAAAAAGAAGGTCGCCTTCTGGAGCATGCTCGCGTTCTGCGTCTGGCTCATCACCGCCTTCGTGCTCTTCTGGACGAGCCGTCTCGTCCTCCCGGTCGTGCTGCCGCTCGGGCTGGCGCTGTTCATTGCGCTTTACCGCCTCGCCACTCCGGACAGTGTGTGGAATCTCTCGCGCCCCGTCATCCTCTAGGCGCGTTTCTTTTCCATGTCTTCCATTGTCCTGACGAACCTGACGCGCAACATCGAGATCGGCGCCAACTGTTACTCCCTCGAGCTCGCCGGCCGCCGCATTCTGCTCGACAGCGGCATGCATCCGCGCAGCGAAGGAGGCGAGGCGACGCCGCAGCTCGACCTGGTACCGCCCGACAGCGCGGACGCCATCTTCCTCACGCACGCGCACCAGGATCACCTCGGCTGCCTGCCGCTCGCCATGCGCCGGCATCCGCGCGCCCCGGTTTTCATGACGGAGGCGACCGCGCGCCTCGGCGACGCGATGCTGCACAATTCCGTGAACGTGATGACGCGCCAGGGGGAGGAGGGGCATCCGAAGAACGTCCTCTTCACGCACCGCGAAGTGGAGTCGGGGACGAAGCGCTGGCGCACGATGCCGCTCCGGCAGCGCTTCGATCTCACCGGCGAGCGCCTGCTCGAGCACGAGCCCGCCGAGGTCGCCTGCCAGCTCTACGACGCCGGCCACATCCTCGGCTCGTGCGGCGTGCTTTTCGAATCCGGCGGCCGCCGCGTCTTCTACACGGGCGACGTGAACTTCGAGGACCAGACGCTCATGCGGGCCGCGCAATTTCCCGAGGGGCCGTTCGATCTGCTCATCATGGAATCGACGCGTGGCGATCACCAGACGCCGCCGGAACTCACGCGCGAGGGTGAAGAATTGCGCTTTGCCGCGGCGATCCGGGAGACGCTGGAGCGCGGCGGCGCGGTCTTCATCCCGGTCTTCGCCCTGGGCAAGACGCAGGAGGTGCTGGCCATGCTCCACAGCTTTCGCCGGCGCGATCTGCTGCGCGACGTGCCGGTCTACATCGGCGGCCTCAGCACGAAGCTCACGGAGATCTTCGACCGGCTCTCCCACGAAACGCCGCGCCGCCACCCCGAGCTCAAGCTGCTGAAGAACGACGCGCTCTTCACCCTCGGCGGACCCGAGGCGATCAACACTACGATCAAGCCCGGCCGCATCTATGCCCTCTCGAGCGGGATGATGAGCGAGAACACGCTCTCGAACCGCCTCGTCCGCCAGGTCCTCGGCAACCCGCTGCACTCACTGCTCTTCGTCGGCTACGCCGACCCTTCCTCGCCCGCCGGCGCCCTGCTCGCGACCCCGCCCGGCGAGAAAATCAGCCTCGGCGCCGGCCACGAGCCGCAGGAGATCCGGTGCGACGTGCGGACGTTCTCCTTCTCCGGCCACGGCACGCGCGAGAGCCTGCTGGCCTACGCGAAGCGTGTGCAGCCGAAAGCCGTCGTGCTCGTCCACGGCGACCCGGCGGCCGTCTCCTGGATGCAAAACGCCCTCCAGCGCGAGCTGCCCGACAGCCGCATCCTCAGCGCGCCGCCAGGGGAGGCGCTGGTGTTTTAAGAGCGCAGGAGGCCGCGAACACGATGACGATTTTCGAACTTGAAGACACGCTCCCCAGCGGTTTTCACGACGCGCTCCTCCATGGCTACTTCTTCGATCTAGTCGGCCAGACGGCGCGGCTGGATCTCGAGATCTCCGTTGGAGATCCGGATGCGTCTTCACAAACAGACCGGGATGCGTACAGGCCGGCCCGTGTGCTCCTGGAGGGTGTGGAGTATTTCATCGTGGAGCGGCCTGACCCACGGTATGGGCGAAACGCTCCGTGGATGGTCGCCCTGTGCGACGGAGAACCAGCTTTCGCGGGAGTTGAGAAGCGGTTTGCCGCGCGCCTTTATTCAACGAGTACCAACTCGTTCATTCATTTCTCGGCGCGCCATGCGACGATCACGTATCGTGACGGGAGCTGACTTGCTTTCTGCGATCGTCCCCTTCGCCTTGCTCAGGGAGAGCCGCGCTCTACACTACAAAACGACGTTCGCCGCTGCGGCTCGCGAGCACGCAACGAAGAACCAACAACCAAGAACATCCCCTCCCCTCACCACAACCGCTCGCTCGTCTCCGTCCGCACGAGATCCTCGAGCGTCTCGCGGCGGGAGATCAGCTCGACGGAGCCGTCGGGCTCCAGCCAGAGCTGCGGGGCCCGGCCGATCGAGTTGTAGTTCGAGCTCATCGCGTAGCCGTACGCGCCGGCGTCGCGGATGGTGAGGAGATCGCCGGCGCTCGGCACCGGCAGCGCGCGCGGGACGAGCAACTCCGCGTCGTCGCGCGTGAAGACGTCGCCGCTTTCGCAGAGCGGCCCGGCGACGACCAGCGGCTCGCGCGGGGCGTCGTCGGGGGCGCCGACCAGGGAGATCTCATGGTAGCTGCCGTACATCGCGGGGCGCACGAGGTCGACGAAACCGGCGTCGACCATCGCAAACTTCGCGCCGCTCCCCTTGGCGTTGGTGCGGGTCGTCTTCACGTCGGAAACGCGCGTGACCAGCGTGCACGCCGGCGCCACGTAGTAGCGGCCCGGCTCGATCTCCACGCGCACCGCACGGCCGGCGGCGTCGCAGATGCGCGCGCGGCAATCGCGAAACAAATCGCGCAACGGATCGAGCGCGATCTGCTGGTCGCGCTGCTTGTAGTTGAACGGAATGCCGCCGCCGAGACTCACCGCCTGGAGCGCCGGCATCGCCGCCGCGCGGGCCGCGAACTCTTCCGACAGGCGCGTAATGTTGTCGTGCAATTCCTGAAGCTGCGGCCCGCTGCCGATGTGCGCGTGCAGCATCACGACCTCCATCCCCTCGCCCCTCGCCTGCGCCACCGCGCTCTCCATGTCCTCGAACCAGATGCCGTGCTTCGAGCTCGGCCCGCCCGTGTCACACGAGTTCACGTGGCCGTGTCCGAAGCCCGGATTGATCCGCAGCGAAACCGGCCCGCGATAGCCCGCCGCCGCCAGCTGGCGCAGCATCCCGGGCGAGCCGGCGTTCGGCAGCACCTTGCGCTCCAGCACCGTCGCCAGCGCGTTGTCGCGAAAGACATCGCTGGTGAAGAGAATGTACGGCGGCTGATTCCCCTCGGCGTAACCCGCGCGGAGCGCGCGCAGCACCTCGTTGCCCGAGACCGCGTCGATCCAGATGTTGGCGCCCTGCATTTCGCGCAGCACCTTCCCGGCCGGGCACGACTTCATCGCGAAGCGCGGCTGAATCCCTTCGCCGCCGGTGATGTAGCGGATGTCCGCGATGCGGCTGCGCAACACCTCGGCATCGTACAACCAGTAGGGAGTGCCGACGCGGTCGGCCAGCCGGCGAAGAAGAGCGGGATCGAGATTCATGGGAAAATTCGGGGGCGGGATGATGGGGCGGGCGAGGACGTTGGGCAACTTCAACTCGCTGGTGGTAGAGCACGCGCTGGTCGGACGGTCGGGCCGGTCTGACACCACCGGCAATTGGAAATTGAAAAATGGAAAATGGAGATTGCAAATTGGGTTCGACAGCCGAGCGCTGACGGACGTTCGCGGATTCAATTTCCAATCTCAAATTTCCAATTTTCAATTTTCAATTCCCGGTGCATCAGGGAACTCGGGGATGAGAAATGTTCGGACTGCCATTGACCCGAACGCCGCGCTTGTCCCCGCTCACCGCTCTCTCTAAAACACCACGCCATGCGTTTCCTCCTCCCTCTCCTCCTGCTGTCCGCCGCGGCCTTCGCGATCGACGATTACGTGCTCGGCCCGGACTCCCAGCCGCAGGAGAACGTGCCGCACGGTGTGGTCACCCAGGCGACGTTCAAGGAGAGCAAGGTCTACCCCGACACAGTCCGCGATTACTGGGTCTACGTGCCGAAGCAATACGACGCCGCCACGCCCGCGAATCTCATGGTCTTCTGCGACGGCGGCGGCTTTGCGAAAGCTGACGGCGGCGGGTTTCGCGTCCCGGTCGTGTTCGACAATCTCATCGCGGCCAAGCAGATGCCGGTGACCATCGCGGTCATGATCAACCCCGGCGTCATTCCCGCGGCGGAGGCCGGCCAGCAGCCGCGCGCGAACCGCTCGTTCGAGTACGATTCGCTCGGCGACGCGCATGCGAAATTCCTCGACGAGATTCTGCCGGTCGCGCTCAAGGGCTTGAACGTCTCGCCCGATCCCGCGAAGCGCGCGATCTGCGGCAACTCCTCGGGCGGCATCTGCGCCTTCACCGTCGCGTGGGAGCGGCCGGATTCGTTTGGCAAAGTCGTCTCGCACATCGGGTCGTTCACCAATATCCGCGGCGGGTATGTGTACCCCGCGCTCATCCGGCAGACCAAGGAGAAGCCGAAGCCGATCCGCGTCTTCCTCCAGGATGGCGCCAACGATCTCGACAACCTGCACGGGAACTGGCCGCTCTCCAACCAGGACATGGCCGCCGCGCTGAAGTTCGCCGGCTACGACTACAAGTTCGTCCTCGGCGACGGCAAACACTCCGGCAAGCATGGCGCGTCCATCTTTCCCGACACGCTGCGATGGATCTGGCGCGAATAGCGCGGCCGCCGCATCCTCATTTTCCCATGCGACTCCTCTCCCTCCTGCTCCTCTGCACGATCGCTCTTTTTTCGGGGGGCTGTGCCTGGCACAAGAAGCCGAAGAACGAAACCCACATTTACGGCGGGGACGCGCCGTCGATCAAATACGAGACCCGTCAGGAGCGCGCAGGCGGGCGGTTGCAGACCTATTGAGACGATGCGTCGGCAAAGTGCAGAGATCGCGCGCAGCGCGGGCCCGGGGAGCGCACGCGCCCTCGCGTGCTCGATTCGGCGCCCTCGCCGAATCGCCCGCACGCTGAATTGCAACCTGCGCCTGGCGTATGCGCACCGGGAGCGAGTTCCGGCACCGGGCGTAGGCGGGGCGCCGACCGCCCGGCGGGGCGCCGGCCGGAACACGCGAGGGCGCGTGTGCTCCCCAGGCCAGCGCCTACGGCGCTTATTTTCGTCATCCCATATCCTCATGAAACTCCTCCTCTCCCTTCTCTTCCTCGCCTTCTGCGCGCCCGCCTACGCGGCCGAGTACGAGCCGCGCGTCTTCAATGCGCCGGATATCCAGCCCCTCCCGTACCGCCTGCTCCAGCCGGACAAACACGAGGGCAAGATCCCGCTCGTCGTCTTCCTCCACGGCGCTGGCGAGCGCGGCGATGACAACGCGGCGCAGCTTCGCCACGGCGCGCCGTCGTTCCAGAAGGGGCAGGACAAATTCCCGTGCTACGTCATCGCGCCGCAATGCCCGAACAACCAGAAATGGGCGGATGTCGACTGGTCCAAGCCGTTCACCGTGCTGCCGGCCGAGCCGTCGCCCTCGGCCAAAAGCCTGCTCGCGTTGCTCGACGCGCTGCCCAAGGAGTTCCCAGACCTCGACCTCGATCGCGTTTACCTGACCGGCCTCTCGATGGGCGGCTTCGGCACGTGGGATTTGCTCGAGCGCTTCCCCGACCGTTTCGCGGCCGGCGTCCCGGTGTGCGGTGGCGGCGATCCCGCGCACGCGGCGAAAATCGCGAAGCTCCCGATCTGGACCTTCCACGGCGACAAGGATGGCGCGGTGGCGATCGTCCAGACGCGCAACATGGTCGCCGCGCTCGAGGCCGCGGGCGGGCACCCGCTTTACAGCGAGTATCCGACCGTCGGTCACAGCTCGTGGACGAATGCCTACACCGAGCCGGAGTTGCTCCCATGGCTGTTTGCGCAGCGCCGGGGCCAGGCGCCGGTCTCGTTTGAGAAGGTCGCCGGGCCTTATGCGCAGCCGCCGAGCAATCAATTTCCCGCCACCGGTCCCGTGCAGGAGGGCATCTGGTTTCGCGGGCTCTGGCAATCGCGCCGGGAACAGTGGGCAAAGGACGCGGCGGCCGACCAGGGCGCGATCGTCTTCCTCGGCGACTCGATCACGCAAGGCTGGGACTCCCTGGCGAAGGACTTCGCCGGCCGCAAAGTCGCCAACCGCGGCATCTCCGGCGACACCACGCGCGGCGTCCTCGGCCGGCTGAAGGGCGACGTCCTCGATGTCCATCCCAAGGCCGTCAGCATCCTCATCGGGACCAACGACATCGGCCTCGGCGGAACGTCGGAAATCGCTGCGGAAAACGTGAAAGCGATCGTGGCTGAGCTTCACAAATCCGACCCGAAACTGCCCGTCATCATTAACAAAGTCATGCCGAGCACCCCTGCGAAAGCGCGCCCGGCGGACAAGCTGCAGAAGCTCAACGAGCTGGTCCAAGCGGCGGTCGGCAGCGATCCCGCGGTCACGTTTGTCGACAGCTACACGCTCTTCGCCAACGAAAAAGGCGAGGCGAAAGCCGACGAATTCCCCGACCTGCTCCACCCCAACGCCGCCGGCTACGCCAAATGGAAGGCCGCGCTCGATGCGGCCTTCAGCAAACTCGGCCTCTAAGATTTGCGCATGAAAATCCGCTCCCTCGAAACGTTCCTGATCGCACCGCGCTGGTGCTTCCTCAAACTCACCACCGAGTCCGGCCTCGTCGGCTGGGGCGAGCCGGTGGTCGAAGGCAAGGCCGCGACCGTCGCCGCGGCGGTCGAGGAGATGGCCGACTTCGTCATCGGCCATGACGCCACGCGCATCGAGGACCTCTGGCAGGTGTTGTATCGCGGCGGATTCTACCGCGGCGGGCCGGTGCTCATGAGCGCCATGTCGGGCATCGACCAGGCGCTTTGGGACATCAAGGGGAAGGCGCTCGGCGTGCCAGTGTACGAGTTGCTCGGCGGCGCGGTGCGCGAGAAGATTCGCGTCTATGCGTGGATCGGCGGCGATCGTCCCGGCGACGTGGCGGCGGAGGCGAAGGCGAAGCAACAGCAGGGCTATACGGCGATCAAGATGAACGGCACCGAGGAGACCGAGTGGATCGGCTCGCCGGCGCGCCTGCGGGAAGCCGTCGCGCGCGCGGAAGCGATCCGCGAGGCGTGCGGCCCGGACTTCGGGATCGCGATCGACTTCCACGGACGCGTCCATAAGGGAAGCGCGAAGGCGCTGATGAAAGAACTCGAGCCGGTGAAACCGCTCTTCATCGAGGAGCCGGTGCTGGCCGAGAACAACGAAGCGTTGCTCGACCTGCGCAGCAACTGCTCCATCCCGATCGCCACGGGCGAACGGCAGTTCACGCGCTGGGGCTTCAAGCAGCTCCTCTCGACCGGCGGCGCGGACATCGTCCAGCCCGACGTGAGCCATTGCGGCGGCATCTCCGAGCTGAAGAAAATCGCCACGATGGCCGAGGCGTACGACGTGGCGGTGGCCCCGCATTGTCCGCTGGGGCCCATCTGTCTCGCGTCGTCGCTGCAAGTCGATTTCTGCACGCCGAACGCCTTCATCCAGGAGCAGAGCCTCGGCATTCACTACAACCAAGGGAGCGATCTGCTCGACTATCTCGTCGATCCCACGGTCTTCCACTACGCCGACGGTTTCGTCGATCGCCCGCTCAAACCCGGCCTCGGGATCGAGATCGACGAGGCGAAAGTACGCGCCGCCGCGACGCGGGGTCATCGCTGGCGCAATCCGGTGTGGCGGACCGCGGACGGGGTCGTGGCCGAATGGTAGGAGAAGAAGTTCGAATGACGAATGACGAAGGACGAAGGGGCAGGTGACCTCGTCATTCGTCATTCGTCATTCGTCATTCGTCA
>DASYIS010000126.1:0-1672 GCA_035997375.1 Chthoniobacteraceae bacterium
CCCGGCCTTCGGTAATTCTGCCTGCTCTGCCATGGGAGTCACGCCTGTTTCGTCAAGTTGAGCAGGAGACAGCCGTTCACGAGTGACGACCGGCTGAGCTCCCAGCGAGCCGCAGGCAGTCTGATGCGACGCTCGAAACGTCCTTGCGGGATTTCCAGACGGACGATGTCCGTGCCCCGCACGGCCGCCGGCAGACGCCGCACGCCCGCGACGCGCAATACGGCCCCCTCGGACGAGATCTCGATATCCTGCGTATCCACGCCCGGAAGCGCGACGACGATCAGCAGGTCGTGCTCGCTTTCGAAGACGTCAATCGGAGGCTCCCAACTCGCCGCGGGAGCGGCCGCGGAACCGGGTTGGAAGAACTGGCGGTGCATTTGCTCCGCCCGCTCGATCATTGCGCAGGCTTCCGCCCACATCCAGTTTCTGGGATCAGCCCCTGCCATCGAACCTGCCTCACGACGGCCATGCCGACGTGACAATGGCCCACGCGATTCAAATGGACCGGCGCCTGGGAAAGTTCAAGGCCGCCGGCATGCGGCGCGCCCGGCTCCGCCACCCCGGCGCGGACACGCAAATTCGACGGCAGCGCGAAGTCGGCGCAGGCGCGCGTAAGGCGAGCGCCGCTCCGGCAGCGCCACAACGAGCGTGCCAGCCTCGGCGAGCGTGCTATAAGCCGGACCGCAAGCGTTGGATTCCCATCCGCGTCTTCCGAAACGGAGCGAGTGCACCATGCCGCGTTACTTTTTTCATCTCACCGACGGCAAGGAAACCGTGAACAACCCGGAAGGTATGGACCTTCCCGGCACGGCCGCGGCGCGCGAGGAGGCGATGGTGCTGGCGCGCGACCTCAAGCACGGCAAGGTCATGCCGGGCCGCAGGTGGAACGGGTGGATGGTCTCCGTGGTGGACCAGCACGGCCATGAGGTCGAGGCGGTGCCGATCGCGGACCTCCTCGACGGATGACGGCCCGCCGTCGCCTCAACGGGCGGTACCGCTACGCGCCCTGGGTCCGATCCGCGGTGGACGCGAACAGCCGATAAGCGCGCGGCCGCAATCCGACATGCTGGCCGATGCCGATCACTTCGTGACGAGGCGCACTGACCTCGATGAAGTGCTCGCGGTCGCCCTCTCGCAGCGCGATTTCCAGGCGCCGCGCCGGCCCAAAGCCGTGGACGCGCTTGACGACGCCGTCGAGCATGGCGCCGCCCGATTCCGGCACGACCGTGACCTCGTAGGGCCGGATGAAGAGGCTGGCCTCGCCATCGGACAATCCGTGCGGATCGAGGTCGAGCCTGCGGCCGGCGAAGTGGACGCCCCCGCCGTTGATGGTGACCGGAACGCTCAAGGACTCGCCGATGAAATGATGCACGAACGCGCTCTGGGGCTGTTCGTACACCTCTTCGGGCGTGCCGATCTGCTGGACGCGTCCCTTGGCGAGCACGACGACCCGGTCGGCGAGCTCCAACGCCTCCTCCTGATCGTGCGTGACGAACACCGAGGTCACATGGATCTCCTCGTGCAGCTGACGAAGCCAGCGCCGCAACTCCTTGCGCACCTTGGCGTCGAGCGCGCCGAACGGCTCGTCGAGCAGCAGAATGCGGGGCTCGATGGCGAGCGCGCGCGCGAGCGCGATGCGCTGGCGCTGGCCGCCGGACAGCTGGTTCGGCAA
>DASYIS010000127.1:0-6598 GCA_035997375.1 Chthoniobacteraceae bacterium
GGGCGTCCCGCCCGCCCCGGAGGGCGTCTTCGCCCGACGTGAATAGCAGCCGTCCCGCCACGGCCATCCGTGGAGATAATCGAGGCGGGCAAGATGCCCGCCGGGGCGGGCGGGACGCCCGCCCTACCCGGGGCCGGGCGGCGCTTCGCGCCGGACCGCCCACAGAGCCGTGGCTACAACCGGAGCGCTCCGCGCCTGATTGCGCCACCCTCACTTGATCGCCTCCTTCGCCACTTCGTACCCGTACCCGTCCGCCGAGCGCATGATCGATTTGCTCTCGCCGTTTTGGTCGGTGATCGTGATGTAGTCGATGCTCGAGACGTCCGGCACGCCCTCGGGATCGTAGACGATGACGCGCCCCTCCTTCTTCGAGCTCGTGGAGGTCGAGGGCGGGGTCTTGAGCTCCTCGAAATGCAGATCGTCGCGCATGGTGAAATCCTTGCGCTTTTCGACGCCGCCGGTGCTGCTCGCCGGCTCCATGCCGTAGCGCCCGCTCTGCGTTTCCACGTAGATCGCCATCGAGACGCCCTGCGAGATCGCCTCCTCGCGGGCGTGCTCGGTCAGCGCGACCAGGCGAAACGCCTCCTGCTCGAGATTGCGCGCCTTCGACGACCGGGCCAGCGTGGGCGCGACCAAGGCCACCATCATCGCGAGAATCGCGAGGACGAGCATCAGCTCGATCAGGGTGAAGGCGGCGCGGCGCATGGAGAACCTCGATTCAACGCCGCCGAACTACTTCTTTGTCCAATTATTGATGTCGTCCTCGCTGCCGATGCGCATGTCCGGCCCGCCGGAGACGAGGTCGTAGCCGTTGACGTTGTTCTTTCCGGGGTAGGAGTAAACGTAGGCCTGGCCCCAGGGATCGCTCGGGATGTTCTTGAGGTACGGGCCTTTCCAGTTCTGCACGTTGGCCGGCGCATCGACGAGCGCGTTGAGCCCGTTGTTCCCCGGGGGGAAGCTCCCGGTGTCGACTTCGAATTGATCGAGCGCCGACTCGAAGGCCGAGATTTGCGTCTTGGCGGCGGTTTCCTTGGCCTGCTGGCCGCGGCCGGCGAGCTTCGGAATGACGATGGCGGCGAGGGTCGCCAGGATGACGAGTACCAGCAACATTTCCACGAGGGTAAAGGCGTGGCGGCCGGCGCGTGTGATGCGGTTTTTCATAGTGTGGTTATTTGATGGATTCCTGAATCGAGAAAATGGGGAGCACCATTCCGATGAAGATAGTCCCGATAAAGCCCGCGATAAAGAAGAGCATGATCGGCTCGGCAAGCGCGACGGCCATCTTCATCTGCCGGTCGAGCGTGATTTCGGTCACCGCGGCGAGCCGCACGAGCTCCGTCTCCAGCCGGCCGCTCTCCTCGGCGACCTTGATCATCTCCAGCGTGGAGCCGGGGAAGAGCGCCTTGCACTCGGCGAGCGCCGCGCCAAGCGATTCGCCCTTCGTCACGCGCTCGGTCGAGTCGTTGACCAGATCGATCAGCGTCCGGTTGCCGAGCGAGCGCCGCGCGACGCCGAGCGCCGCCACGAGCGAGACGCCCGCGCCGAGCAGCGTCCCGAGCATGCGGCAAAAGCGCGCCATCGCGATCTGCGCCGCCAGCGGTCCGACGACCGGCATTTTCAGCAAGGTCGCCTCCCAGAGGCGCTGGTTCTTTTCACTGCGAATCCAGGTGCGCCCGAACCAGATCGCCCCGACGACGACGACACCGATGATGAGCCCGTACGAGCGCATGATGTTGCTGGCCGCCATGATGACCTGCGTGATGAGCGGCAGCGTCGCGTTGTTGTTCGCGAAGAGCGTCATGAACCGCGGAATGAAGAACGCGAGCAGGAAAATGAGCACGCCGATCGCGAGGACGAGCAGCACGGCGGGATAGACGAGCGCCGCGGTCACCTTGCCGCGCAGCTCCTTTTCGCGCGCCTGGAAATCGGAGATCTGCCCGAGGACGACGTCGAGAAACCCGCCGGCCTCGCCCGCCGCGACCATGGCGACGTAGATGCGCGGGAAGGTCTCCGGCAGGCGCGCCATCGCGTCCGCCAGCGAAACGCCGTCGACCACCATGTCGTAGAGCGATTGCCACGCCTTTTTCGCGGCGGGATGCTCCGTCTCCTGCGCGAGAATGGCGAGGGCGCGGCTCAGCGGGACGCTCGCCGCGAGCAGCGACGAGAGGGAACGCGTGAAATCCTCGAGGACGGCGAAGGGGACTTTCTTCGAGGCAAAGAGCTGCTTCTTCTCAGCGGCGGGCGCGGCTTTGGCCACCGCTTGGTTGCGCGGCTTGGCGCCGCCGGTCTCCGCGATGCGCACCGGCGTAAACCCGCGCTCCTCCAGCACGCGGATCGCGTCCTGGCGGCCGTTCGCCTCCAGCTTGCCGTTCGTCGGCGAGCCGTTGGCGAGCAGGGCTTTGTATTCAAAGACAGGCATGGGAATGGATAAAACCCGTGAGACTTAGAACCCAAAGTCGGTTTCGTCTTTGCAGACGCGCAAGACTTCCGCGGGCGTGGTCGTGCCGGCGGCCACGCGCCGCCAGCCGTCGTCGGTCATCGTCTTCATGCCGTCGCGTTTCGCCTGCTCTTTCACGTCCAGGCTGCTGCCGCCTTTCAGCAAGATCTGCCGGATCGGCGTCGTCATCGTCATGAACTCGAAAATGGCGCGCCGGCCTTGGAAGCCGGTCAGGCGGCACTCCTTGCACCCGACCGCCCTATAGATCGTGGCCGAGCCCAGCGCTTCCACGCGGTCGCGCAGCAGCTTCGTCCGCTCCGATTGGTCCAGCTCCTTGCAGTTGTCGCACAGCTTGCGCACGAGCCGCTGGCCGATGACCGCCTCCAGCGACGACGCGACGAGATACGGCTCCACGCCCATGTCGACGAGGCGGGTGACCGCGCCGGGAGCGTCGTTCGTGTGGAGGGTGGAAAAGACCATGTGGCCGGTCAGCGAGGCTTGCACCGCGATCTGCGCCGTCTCGGCGTCGCGCATTTCGCCAACGAGCACGACGTCGGGATCGTGACGCAGAATGGCGCGGAGTCCGCGGCCAAACGTCAGCCCTGCTTTCTCGGAGACCTGGATTTGGTTGATTCCTTTGATCTGATATTCGACCGGGTCCTCCAGCGTGATGATCTTGCGCACCTCGTCGTTGATCTCGTAAAGCGCGGTGTAGAGCGTCGTCGTCTTGCCGCTGCCGGTCGGACCCGTGACGAGCGCGATGCCGTGCGGCAGCCCGAGGACCTGCTTGAAGAGCCGCGCCTCGCGTTCCGCCATCCCGAGTTTTTCGATCCCGAGGACTCCCTGATCCTGCCGCAAGATACGCATGACGACCGCCTCGCCGTGCAGCATCGGGATCACCGAGACGCGAATATCGATGTCGCTGCCCTTGATCCGAATCTTGATGCGGCCGTCCTGCGGCAAGCGCTTCTCCGCGATGTTGAGGTTCGAGAGAATCTTGATGCGCGAGACGATCGCCGGCTGGAACCGCTTGATCTGCCCCGGCACCGGCACCTCCTGCAACAGGCCGTCGATGCGGTAACGGATGCGCAGCTCGTGCTCGAACGGCTCGACGTGGACATCCGACGAGCGCAGGCCGACAGCGTCACTGAGCACCTGGTTGACGAAGCGGATGATCGAGGCATCCGCCGCCGCCTTGTCAAGATCGCCATCGTCGCCCGCCTCCTCGATGACCTGGAAGCTCTCGTCCTGCTCGAGCAGGTTGAGCGTGTCGGCGCCGACGCCGAGATGCTTCTTGATCTCGCGCTGTACCGCCTCGCTGTGCGCGAGGATCGGCTGCAGCTTGAGGTTCGTGAGCGTCCGCAGACCGTCGAGGCCGGGCGTGGCGAAGAGCCGGCTGCACGCCACCTCGACCACGCCGTCGACTTCGCGCAGAGGAAGCAGCTCTTCCTTGAGGAGGATCCGCGCCGGGAACTGCGAGAGCAGCCCCCGGTCCGGGTCGACGCCTTCGAGATTGCGGTACTCCAAACCGTACTCCGCCGCGAGCCAGCGGAGCACTTCCTCCTCGGTCCCCGCGCCCGCCTCGCCCGCCGCGGCGAGCGCTTCGAGCGTCTCCGCGTCCATGGCGGAAATCTGCTGCCGCTCCACCATGGCGGCGAGCAGATCGACAACGGGAGTTGACTCAGGGGGAGAAGAAACGGGCACGGTCGTTAAGTTACTCCAGGAGACCCATGTTGACGAGGGCCGCTTCCTGGCGAACGGTCAAAACCTTGCGCAGCTCCTCGCGGGCCTGGGCCAGCGCCGCCTGGGCGGTTTTGCGCGAATTGCGCACCGCGGTCAGCTTGGCCTTGATGTCCTCGACCGAGGTCGCGTCGCTCGCGAGGGCGTCCTTCAGCGCCGCCGACTCGGCCTGGCCGGGCCGCGGGGTCTCCGTGGAAGCGCCGGGGTTGGTGCCGCCGCCGCGCCCGCCGAAGCCGCCGCCGGTGCGCGCGTCACGCTGCTTGTTGGTGACGTTCTCGATCAGCGGCTTGAGCACCGTCCACTCCTCATCGGTGGCTTTCAGGGCGGTCTTGATCCCCTCCTCCATCCGCTTGCGGAAATCCTCGGGGTTGAAGTTGCCGCGGCCGGTCTGCGCACCGGGAGCGGGCGCCGCCGGCGCCTGAGCCCAACCGGCGGCCGGGAGAATGGCAAGGGAAAGGATGGAGAGGGCGACGAAACGTGAGATTTTCATGGGTAGGGTCTGAGTTTGAGCGGGTTGAACCCCGCCTTTCGCCGGAAGTCTCACATCGAAATTCCCAGCGAGGCGGGAGAGGGATGAGCACGGTAAGACAACCCGCGCGAGGGCGCGAGTGATTTTGTGCCGGGGGCGAAGAGGCCCGGGGCCGGCTCCGCGCCGCACCCGCCTCACTCCCCGCCGGCCGCGTACTCGCACATCCACCCCAGTGCCGCCCAGTCGTGAAACCACCGCTGGAGCACATCGCCAAAGGGCGGCTCGGCCGGCGCGAGCTCGGCGCCGCGGACACAGGCGTCGGCCAGCGTTTCGCCGGCCTGCAGCGCCTGCAGGATGGCAAAGGCCGCCGGCTCGAGGCGCTTGTAATACAGGAAGCTGTTGTGCCGATGCACCGCCACCTGGATGCGGCCGGGCCGCGGACGCCGTGGGCGGCGCGCCGGTTTCCGCTCGGTCGCCTCGGCCATGGTGTTGCTGTTCGTGTCGCGGACTTCCGCGTGCTTTTTCAGCGCGAGCACGAAGTCGTCGATCGGGTGTTCCAACTGGAGCAGCGTGAGATACGGCTGGAGGCCGACGCGCAGCGTCGTCGGGTCGACCCCGAGGAACGAGTCCACGGTGAGCTCGGGCCTGGCTTCGCTGTCAAACGCGATGACCTGCGCCCACTCGAAGATCGCGGCTTCGTGCGCGAGGAAAGTGTGCGGCGCGGTCAACTCGGGATGTCCCTCGATGTAGCGCGGGAAGCGCGCCCCGAGATCGCGCAGCGTGTACGACTCGGAGGGAAACTCCGCGAGATACGCCGTGATCAGTCGATGAAAACGCGGCTGGCCGATGATCGCGACGACCGCGGGGAAATCATCGTACAGGCAATCGAGCACGCGAAACCAATAGACGCGATTGTAGATCTCCAGCCGCTCGAACGAGCTCAGCCGGTCGTTCGGCTTGATGACGCCCGCAGTGACCTTGGCCATCGGCGAGCCGTCCTTCCACTTCCGCTGCATGCGGTCGCCCCGCCCGAGCGGACGAAAGAGCGCGGCGGCCATGAATTCCTGGATGGCGCGCAGTTCGGCGGTGTCTGAATCAAGCGCTGGCATGGGGAAAGTAATCAGTAATCAGTGGGCAGTAATCAGTATTCAGTCGTGGAAAAACGCAGCGCCTCAGGGACTGATTACTGAACACTGATTACTGATTACTTCCTTCGTGAGAAAGCGCTCGGCCTTGAGCGCCTCGCGGTGAACCTCCTCGAAGCTTGGGATGCTGTCGTCCCACTCGAGCAGCGTCGCCGTGTGGCCGGTGAGCTGAATGGCCCGCGCATAGATCTTCCAGACCGGGTCGAGCACCGGATGGTCGTGTGTATCGAGCGTGTACTTCTCGTACTTCGAGTGCCCCGCGATGTGGATCTGCCCCACGCGGTGATGCGGCACGTTGTTGAGATAATCGAACGGGTCGAAATTGTGGTTCTGCGACGAGACGTAGATATTGTTGACGTCGAGCAGAATGCCGCAGTCCGCGCGCTCGGCGACCTCGGAGAGGAATTCCCACTCCGTCATCGAGGAGACGTGGAACTCCGCGTAGCTGCTGAGGTTCTCGACGCAGATCGGCACCTCGAGAAAGTCGCGCGCCTCGCGAATCTTGCGGGCGGTGTGTTTCGCCGCGCCGGTCGTGTAGGGGAGCGGCAGGAGGTCGTGCGTGTAGCGGCCATCCATGCTGCCCCAGCAGAGGTGATCGGAAAGCCAGGGAGTGTTCGTGCGGCGGACGAGGCGCTTGAGCTTGCGCAGATGCGTGCGATCGAGCTCATCGGTCGAGCCGAAGTAGATGGCCACGCCGTGCTGCACCACGCGGTACTGCTCGAGGATCTCGTCGAGCACCTCGAGCGGTCGGCCGCCGTCGACCATGAAATTCTCGGAGATGATCTCGAACCAGTCGACCACCGGCTT
>DASYIS010000128.1:0-10299 GCA_035997375.1 Chthoniobacteraceae bacterium
GAGGGCGCCGAATCGAGCACGCGAGGGCGCGTGCGCTCCCCGGGCCGTTTCGCCTGCGGCGTCTTGTCACCTTGGAATTTGCGCAGGAAAACAAAACCCTTCCAGAGTGTAGTACAAGAGGCGCAAAAGAAGGCGGTTCCAACGAGTCGAAGATTTCCCAACGGGTGCCGCTTGGCCAAGCAAGGTTGAAGTCATAAGTAATTCCTTTTGTGCCTCCTGTGCCTTTTGTGGCTTACCTCATTCCGGTTTTCAGCTTTAGAAGAACTCGCGGATGATCTCGCGCGCCTTTTCGAGCGACAGACCCGGGGGCAAGGTGTGGTACACGGTCACCCACGCGCCGGCGCGGCCGGCGTGCGCCGTCAGACCGAAAACGTTGCCGCCCAGCCGATGCAACAATTTGTAGGTCAGCACGCAGATGAGCGCGCCGACGTCGCCCGAGGTTTCCGCCCGCAGACAATACAAGCCGTGCCGCCACACCTCCAGGGTCGGGCGTTCCACCGCGCGCGGGAGGCTGACTTCCTCGTCGGCGCCGATGTAAAGCTGGCGCTCGATCGCGTCCTCGATGAGACGAATCACTTCCGGCGCCAGGGATTCGGTGGCGGGGGCCAGATGAAAAAAATCGAGCGCGAGACGATAGTTGGTGGCCGAGAAGAGGTGCGCCTGACGCAGCGCGATCCCGTGCCGCCAGAGCGCGCCGCTGATCGAGGCCGCCAGTCCGGGATAGTCCCGCGCGGTCACGCCGATGATCGTTGAGGCGCCCTCGCGCAAGATACTCGCTTTCGGCCGCTGGGTTGGATTCCAGGCGAGCCGGACGAGGTGACTGCCAAAACGTTGGGCGTAGTGGCCATACTCCCCGCCAAAAAAATCGCTGCCCAAATCCTCGATGATTTTCAGCTCCTCGGGCGAATAACCCCAACTGGTCAGCAGGCCGGTCGGAGCGACGCCGGGCCGAAGATCCCGGCGCGCCCCGAGATAGAGGGCGCGCGTATTGAACCAGCGGACGGGATCCACCGCCTCGGATTCCCAGACCGCCCGATCGGCACAACTGAAAACGAACAAGGTGCGAAGGAGCGATTCATCGCTCTTGCACGTCTCGACGAGCTTGCGAATTTGCAGCTTGTCGGCGATGCCCGGCCGCGAGCGCTCCTTGAAAACTCCCCGGTGGGCGACGAGAAAACGCGTCACGCGCAGCGTCTCCGGGGTAAATTCGCAGGCCGCCAAATGGAAGTAATATTCATCCAGGTCAATCTCGGACACGCCCGTGGAGAAACGCTCGTGCAGCGGCTGGGATGCGTCCTGACGGAGGGCTCGATCATGCGGCGTGAGCGGCAACCGCTTGGTCTTGAGCGCCAGCTTGACGGCTGCCAGGTGATCCACATCGAGGAGAGCCGTCTCGATCCGGACGAGGTCCGAGAGCGTGGGATCCGCCGGAGGCTTCGCCAGGACCTTCTGCCCCCGTTCGAGATACTCTTCCAGGGCGCGCAATTTTTCCTGCACGAGCGGCCCCCGCAAGGACCGGCGTTCGAAGAGGACGCGCCCATCGACCGACGCTTCGAACTTGGCGTAACCCGGAAACAACCGGTCTTCCGCGCCGTTGAACTGGGAAAGGAATTCGAAGGACTTGGCGAGGCTGCCCCGGCGCTCATAAAACAGCGCGGAAAGTTCCGGCACCGGAGTCAGCCAATCGCCGGCATCCCGGAAAGTGTGTTCCACTTCCGAGCGGTCGATCGGCACCCGGTAGCGCTGCGAGGCCAATAACAACGACAGGGCGGCGCGGCTCTTCTCGTGGGGCGTGGCGCATTCATGCGACGCGGTATGCCGCAGGCCGCCCGACCCATACACGATGGCGCTCTCGGGACTGACCTGGCGCCCTACCCGCAGCTCCCGGGCGGCGACGCCGATGCTGAAGCGGGCCACCTGCCGGCGGGCGGCCAGCAGACGCGCGCGCACGGCGTTGGCAAACTCGAAGCGGACCGTTTCGTCCGCGTCCGGGCCGAGCAGTTCGCCGAAGGAGACGAAGTCCTCGAAACCGAGGAGGTCCTCCGGATGAATGCCGTTCTTGGAGGTCCGGCTCGGCGGGGGCCGCCGGCTATGGACGAACGCGCGGATCCGCAGCAAAAAGTAATACGCTTCCAGGTCGCGCTTATCGAGCGTGCGATAGATGTCGTGACTGTGCAGGAAGGCCCTTTCCGCCGGCGCGCCAGTCCCCGTGGGCGCGCCCGTGCCCGCCCGCGTCCAGATGCCCGCCAGAAACACCCGCAGGCCTTCATGCTTGATCTCAAAGCGGTCCAGCCGCTCGCACTCGTGCGCCGGCTTTTCCCATTGTTTCCGCCACGAGCGGCGCAGGAGCAGGAAATGTTCAAACGGATCGAACGTCTCCCGGATCCGCTTGCGAAACTCGGCGGCGAGGCCGTGCGGATCATAGACCGGCACCATGTCGATGAAGGCGTTCAGCTGCTTCCCCTCGAGGCGCGGAATGTCTTCCAGGTTGTTGGCCAACGGCTCAAAGGTGAAGCCGCAGCGCTGTTGGAATTCATCGGTATCCACGACCTGCCGCCGCAGCTCCAAAAGGAATTTATTGCCCTCGATCGCATCGTCGAAGAGGCAGACGAAATCCGCATCGGAGCACGGGGTCATTTCGCCACGCCCCGTGCTCCCCAGCGCCATGATGGCAAACGGACGATCATAGCCGCTGAGCGCCCTTTGCTCCTCGGCCCAGTCCTTCATCAGCGCCGTATAGATGGCGCTGCGCGCCAGGGCGATTTCCCGTCCATTGTTCAGCTCAGGCGCGCGAATCAGCGCGTCGTTGGCCGCGATGCACTGCCGAAAAGCCTCGCGCGGCCCGACGCGCCGGATCGTTTCCCGCACTTCGTCTTCCCACGGCGACATCGGAAAATGCATCGCCGCGCGCAGGGGGCTCTCCCGCGCATGGAGAAAAGCCCGCGGTTGGGGAGAAGCCGGCCCGGACCACAAGCCCAGCCGCCGGGCATCCTCGTACACCCCGTGCAGATCGCCGATGCGCGTGCTGTCGGTGACGGCTTCGCAAGCGCGCGCGAGCAAGTAGGGGTGCCGCATCAACTCGCGGAATTCGACGTCCCGCTCCATCTTGCTCTTCAGGGTGTTCACGGCGCCGCCGCAGTTGGCCAGGAAGAGCTCGATTTGCGTATCGTCAAAAGGCGTGATCTCGCATTTCCGAAGACCGTCCGGCAACTGAGTCACGTCGGAATTGCACGCGAAGAGGATGAGTGGGCGCTGGGAAAGCAGCGGCCCCATCATCCAGTCCCCGATGCCAGGCGCCCCGACGTGGTCAAACAAGAAAACGAAACGGCCGACCTCCCCGGCGCGCAAGCGCCGCTCGATTTCATGAATGACAATATCGATCAGGACTTGGTGACGGCCGGCGGACTTCAGGAGCCCCTTGACGGCTTGCAGGGCGACCTCGACGAGGGAGTGGTCCTTGCGCGGGCCGAGGAGATCCAGGTCGAGGTAAAGGGGAATGGAAACCTCGTGCTCGAGCCGGCTCCCACCCTCGAGGGCGCGCATCGATTCGTCGGCGTAAGCGCGGGCGATCATCTTGAGGAGCTGGCTCTTGCCGCCCAATTTGTGCCCGAAAATGGCCAGGCCGGCCCCGCCGGGCGTCTCGACCATGTCCCGCCAATAGATGCGTCGCCTTTCGCCGGCTTGCGTCAGCGCCGGTTCCACAAAGACCTCGGAGGGCGAATGGCCCATCAAATACGGGCCCCGGTTGGCATCCACGAGCCTGTGCGTCGTCTGCAGCGCGACGAGGAATGCTTCCCGGCACCGGGAGCGAATCCGGAGGAGATCGTTTAAGTTCGGGGGCGCCATAAACAGCCGGATAGGACCATAGCGGACGCATGGGGCGTGCAAAGGCCAACTTGCACGCGCTCCCGCGCTTCACCGCCGGCGCGGCCCGGTGCGTCAGCCCCCGCACTCGCGAAGGGTTTCGAGGGCGTGGGTGAGGTGGGGCGAGCCGAGGCGTTTGTAAATGTCGACGGCGTCCCGCGCATAGGGCAGGCCCTCGGCGGCCTTGCCCTGCCGGGCCAGGGCTTGCGCGAGGCGGCGGCTGTCCTCGGCGATGAGTTCCTGCCGGCCGACGGCCTCCACGAGGGGCAATGCCTCGCGAGCCCGCGCCTCGGCATCCGGCCAGTTCTCCTTCTCCAGCGCGAGCGCGGCCAGGTTGCCGGTGAGGATGGCGACCACCTCCGCGTCTCCGAACGCCCGCGCCAGCCGCAACGCCTCGCGATAATTCCGTTCCGCCGCCTTGCGATCACCCGAGAGCCACTCGGCACCGGCGAGGTCGTTCAAGGCGCTCGCCACCGCGGTCCCGGTCGCCACGCCGCGCAGGAGAGCGAGCGCATGGCGAAAAGCCGTGACCGCGCCTGCGTAGTCGCGTTGCAAGCGAAGCGCGTGCCCGCGCAACTCCTCGGCGGCGCTGCGCTCGCGGGCGCCGGCGTGCCCCTTTTCCAAGTGCGCGGCCGCCCGGTCGGCGCAGGCCAGCACCTCCTCCGCCTGCTCCCGCTCACGGTGAACCTGGCCTGCCTCAAAGGCGCGTCGGCCCGCATTCCGGCAGTCGCCCGCCATGACCGCCTTCGCTTCCGCCTGCCGGCCGAGCGAAAGCCGTTCGTCCCAGCGGCCGGTGGCATGGAGAAAACCTTGCATCGCATCGCACACGGTCTGGAGGCGTGGATTCGGCCCGGCGAGGAAGAGCGGCAGGGCGGGCGCGACCGTGGGCCAGGCGGCGTCGAGCACCGGGAAGGTCCCGTGCCTGGCGTAGCCGTATTCGACGATCAGCGCAAAGGCCCGCGCCTCCAGTCGGCTCCCGGTTTCTGCGACCATCTCGGGCTTCTTCTTCCGCAGAAAGTCCGCGACCATCGGCACGAGGGCGAAGGTCTGAAACTCATCGCCGGTCACGGCGAGGGAGCGCACGGTGAGGCTGCGCAGGACACGATGGGCTTCTTCCTCGGAGATGGAGCCGTCCACGGCGGGTTCGTCAGCCCCGGGCTCGGCGAGGGCGCGGATGTGTTCCACCTTCGCCGGCTGGGTGAAGTAGGTCAGCGCGCAGAGGAGGCGGGTCTCGGTTTCACTAAAGCCGTCCACGACCTCGCCGAAGAAGAACTCGAGGGGGTCGTCCCCCTCGGGGCAGGAGCGCAGGAAATCGATGGCATCGGTCAGGGTGAGGCAACGGCTGCGGCCGAGCTGCCCGGCGGTCCAGCGGAGGAGGAGCGGCCGGGCGCCGGTCTCGCGGCCGAGGACGCGGCGCTCGGCTTCGGTGGTCGCGGCGAGGGGGGGATGGTGCGCGGCCAGCTCGGCCAGGGTGGCGAGCGCGGCGGCCTCGCTCAATGCTTCGAGGTAGAGCTCTTCCGCACCGGAGACGATGCGGCTGCGGCTGGTGACGATGGCTTTGCAGCCGGCGGGCAGCTTCTTGACGAAGGTGAAGACGATGTCGCGCTCGCGCTTGAGGAGGCTCTCGAGGTTGTCGAGGATAAGGAGGGTCCGGGTGCCGCTCAGGGCATCCAGGAGGAGGCGGGGGCGCCGGGTCTCGGCGGCCTTGAGGATCTCCGGCCGGCCAAGCTCCCGGGCCAGCTCGCCGAAGAGCTCGGCGAGGCCGCTAAGAATGAAGCCGCTCAAGTCGCGCTCGCCGTCGTCGTCGAACTCACGGGTCTTGAGGGAGACGAAGACGATCTTCTGGAAGACTGCAGGCGAAGCGTCGTAGGCGGCGCGGACGGCGAGGGAGGTCTTTCCCATGCCGCCCGGCCCGTCGATGAGTGCCCCCCAGCCGCGGCTTTCGGGGTCGAGGGCCTCGGCGATCCGCGCCCGCTCCTCCTCACGCCCGAAGAAGGGCTGGAGGACGGGGAGATTGTGCGGGATGGAGGTGGAGGGCGCCGGAGTCGGTGACGAGCCGTCGGATTCATTTGCGCTCCGCCGCCCGTCGTGGGCGGCGAGGCGTTCGAGAATCAAGCTGGAGGGTTCGCTCATACCGGAAGGTTCGCAGCGGTCGTCGCTGTGTTTCCCCGATCTCGAGCGCGGACGCAAGCTATCCTGACCTTTGATTCCGCAAAAAAATCAGTCTTTGCAGTTCGCGGAGAGTGGTCTGGGCCGCGGCGAGGCTGGGCGACCCGAGGAGGGTGAAAAGGGCGACGGCCCGCTCCGCGGCGGGCAGGCCCTCGTCGACTTTGCCCTGCCGGGCCAGGATCTCCGCGAGGCGGCGGCAGTCCTCCGCGATGAGTTCCGGCCGGCCGACGCCTTCCGATAAGGACAGCGCTTCGCGGGCTTGCGCCTCGGCGCCGGGCCAGTCCTCCCGGTCCAGCGCCACCTCCGCCAGGTTCCCGGTATAGAGGGCAACGCCTTCGGCGTCGTCGACCCCCCGCGCCATCCGCACCGCCTCGCGACAATCCCGTTCCGCCGCCGCGAGATCGCCCATGAGCCGCTCGGCGGTCGCGAGGTCATTCAAGACGTTGGCCATGTCGCCGCTCTCGGTCGCCTCGCCGCGCAGGAGCGCGAGGACCTCACGAAATTTCTCGATCGCTTTTTGGTATTCCCCTTCCAACTGATACGCCAACCCGCGCAATCGAATGGGGATGCTGCGCGCGTGGGCGCCGGCTTGAGCCCAGTGCGCCTCTGCCCGGTCGGCGCACGCCCGCACCTCGGCCGCCTGTCCGCGTGAATAGTAAATCCAGCCTGCATCGGCCGCGCGCAAGCCCGCCGCCGTCTCATCATCTCCTGCGGCCACCGCCCTGGCTTCCGCCTGCTCGCTGAGGGAGAGCCATTCATCCCAACGTCCGCTGAAATCGAGAAAATCTCGCAGCGCAGCGCACACGGCCTGGAGGCGCGGATTCGGCCCGGCGAGGAAGAAAGGCAAGGCGGGCGCGACCGTGGGCCAGGCAGCTTCGAGCACCTGGATGCGGTCGTACCTGGCGGAACTGTTCGCCTCGATCAGCGCATAGGCGCGCGCTTCCAGCCGCCTGCCGGATTCCGTGACGGCTTCCGTGACGGCTTCCTCGACAGTCTTCTCGACAGCTTCCGGCCGTTTGCGCAGGAGGAAGTCGGCGACCGTCGGCACGAGGAGGAAAAGGCGTCCCTCGACGTCGGGCAGGACGAGCGAGCGGCTGGCGAGATCGCCGAGAGCGCCCTGGGCGGCGTCCTCGTGGAGGTCCGCCAGCTCGGCGATGAACTTCACCGCCATGGGCATCTTGAAGTGGACGAGCGCGGCGAGGACTTTGATTTCGGTGGGGGTGAAAGTCTCGAGCAGATCGCCAAAGATGAACTCCAGCGGATTGTTGCCGACGGGCGCGGCGCGCAGGAAGTCGAGCGCGGCGGCGATGGTGCGACATCGCCCGTTGCCGAGCTGCCCGGAAATCCAGCGCATGAGCAGCGGATTGCCGCCGGCTGCGGCGTAGAGAGCGCGGCGCTCGGCTTCGGTGGCCGCGGCGAGGTGCCCGTTGTTCTCCGCCAGCTCGGCGAGGAGGCCGCGCGCGGCGGGCCAGTCGAGCTGGTCGAGCCGGATCACGACGGCCTGGGCATCCGAGCGGCGCCGGCTGGTGACGATGGCGGCGCAGCCGGGCGGGAGGTGGCCCAGGAAAGCGAAGAGTTGATCGCGGTCGCCCTCCGGCAGCGTCTCGAGGTTGTCGAGCAGCAGGAGTACTTCCGTCTCGCCGAGCGCGGTCAGGATGGCCGCCGTCCGCTCGGCACCCGGTAGTCTCGTAAGCTCGGATTGGTGCAACTGGCCGGCAATGGCGTTCAGCATCTCGAGGTAGCCGGGCAACACGAAGTGCCCGAGCGCCCGCTGGCCATCGGCGGTGAGTTCGCGCTCCTTGGACGAGAGGAAGATAATGCGCTGAAAGCGCCCGGCCGGGACCAACTCGGCGGCGCGGACGGCGAGCGCCGTCTTCCCCATGCCGCCCGGGCCGTCGATGAGGACGCCCCAGCCGCGCGCCGTGGGCGAAAGGGCGTCGGCGATCTTTTTCAACTCCGCTTCCCGCCCGAAGAAGGGTTGCGGGCGCGGGAGGTTGTTGGGAATCGCCGCGCCGGGTTTCTTGGGGGGCGGCTCGGGCGCGTGCGAGACCGCATTTTGCAAGCGACCCTTTGCATATTCGGCGGCGGCGAGCGCGGAGACAGTGGCGGCAGGCCTGGCGTGCAGGTAGTGCTCAATCGCCCGGACCGCCGCCTGGCGGTCTTCGTGGGTTCGATCGACCAGGAAACATTTTTCGACATAGCCCTCGAACGAATTTCGGTTCCAGAGACAGGTGTGAAAGGTGAGCATTTCCAAGGCGCGACCGTCTCCAAAGTGGCGCTCCGGCAAACTCTCGTTCGAGGCCGCGAAGGTCAGCCACGCCGACGAGAGCAGGCGGGATGTTTTCGACCCCGTGACGGGAACGTCGTCGATGAGGTTGACCGTGGGCAGGCCCGCCGTCATTTGCGCGATCCGCGACACCGCGTTGTCGTCGGTCTGCAATTGTTTGAGCAGCTCGAACTGCGCGGGTGTCAGCCACGCCGGGCGATGCCCCGTGTGCCCCCGCAGCTGTGCTTTGACCACGCCCAAGGTGGCGCGGACCGCCTCCGCGACGGATTGTTCCCCGATCGGCGCGGCCTCGACGGTCTCGTACGCGAATAAGACGGGGATGGGGATGTCATCGACCGATCGCCGGTGGCCGGCCAGCTCTTCCGCCAGGAAATCGGCGATGATGACGGCCGTCATTTGCAACAGCACGGACTTTCCGGTCCCTGCCGCGCCCTGGATCACGACCAGCCGATGCAGGCGCCCGGACTTGGCGCCCGCGGACCACTGCCGGAGAATTTCGTGGAGTTGTTCCCCCGGCGCCGCCTCCGAGAATGGACTGTGTTCCCAGACACGCTCGCCGTTCCGGAGCACGTAGGGAGCGATCAAGATTTGCTCCATGCACAGATGGGCGGGAAACCCGGCCGGCTTCTCCGGCACACTCCACCCGAACGACGCTTTCAGCGCGGCGAACCAAGTCAGCACGGCTTCCGCACGCCGGGATTGGATGCGCTCCAACTGTTCGAGGGTGACCATGGAAGAACCCGGAGGGTGGGCGACCATGGTAGGGCGGACGCGCGCGGAGTCGAGGCGCGAGTGCCGCGAAACCGCACCCGCCCGCGCGCCGGCGGCGCCGACGTGGCACGGGCATCCTGCCCGTGGGGCCGGCAGGCGTCCCGCCTGTCGCTGCTGGAAGTCACCACTTGGTGATTGCTGAATCAGCGGGCGGGACGCCGGCGTCCCGCCCGCCGGAACAGGCGGGACGCCTGTGCTACCCATCGTGGAGCGGCGCGCGCTTTGAATAGTTACGCTGGCCGCGTCGCGAAAATGCGCACGATTGTCGCTTGCTTCACTCCGCCAACGCCCGTCAGGATTATCGGCTCTTTTCTTCACGCGATCATGCATCAATTCGGCATCGGCCTCGCCGGCCTGGGCAACGTGGGCGCGGGTGTTTTCAAACACCTCGCGGCCAATCGCGCCCTGCTGCGCGAACGCCTCGGCTTCGAGCTCCCGGTCCGCAAGATCGCGGTCCGCGATGCCGCCCGCGCGCGCGGTCTCGACCTGCCGGCGGGGCTCCTGACCACCCGCTGGCAGGATCTCCTCGACGACCCGCAAATCCAGATCGTGGTGGAACTGATGGGGCAAAAGGAGGAGAGCCTGCAGCTCGTGCTCGGCGCGATCGAGCGGAAGAAGATCGTGGTCACCGGCAACAAGGCGCTGCTCGCGGAGCACGGCAAAGAGATCTTCGACGCGGCGACCAAACACCAGGTGCCCGTCTTCTTCGAGGCGGCGGTCGGCGGCGGGATTCCGATCATCAAGTCGATCCGCGAGGCGTTCGTGGGGAACCACATTTTGTCGATCCACGGGATCATCAACGGGACGAGCAACTACATCCTCACCCGCATGACCGAGGAGGGGCTCGGCTTCGCGGAGGCGCTGGCCGAGGCGCAGGCCGCCGGCTACGCGGAGGCCGACCCGGCGCTCGACGTGAACGGCGGCGACGCGGCGCACAAGGCGATCATCCTCGCCTCGCTCGCGTACGGCTTCTGGATTCCCGGGGACAAGGTCTTCGTCGAGGGGATCGAGGCGCTGACCGCGTGCGACATTCGCTTCGCCCGCCAGCTTGGCTATCGCGTCAAGTTGCTCGGGATCATCAAGGCCGCGGACGGCGCGATCGAGGTCCGCGTGCATCCGACGCTCATCCCCGAGAAGCATGTGCTGGCGAGCGTGAACGGCGTCTTCAATGCCATGGCGGTGCGCGGCGACATCGTCGGCGAGACGCT
>DASYIS010000129.1:0-18931 GCA_035997375.1 Chthoniobacteraceae bacterium
GAAGATGGGCGAGACGGCCGCGGTCTGCAGCAGGGTCGGCAAGTCCGGCAGCGCCGTCGCGAGCTGGGCGTTCAGCTTCGAGAGATTGGCGAGGCTCTGGTGCGGTTTCGGCACCTTCACGTGCACCGTGAGGTCGAGCGAATACGAGCCGTCCTCCACGCGATCCGCGCTGGCGGTCGTCCCCGCGGTCGCCTCGAGCCGGGCGTTGACCTTGACGCCGCTGAAGAGCTTCGGCACGTCGAGCTTCCGGTAGCCGAGCGTGGGCGGCGGAGTCGGGGTCGGCGCCGGGGTGACCGGGACCGGCGTCGGCGTGGCCGACGGCGGCGGCGGCACCGGGCGGGGCGGACACCCAATCAAACCGAACGCCAACAGGAGCGCGGCGCCCCCGCGACAGAGAGTCCCGCGGCGCACAGGTTAACGCTTCTCTCGGGGTGCGAGGAGCGTGATGGCCGTGAGCACCGCACCGATGAGGCTCAGCCCGGTCATCAGCCCGGCCGGCATGAAGCCGCCATCATTCATCAGCTTGCGGACGAAAATGAATGCGAGAACGAGCGAGATAAGCCCACCAAGGATGAGGGCCGGCTGCACCCTCGTCGCGACGAGGACTCCCGCGAAAATAAGCAGCGCCCCGCTGATGCTCCCCGCAATGAGCGAAGGGTGACTGTGCTTGGTCACATACCCCATAATCCCTCCGGCAATCGTGAGTAAACCAAACAGATAGTAGTAGTATTTCGTCAGCTGGATCATGGGGAAGTGGTGCAGAGCAGTGTGGAAGGCGGCCGAAGAAAACGAAAGCGCAAATGACCGGCGCGCCGCGTCTCTTCATCCACCAGCCACCCCGCGCGGGAAAAGGTTAAGTGGCCGTAAAGAGCGCGACGGCCGAGAGAATCGCCCCGATCACACTCAGCACGGACATCAGTCCGCCCGGCATGAACTTACGGTTGGCCAGGAAGTTGGGAATGAACTTGAAGGCGAGCGCCAGCGAGACGACCAGCCCCAGGATGAGCGCCGCCGGCAGTACCTTCATCGAAACGAGCACGCCGGCGGTCAGCAGCAGCAGGCCCGAGATGCCGCCGGCAATCAGGGATGCCTTGCTCTGGGCCTTCACGTAGCCCATGACGCCACCGGCGATGGTCATCAGGCCAAACAGGAAGTAGTAGTACTTGGTCAGTTCGATCATGGGATAAAATCAGGGTGCGTGGCTGAGAGATGCCATGCGCGCGGTCCCAGCGGAAGCGCAAACGTCGGCTCAGAATCGGCGGCGCCGGCTGACGGGCCGGCGGAACCGCTGCGAGCTGCCGAGACGCAGGAGCGCCATCGGGATCAGCGCGAGCACGGCCGCGATGCCCCAGACGATCCGGCCCGGCAGCACGCGCGCGCGGTCGGCCGCCACCGCCTCCAGGCTCTCGCGTACGACCTGCCCGGCGGAGACGCGGATGAACTCCGGGCTCTGCATCATGTCCGGCTCGCCGGGGCGGCCCGCGACTTGCGAAAACTCCGTCGCCACCGGGCCGGGACAGACGTGCGTGACCGTCACCCCCGTGCCGCGCAGCTCCGCCCGCAGCGCCTCGGTGAAGGAGGAGACGTACGCCTTGGTCGCCGCATAGACCGCCATCTGCGGCACCGGCACGAAGCTCGCGAGCGACGAGACGTTCAAGACCGCGCCGCCGCCCGCGCGCACGAGCCGCGGCACGAGCGCATGCGTGATGCGCGTGAGCGCGCGGATGTTCACCTCGAGCATCGCCTCGCCGCGCGCCCAGTCGCTCGTCTCGAAGAAGCCATGATCCCCGACGCCCGCGTTGTTGATGACGAGATCGATGGCCGGCGCGCTCTCGGCGATCGCGGCGAGAAAGTCGTCGAGCGCGCCGCGGTCCGCGAGGTCGAGCGCGTGGCACTGGATCTCCAACCCCGGGCGCGCGAGCTCCGCGCGGAGCGCCTCCAGGCGATCCTGCCGGCGGGCGACGAGCAGGAGCGCGCTCACATGGGGCGCGAGCCGGCGCGCGTACTCCGCGCCGAGGCCGGACGAGGCGCCGGTGATGAGCGCGACGCGCTGACGGAAGGCTTCGGGAATGGATGGCGGGCGGCAGCAGCCGCAGCAATTGGCGAACATGCGCGGGAAGCTACCGCAGATGCGGCGCGGTGTAGAGCACGGAGAATTTGGCGGGATGACGGCACGGATTCAGTCGCCACATTCGCGCACGCCTGCTACGGCTCCGGGCGTGAACCCGCCACCTGTCCCACCCTCCTACCCCCCGCTACCCCTTCCCCCGCGGCCCAAGTCGAGCAACGCCGTCGCGATCGTGGTGGTGATTGCGGTTTGCATTTTTGTCGGGATCGCCGTGATCGCCGTGCTGGCCGCCATCGCCATCCCGTCCTTCGCGAGGGCGCGCCAGAGAGCGCAGGCGACCATGGCCATGAGCAATGCGCGGCAGCTCCACCAGGCCGTTTATCGCATGGTCCTCGACAACTCCGTCGCGCCCAACCCCGACCTCGGCTGGCCCGGGGATCTCGCCGTTTCCACCGTCCGGCCGGTCGTTTCCTTGGGGCAGTACGTCGATCGCCTCGTGGAATACAAGTACCTCGAGCGCGAGAGTCTCCCACAGTTGTTCAAGGCGCCCGGCATTCCCCCCTACCCCGGCACGGGCGTTTTCGACTCCGAGTACAGCCCCTTCAAGATGTACCGGGTCAAGGAGACCGATCTCGACACCTGCCTCTTTTTGGCGACGCGAAACTTCGCCTACGGCTCCGGCCTGGATCCCGCGGTCCAACCCTTCGGCTCGCAAGTCGGCGTCATCGTTCGCAAGGGCGGCGACGCCCAGGCTCTCACCTCGGAGAAGGCGCAGTCGACGGAAGTGGGACGCCTGCCGGGAAAGGAAAATCGCGGCGTGGAGACGGCGGAGAGTGTGCTCAAGATGTAAGCGGGCGGCGCGCGGAAATCGCGCCGGGGCAGGTTGCGCCGTGGCGCAAAGCGGCTATCGTCCCCTCACTCGCTGCTCATGATCCGCCGCCTTCTCCTTTGCCTCCTGCTCCTCGCCTTCGTCCCGCCGGCGGATGCGGTAGTTGTCTATCCCAGGCAGCTCCCGACCGCTTACAACAACATCTACCCGTTCTACCTCATCGGGCAGGTCTTCTTCAAAAGCGGGACGACCGATTACATCGGCTCCGGGACGGTGGCCGGTCCGCACTCGGTCCTGACCGCGGGGCACAACGTCTACGATCCGGACACCGGTTTCTCGACGAACTTCGAGTTCTTCCGCAACACCTACGGGCCGGCGCAATCGAATCCGGTGCAGGTTCCCGTGCAGCGGCTCGTCTTCGCCGGCTATCAGCAGGCGGCCTTGCGCGACGGCCCGGATGCGGTCACCTCGTTCGCGTTCGACGCGGCGGGCTTGGTGTTCAAGGACTTCCTTTACAAGAACGGCCAGCGCGCGGCGTCTTCCGCCGATCCCGCGCTGCTCAGCATGCGCTATAACAAGCTGCTCGTCGGCTACGGGGCGGAAGGCGCGCACAACGGCGACCTCCCGCTCTACACTTACCCGACCACGCCCTTTTCCCGCACCTACGGTTACTTCTTCGAAGACTACTCGATTTACGTGGAAGGCGGGATGAGCGGCGGCCCGCTGATGGTCCACGCGCCGACCGGCTGGGCGATCATGGGCATCGTCGTTTCGGGGTCGACGAGGCCGGCTTCGGGCGGCGTGCGGATGCTCGATCCCAAGCTCAAGAGCTTCATGGCGACCTATCTGAAATAGGCGTTCGAAATGACGAATGACGAATGACGAATGACGAAGGCGAGCCTCCGTTGGTATGAACGGCCGGCCGGGTGGTTTGCCATCACCCTCCTCCTGGTCCTCATCGGGTCGGCGGCCTATCTTCAACTGCAAACCCCTCCGCCGGGCGCCGCGAAGTCAGCCGCCACTCCCGGGCCGAACGTGCGCGCCGGCCCCACGCCGACGCATGTCCCCTCCCCAACCACCGTGAGCACGCCCGTTCCGCCAAGTGCCGGCGCCTCGGGGATCGATACGGTCTGGGCGCGGCTGCAAGGCGGTGCGGCGCACGCCGACGATCTCGCGGAGCTGCGCCGGCAACTCCTGGCCGGCGACCCGCGGCAGTCCATCGCGGCGATCCGCGCCTTCCTCGCCACCGGACGCGATGCCGCTACGGGCGAGGCCTTCGGCATCGGCGAGAAGGGCGCGCTCGCCGGCGCGCCGACGCTGCGGGTCTTGCTGATGGATCTGCTCGGACAGATCGCGGCCCGCACGGGCGGCGGTGAAGCCGCGCAAGTCGGCCGCGAGATTCTCGGCGCGAAAACGACCGCCGACGAGTGGGCCGTCTCGCTGCGCAACGTCGGGCAACACGAGCCTGCGGCCACGCCGTATCTCGCCGGCAAAGCGCGTGAAATGCTGGCCTGGCAGCCATGGCGAAGCGCGCCCTCCGGCGGCTTCCTCGAGTCCTTCGATGTCCCCGTGTTCGCGGCCGATGCCTCGTTCGTCCCCGTCTTCTCCGAGCTCTCCCACAGCGAGACAAACCCGCTGAAGCGCGCCGCCACGGTCGCGATGGATCGCTTGAGCGAAGCCAATCCGCTGGCCGTCATGGATTACCTGAACGCGCATCCGACCGAGTTCGCGGACCGCCCTTTCCTGCGCGCCGACTACTACGGCAAGGCCGACCTGAGCAACGGCCAGCAGCGCGGCGCCGTCGAGGCTTACCTGACGCGGGCCGACGTCACGCTCGACGAAAAAGCGAAGGTCATTGCCAGCCTCGTCTCCCCCGCCTCGTTCATCTCCGACGCGCTCCTCTCCGCGCCCGCCCTCCGCCCGGAATCGCCGGCCCGGCAAAACGCCGTCCCGACCACCCTGCGCGCGTGGAGCACGGACGAGCGCTTCACGGCGCTGCGTCCGGTCATCGTGCAAACGTTGCAGCAGATCGGGAAATGACGCGCGGAAGACGACTCTGCCGCCGGCGAATTCTTTTCCTCCCCAGAGAGCGCGGCTCCTGCCCGCCGGTTCCTCTTCGGGCGCCCACGGAGGCGGGTGCGCCCCGAGAATAATTGTTCGCGTTTCGAAATAGAACTGCTTCATTTGCCGCCCGCTCCGTACTCGGCAAACGTTGTATCGTCATGCGTTAAGAGCGTTTGCCGCGATTGGAATGGGAACCGTCTTGCGCGGTGAACAATCCCGACTTTCTTCCGTCCATTTCAGCCTCAATGATCAAAGACCGCATCGCCATCATCGGAATCGGCTGCCGCTTCCCCGGCAATGTCCATGACACCGAATCCTTCTGGAAGCTTCTCGTCGAGGGACGCGAGGCAGTGTGCGAAGTGCCGGCCGATCGCTGGAACATCGAGCGCTTCTACGATCCGGAGCCGGGGATCGCGGGCAAGACGTTCGCCAAACGCGGCGGTTTTCTGGATCAAATCGACCAGTTCGATCCGCAGTTCTTTGGCATTTCGCCGCGCGAGGCGCCCTACGTCGACCCGCAGCAGCGGCTCCTCCTCGAGACGGCGTGGGAGGCGATCGAGCACGCCGGCTTGGTGCTCGATCTGGAAAAAGGAACGGATATCGGCGTCTTCGTCGGCATTTCCCACAACGACTACCAGGGCATCCAAAGTATCGCCCACGAGCACTCGGGGATCAGCCCGCATTCGCCCACCGGCAGCGCGCATTCCATCGCGGCCAACCGCATCTCCTACTGCCTGAACCTCAAGGGCCCGAGTGTCGCCATGGATACGGCGTGCTCCTCCGCGCTCACGGCGGTCCACGCCGCGTGCGAGCACATCCGCGCGGGGCGCGGCGACACGGCGCTGGCCGGGGGCGTGACCGTGATGATCACGCCCGGCGGCTTCATCGGCTTCTCGCAGGCTGGGATGCTGTCGCCCGAGGGGCGGTGCGCGGCGTTCGCGGCGGATGCCAGCGGATTCGTCCGCGGCGAAGGTGCGGGCATGGTGGTGCTCAAGCGCCTCTCCCAGGCGCAGGCCGACGGCGACCCGATCCTCGGCGTCATCTGCGGCACTTCGATCAACCAGGACGGCCACACGAACGGCATCTCGCTCCCGAGCCCCGAGGCCCAGGCGCGGCTGGTCATCGATGCTTGCAAGGATGCGCAAATCGACCCCGCGCAGATCGGCTACGTCGAGGCGCACGGCACCGGCACGGCGGTCGGCGACCCGATCGAGGCCCACGCGCTGGCGGAGGCGCTTTGCGGTGATGCGCGGACCGAGCCGCTCCCCATCGGCTCGTGCAAGACGAACCTCGGCCATCTCGAGACGGCCGCCGGCGTGGCGGGCCTGGTCAAGGCCGTGCTCGTGCTCCAGCACCGGGTTATCCCGCCGAGCCTGCATTTCACTGCGCCGAGCCCGCACATCGATTTCGACAAGCTCAAGCTGCGCGTCCCGACCGCGAACGAGCCGTTCCCCGAGACGGACGGCGAGCGGATGGTCGGCGTAAACTCCTTCGGTTTCGGCGGCGCGAATGCGCACGTCATCGTCGCCGAGTCTCCTTCACATCCGTACCCGGAGCACGTGGCGCAGGAGACGGATCGCCCGTGGCCGATCGTCCTTTCGGCGCGCTCGGAAGAGGCGCTGCGCGGCTGTGCTTCGAAGCTCGCGACCTGGCTCGCCGACCGCGCGAATCTCAACGGCTCGTCGCCGGTGTTGCCCGACCTCGCCTACACGCTCGGCGCGCGGCGCAATCATCATCCCTATCGGCTGACGATGGTCGCCGGCTCGATGGCCGAGGTGACCCAGGAGCTCGACGCGTTCGCGATCCAGGGCGACAGCGTGAAAGTGCGCACGGCCTTCACCCCGCGCCCGGAGCACGCGCCGCGCGTCGCCTTCGTGATGAGCGGCCAGGGCCCGCAGTGGTGGGGCATGGGCCGCGAGCTGATGCGCCACGAGCCGGTCTTCCGCCGCACGATGGAGCGCTGCGCCGAGGCGATGGAAGGGTACGCGAAGTTCTCGCTGCTCGAGGAGCTGGCCCGCACCGAGGAGACGTCACAGATGTCCCGCACGGAGATCGCGCAACCCGCGATCTTTGCCATGCAGATGGCGCTGGCGGAGCTGTGGAAAAGTTGGGGAGTCGAGCCGGCCGCGATCGTCGGCCATAGCGTGGGAGAGATCGCCGCCGCGTGTGTCGCGGGCATTTTCTCGCTGGAAGAGGGTGCGCGCATCATCGCGCTCCGGGCGCAATTCATGGACGGCTGCGCGCGCGGCGCCGGCACCATGCTCGCCGTCGGGATGGACGAGGAGGAAGCGCGGGCCCTGATCGCCCGCCACGACCGCACGGTGACGATCGCCGCCTTCAACGGCCCCCGCTCGCTCACCCTCGCCGGCCCACGCCTTTCGCTCGAGGCCATGCTCGCCGAGCTGGAGCCGCTGGGCGTCTTCGCGCGGCTCGTGCGCGTCGATCACCCGTTCCATCACCCGCTCATGGAGCCGGCCTCGGAGCAGCTCGAGGAAGCGCTCGCGGACCTCGAGCCGCACGCGGAGACCGTGCCGTTTTTCTCGACCGTGACCGGCGGCGCGCAAGCCGGCCTGGCCTGCGGACCGGAGCATTGGGGCCAGGGCATTCGCCAGCCCGTGCAGTTCGCTCCGGCCATCGCCGCGATGGCGGAGACGAACATCGACATCTGGCTGGAAATCGGCGCGCATCCGGCGCTCGTCCATTCCATTCAGGAATGCCTCGGCGGCCGCGACGGCACGAAAGCGACCGTCTTCTCCTCGGCGCGCCGCGAGCGTGAGCACGAGTCCGTGCTGGAGACCGCGATGGATCTCTACCGCGCGGCGGTCGGTTTGCATTTCGCGTCGATGACGCCTTCGCGGCACCTGCTGTCACTGCCCGCGTACGCTTGGGATCGCGCCCGCTGGTGGAGCGAGAATTCCGAGTGGCGCGAAGGCCGGCTCGGCTCCGGCGGACGCGGCCTGCTGGAGGCGCGCCTCCCGCGCGCCACGCCGACGTGGATCACGCGGCTCGACAACCGTCACATGGCTTTCCTCAAGGACCACAAGGTCGAGAGCCATCTCATCTTCCCCGCCGCAGCCTTCGTGGAGATGGCGCTGGAAGCCGGCGTGCAGCTCTTCGAAGGGCGGCCGTTCGCCATCGAGGATTTCGAGATTCGCAAGCCGCTCCTCCTCCCCGACCCCGTCTCGGGCGTCCACCTGGAGCTGTCGTATTCGCCGACCGAGCGGACCTTCGCGATCCAGAGCCGTTTCGAGCAAAGCGTCGCGTGGTCGATCCACGTCGTCGGCTCCCTGCGCGGCGAACGCACCGAGTCGGCCTTCGCAGCCTCGTCACCGACTGCGGAGACGCCGGGCGTGCTCAACGTCGAGGTCGAAGGCTTCTACCGGCACATGAGCGACCTTGGGCTGCGCTACGGCGAGGAATTCCGGCCGATCCGCGAGCTCGCCGCGGGCGGCGGACGCTCGACGGGCCGTGTCGCGCTCTCCGAGGCAATCGCCGGACGTGTGAATGAGTACGCGTTGCATCCCGTGCTCTTCGACGGCGCTCTGCAAACCTTCTCCGCCGGCGCCGCGACCGTCGAAGGCCGTCACGCGCGGATGAAGCTGCCGGTCCGCTTCCAGCGTATCCTCTATATACGCTCGCCGGGCGCGAGCACGCTCGTGCGCGCCGGCGTGCAGGATTTCAACGACGACTTCCTCGAGGGAAACATCGGCCTCTACGACGAGACCGGCGCGCCGTGCGTGCTCATCGACGGCTTCCGCGCCATCAGCGTCGCCAGCGTGCGCCGCGCCGGCGGCTCCGGGGGAACACGCGATGTCGTTTACCATGTCGACTGGCAGCGCATGCCGTCGACGGAAGAGAAAGCGGCCCTCGCGCCGCTGCCACTTCCACGCTTGCAGGAGACGGCGCTGCGCGCCCTGAACGAAGTGATAGCCACGCGGGGTCGCGCTGAGTTGGAAGCCTCCATCGCCGCGGCTGACGACCTCGCCGCGGCCCAGCTCGCGGCAGGTCTGCGGACGATGGGCGTGAGCGCGAAGGCAGGCTTCACCGCGGATTCGATTGGCGTAGCCAAGGCCATGCAACCGGTCTTCGAGCGCCTTCTCGCGAACCTCGTGAAGCGCGGTTTGCTGAAGCCATTGAAGCGCGGCTGGCGACCGACCCCGGCCTTCGAAAAAGCCGCGAACACCGCCGGTGCCACGCTCCGCTCGTTTATTGATCGCCATCCCGGCAACCTGCCGGAGGCGCAGTTGTGCACGGCCAACTGCGCCGAGTTCGGCGCGATCCTGCGCGGCGAGAAAGACGCGGTGCAGGTGCTCTTCACCGGCGCCGGCGCGGAGTTGCTGGAGCAATTTTACAGCGACGGCCTGCTCACCAGCCACTGGCTCGCGGCCATCGCGGCGGCGGTCAGCGAAGCCGCGCGCGCGCTGCCCGAGGGCCGCGGCTTGCGCATCCTGGAAATCGGCGCGGGCACCGGCGGCCTCACGTCGCAGGTGCTGCCGGCGCTCGAGCGCGGCCTGCATTCGTACACCTTCAGCGATGTCTCCGCGGGCTTCTTCTCCGCGGCGGCGCAGAAGCTCGCGGCGTTTCCGGAAGTCGAGTTCAAGGTCTATGATCTCGAAAAACCGGCCGCTGCGCAGGACTTCGCTGCCGGTTCGTACGACTTCATCATCGGCACCAACGTCCTCCACGCCGTGGCCGACGTGCGCGCGACGCTCCGCGAGTTGCACAGCCTGCTCGCGCCCGGCGGCAGCCTCGTCTTCATGGACACCGCGACGCCGCAGCTCTGGACCGAGACGGTCTTCGGCGTCACCAGCGGCTGGTGGCATTTCACCGACCGCGACCTGCGCCCCGAGCAGCCGCTCATGCAGCGCGCCGTCTGGGAGCGCGCCCTGCGCGAAGCCGGCTTCGAGGAAACCGCGTCGCTGCCCGGCCTCATGGGGCCGGTGGGCGAAGGCCAGATCACGCTGCTCGCGCGGAAGGCGTTTACGGCCGTGTCCGACCCGTCTGACCGGTCCGACATGTCCGACGCGCCCCTCGAAAACTCGTGGCTCATCTTCAGCGACACGACCGGTGTCGCTGAGGCCCTCGCCACCCGCCTGCGCGCCGCCGGCTCGCAAGTCCGTGTCGCCACGCGCGGAACCAAGTACACCGTGAAAGGTGACGTCTTCACCCTGCGCGGAGAGAACCGCGAGGACTGGACGCAGCTCTTCGCCGCCTGCGCCGCCGCGCCACCACAGCGGATCGTCTACCTCTGGCCGCTCGACGAACCCACGCAACTCGCCGCGGGCGAGCAGCCGATGGGGACCGACGCCCTCCTCCACCTCGCGCAAGCCGCCGAGCACGCGATGCCGATGGCGAAACTCCGCCTCGACCTCGTGACGCGCGGCGCGCAACCCGTCGGACGCGACGCGCAGCCGACCGCGATTGCGCAAGCGCCCGCCATCGGGCTCTTCCGCGTCATTCTCAACGAGCACCCGAACTTCGCCTGCCGCGCCATCGACCTTCCACCTGCGGGCAGCCTCCGCAAGCCGGTCGAGGCCTTGTCGGCGGATGACTGCGCCGTAATCAACGAGGTCGTCGACGAGTTAGACACTGACGAAATCCGAAACACCAGCATCGTCGAAGTCGGCATTCTGGACCTCAACAGGGAAGCCGAATTGCTTTGGCCCGAGTTGCTTCGCCCCGAATCCGAGCGCGAGACCGTTCTCCGCGGCGAAGCCCGCTATGTGCAGCGCCTCGACCGCGGCAACGCTTCGCGTGAGGAGTGGATCGACGCGTCGATCCCGCTCCGCCTCGAAACGCAGGAGCGTGGGCATCTCGAATCGCTCCGCTTCACGCCGTTTGCCGTGCCGGTGTGCGAGCCGGGCCAGGTGCTGGTCGACGTGAAAGCGGCGGGCATGAATTTCCGCGACGTGCTGAAAGCCCTCGGGCTCTACCCCGGCGAAGCGCCGGACGCACGCATCTTCGGCGACGAGATCGCCGGCATCGTCACTGCGGTCGGCGAAGGCGTGACGCACGTCGCCCTGGGCGACCGCGTTTTCGGCCTCGCGGTCTTCGGCCTGGCGACGCAGACCCTCGCGCGCGGCGGCGACATTCGCCGGCTGCCGGATGGTCTCTCATTTGAAGAAGCAGCCACGCTGCCGGTGGTCTTCATGACCTCGTGGCATGCGCTGAAAAACGTCGCGCGCATTCGCAAGGGCGACACCATTCTCGTCCACGCGGGCGCCGGCGGCGTCGGCATGGCGGCGATCCAGATCGCGCACCACCTCGGCGCGAGCGTCATCGCCAGTGCGGGCAGCCCGGCCAAACGCGCGCTGCTCGAGACGCTCGGCGTGAAGCACGTGATCGATTCGCGGCGCGGCGATTTCGCCGAGGCCGTGATGGAACTCACCGGCCGCAAGGGCGTCGACGCGGTGCTCAACGCGCTCGCCGGCGAGGCGATCCCGATGGGCCTCTCGTGTCTCGCGGAATTCGGCCGTTTCATCGAGATCGGCAAGCGCGACATCTATCAGAATTCGCGCATCCCGCTCTGGCCGCTCCGCCGCAACGCCTCCTTCCACGTCGTCGCGATGGACGCTGTCTTCCACAGCGACGAGGCGCTCACGCGCGACATGCTGGGCGAGATCGCCGCTCTCGTGGAGAAGCGCAAGCTGCGCCCCCTGCCCTTCCGCGCCTTCCCGGCGAGCCGCGTCGACGCCGCCTTCCGGCTCATGGCCAGCGGCAAGCACACGGGCAAAGTCGTCGTCTCGTTCGCAGAGTCGTTCGTCCCTCGCCGCGGCGTCCCGCTCACGCCCGGTTTCACCGTAAAATCAGATGGTAGCTATCTGATTACCGGCGCTTTCGGTGGCTTCGGCAAGGTGCTAGCCAACTGGCTGGTCGAGAGTGGCGCGCGCCACCTCGTCCTCTCCAGTCGCAGCGGCGCCACCTCACCCGAGGCCGCGGCTTTCGTCGAAAGCCTGCGACAGCGCGGCGTCGATGTGCGCGTGGTCAAGGCCGACGCCGGCTCCGCCAAAGATGTGGCCGCCATCTTCAAAGAGATCGACGCCACGGGTCAACCGTTGCGCGGCCTGTTTCATCTCGCGATGGTGATCGATGATGCGCCGCTCTCCGCGCTCACCCGCGAGCGCATGCTGACCGTGCTCACGCCGAAAGCGCGGGGCGCGTGGCTGCTGCATGAGGCGACCCGCGCGCGGGCGCTCGATTGCTTCGTCATGTTCTCGTCGGTCTCGAGCATTTTCGGCAATCCCGCGCAGGGCAACTACAGCGCGGCGAATGCGTTCCTCGACTCGCTCGCGCACCATCGCCACGCAAGTGGCCTGCCGGCGCTGACGGTCAATTGGGGCGTGCTCGGCGGTGAAGGTTACGTCGCGCGCAACGAGCGCGTCGCGGAATTCCTCGCCCGCCAGGGGACGACGGAAATCTCGCCCGGCGAAGTGACCACGCTCCTCGATTCCTTCCTCCGCGCCGGCAGCGCGCAGGCGATGGCGATCCGCGTCGATTGGGCGAAATGGAAAACGTTCTTCCGCGGCATGCAGGAAAACCCGATGCTCGAGCGCATCTTCGCTTCCGTCGACAGCCAGGAGAGCGGCAGCGCGGTCAGCGACTGGCGCGGCAAGATCGACGCCGCCGCTCCCGCCGAGCGCGAGGCGGTCATCGCGCAAGCCGTGCGCGAAGTCGTCGGCTCGGTGCTGCGCGTGAAGCCCGACAGCCTCCGCATCGATCAGCCGCTGACCGACCTTGGCCTCGACTCGCTGATGGGCGTGGAAATTGAAACGTCACTCGAAGCCGCCGTCGGCGTCGCTTTGCCGCCGACCAGCCTCATGCGGGCGCGGACGATCGGCCAGATTGCCACGCTCATCGCCGGCCACATGGGCGGCACGCCCGTCGCGGCGCCGGTGAAGCCGGCTCTCGTCGAAACCGCCGTCGCGGCGGACGAAGTCGACGTCGAGGCGCTCTCCGATGAGGATCTAGACCTCTTGCTCGGCGACGAGCCCGAGCCTGCCACGCGGTAGCCGATGTCCGACGAAAAGCGCGCGCGATTGAAAGAATGGCTGGCGAGCGGCGAGGCCCGCCTGCAGCCGCTCAGCCTGCCGCAGCGCGAGCTTTGGGAGGCGACGCCGGTCCCGCCCGGCGACGCCGCGAATCACATCTGCAGCATCATCCACGTGCGCGGGAAACTGACCCCGCAGAACTGCCCGGAGGCGCTGCAAATTGTGGTCGAGCGGCAGGAAGTGCTGCGGCTTTCCATCCTGCCGGGCAGGGACGGCGCGCTGCAGATGATCCGCAAGACCTCCGAGGCCAACCTCGTCTATCGCGAGCTCTCGGCCGCGGAATCGACACCCGAGGCGATCGAGGAACAGGCGCAGTCCGTCTTTCGCAAGCCCTTCGATCTGCTCCAGGGCCCGCTCTATCGCGCCGAGGTGATGAAGCGCGGCCCCGAGGATCACGTGCTCGCGTTCGCCATTCATCACGCGATCGGAGACGGCTGGTCGCTCGGCGTGTTCGTACAGGACCTCGCCTGCGCCTATGCGCAGGGGCTGCTGGGAAAACGCGACGAGCGGCTTCCGCCCGTGCCGCTCTCGTACACCGAGTGGGCCGCCGCGGAGCGCGCGTACTGGCAGCCGGCCGAAGTGGCGAAGCGCGCGGATTTTTGGAAGACGACGCTCGCCGGCTCGCGGCGCCTCTGGCCGAACGCGGAGCCCGGTCCGCCGTGGGAACTGGAGCGCACGGTGACCGCAATCTCGGGCGAGCTCTGCGCGGCCGTCCGCGAACTGGCCAGGCAAGCCGGCGCGACGCTTTTCTCCACGCTGCTCGCCGCGTTTCAAATCGCGCTCGCGCGCTGGTCGGGCGTCCACGATCTCGTCGTGGGGACGCCGGTCGCCAATCGAAACAGGAAAGCCGCGCACGAAACCATGGGTTACTTCGCCGGCATCGTCCCGATGCGCGGGCAGGCGGAACCCACGCGACCCTTCGCCGACAAAGTGCGCGAGGTGCATCAATCCACGATGGACGCATTTGCGAACGCGCTGCCCTTCGCGGAGTTGGTGAAAACTCTCGGCGGCAGAAATGCGTCGGGGGCACACCCTATTTTCGATGTTCGCTTCGCATTGCAGAATCATCCCGTGCCCGACATCGAATTTCCCTCCCTCTCGGCGCGGCTGCGCATGCGGTCCACCGGCACGGCGCGCTTTCATCTCGGGTGCGAGTTGACGGAAGACGGCGACGGCCTGGAGGTCGTCTGGCTCGCGCGGAGGACCGTCGTTTCCCCGAATGACATTTCGCAATTGGACGGAATGTTTCAGAAGGTGCTGTCCGAAGTCAGCCGCGCGCCGCAGAGCCGGACCGCCACCGCCACCCTTTGATTTCGCATGGAAGCCATGGACATCTCGAGTGAGCCCCACGAGCCGCACTGGATCAGCCGCGCGGCTTTCGGCGTGATTTCCCTGGGCATGCTCGCCGGCGAGGCGGCGCTCTGGTGGGCCGTGTATCATCAGTGGTACTGGCTCGCCGTGCTGCTGGTGCCGATCGTCAGCCATCTTTTCCACGGGCAGCTCATCGGTTTTCACGAGGCCTCGCACGGGCTGCTTCGCAAGAACCGCAAGATCAACGAAATCGATGGCGTGCTGCTCGGCACGTTCAGCTTCGTCAGCTTCAGTCTCTACCGCGCCGCGCATCAGTTGCATCACGCGCAGCTCGGCACGCAGCGCGACGAGGAGTTCTGGCCCTTCACCGACCCCAAAGTGCCGCGGTGGGCGCGCATCTTCGCCGCCGTCGCCGAGCTGTTCGCCGGTCTCGTCGTAACGCCGCTAATTTTCGCGCGCACCTTCCTGCGAGCCGGCTCGCCCATCCGGAGCAGCAAAGTGCGCCGGCGCATCTGGTCCGAATGGGTGCTCACCGCCGTCGTCTGGACCGCCGTGCTGGGTGCCGTCGCGTACTTCGGCGTCTGGAAATATTTCCTCTGGATGTACCTCGCGCCCGCCGTGATCGCCGCCAATCTACAGAGCTGGCGCAAATACATCGAGCACGTCGGCATGACCGGCTCCACCCCCAACGGGATCACCCGAAGCGTGGTCGCCGACACCTGGCACGGGCGCCTGATGGCGTTCAGCCTGCTGCACGAGCCTTTCCACGGCGTGCACCACCAGCACGCCGGCGTGCCGCACGCCGGCTTGCCGCGGCTGGTCTCCTCACTCGAGCCGAAAGCCCCGGGCGAACGCCCGCCATTCCCGAGCTATCGCCAGGCGCTGGTCGATCTCGTGCGCGGTCTCGGAGACCCGCGGGTCGGGCCACAGTGGCGCGTCGGCGAAGCGCCAAAGTTGTAGCCACGGCCCTGTGGGCCGTTTGCGAGCGCAAGCGCGCCCAAGGAGCGGCGTCCGTCTCGGCGCCGACTGCAAAACGGCGAAGCCCGCACGCCATCCCGGTGCGCTCATCCGCGCCACGGAAGCTTGAACGTCCAAAGAGAAGTGTCGCTTCGCGAGCGCGAGGACGGCGGCGGGACGCACGCCGCTCCTTGGCTCACTTGCGCTCGCAGCTACAACCCTGCACTTCGCGATCGACGCTGCCGGTGGTGTGACGCCGTCGCCCGGAAACCGGGGCCGGTGTCGAACCGACCGCAAAAGCGGGGCGACCCGATTCCTAACTAATTATCAGGCGGTGGTTCAGACGCCGCCATCGAAACAAACCAAAGATCATGAAAACAATCTCTATGAGGATGTACCGCTTTATGGACGAGGGTTGGGAAGGCTGCAGGGTTTTTAATAGGATTGGTTTTCGAAGTCCACAGGGGAGAGGAAACCGAGAGCGCTGTGGAGCCGCTGGCGGTTGTAGAAGACCTCGACGTACTCGAAGATGGCGAGGCGCGCTTCGGCCCTGCTGGCGAAGGTGCAGCCGGCCAGCAGCTCGGCTTTGAGGGTGCCCCAGAAGCTCTCCATGTGGGCGTTGTCATAGCAGTTGGCGCGGCGGCTCATGCTGGCCGTGCGGTGGGATGGTTCGAGGAGTTGGCGGTCGCTGAGGCTGGCGTATTGGAGGCCGCGATCGGTGTGGTGGAGCACGTCGCGCACCTGGCCGCCGCGCCTGGCGAGGGCCTGCTGCAAGGCGGCTTCGGCGAGCTGGGTATCGATGCGGGCGCCCATGTGTGGAGAGGATGCCCATGGCTTTTTTTTAGGACGTCGCATTGGGCCTGGAAGCTTTCGTTCTCGCGCTGCAAGCGGGCGATGACGCGCTGCATTTCTTGGGTGGAAGCAGCCGCGGCCTTGCCCTCCCGCCGTTCGCGTTTCATCCAATCGCGGAGGTTCCAGTGGGTGATGCCGAGCTGCGCGGCGATCTCGCCCAAGGGCTGTGGTTCGGAGCGCCGCTCAAATACCGAGTCCCGGCTTGAATTCGCTCCTGCCGCGTCGAGATTGCATCCTCCCCCGTTCTCCAATTTCCATGTCTAAAATCCTCGTTTGCGGCGCCGGCGGTTTCATCGGCGGACATCTCATTGCCGATCTTCGCCGTCAGGGGCACACCGGCCTGCGCGCGGTCGACAAGAAGCCGCTCGAGGAGTGGTATCAGCGCTTCGACGACGTGGAGAATCTCTCGCTGAATCTGGAGCATCTCGACGCCTGCGAGCGCGCGGTGGAGGGGTGCGACACGGTCTACAATCTCGCCGCCGACATGGGCGGCATGGGGTTCATCGAGCTGAACAAGGCGCTCTGCATGCTGAGTGTGCTGATCAATACGCACCTGCTGCTGGCGGCGAAAAAGTTCGGCGTGCAGCGCTTCTTTTTTTCGTCGAGCGCGTGCGTTTACAATGCCGACAAGCAGCGCGATCCGAACGTCACGGCGCTCAAGGAAGAGGACGCGTATCCCGGGCTGCCGGAGGACGGCTACGGCTGGGAGAAGCTCTTCAGCGAGCGGATGTGCCGGCATTTCCGCGAAGACTTCGGCGTGCAGACGCGGGTGGCGCGCTACCACAACGTTTACGGCCCGCACGGCACCTACGACGGCGGCCGCGAGAAAGCGCCGGCCGCGGTCTGCCGCAAAGTCATCGCCGCGAAACAGAGCGGCCGGCTCGAGATCGAGATCTGGGGCGACGGCAAGCAGACGCGCAGCTTCATGTACATCGACGACTGCCTGCACGGGACGCAGATGCTGCTGAACAGCGAGTTCGTGGAGCCGATCAACATCGGGAGCAGCGAGCTGGTCTCGATCAACCAGCTCGTCGATCTGGTGGAAGAGATCGCCGGCATGAAGCTGAAGCGCAGCTACAATCTCGGGGCACCGAAAGGTGTCGCGGGGCGGAATTCGGACAACACACTCATCCGGAAAGTGTTCGGCTGGGAGCCCTCGACGAAGCTGCGTGACGGACTGGAGAAGACGTACCGCTGGATCTACGACGAGGTGGCCAAAGGTGGGGCGTCGGTGGTGAATCGGGCATAGCGCTCATTCCGGCGTGGACATTTCGGCTCAGGTGACCCGAAGGGTCGAAAGCTGGTAGCCGGTGGTGGAGCGAGTGTAACGAGCGCAACCACCGGACCTCTCCAAAGAAAGCGTCTGCGCCCCGAAGGGGCGCGAGCAGATTCACGCCGGCTCCGCTCCCGCCCCTCCGGGGCGGATTTTCGTTTTGAGAGAGATCCGGTGGTTGCGCTCGTTAGACTCGCTTCACCACCGGCTACCAGCTTTCGACCCTCCGGGTCGTCGGCTGCGTCTACCACGGCATGAAGCTCAGGCCAAATGCCCGCTCGACCAGCCAGCCCAAACCGACGACCCCGACCGCCGCGCTGATCGCCGTGCGCACGGCCCCCGCATGCCGCGAGCGCGCGAGCAGGGTGAGCAACGGAACCGCCGCGACGACGATGACGAGCTGCGCCACCTCCACGCCGACGTTGAACACCAGCAGGCAACGCACCCGCCCGCTCGCTGGCAGTCCCATGCCGAGCAGCGAATTGGCGAAGCCGAAGCCATGCACCAGACCGAAGGCGAAGGTCAGCCGCCAGCGGTGCGAAGGCTCGCGGCGCCAGAGGTTCTCCACCGCCACGTAAACGATGGTGGCGGCGATCGCGCACTCGACGAAACGCGACGGCAGGCGCGCGATCTGCAGGCCGGCGAGGATGAGGGTGATGCTGTGGGCGACGGTGAAGGAGGTGACGATCCTCACCCAGTCGCGCAGCCGGCCGACGACCAGCAGCGCGAGGAGGAAACAGAGGTGATCCGGCCCGAGGAAGATGTGCTCCATCCCCAGCTTGAAAAACCGCACGAGCGCCGCCCAGAGCGACGGCCGGCTCGGCGCGGGCGTCGCGGCGGCGGCCGGCGTGGTGCCGTACTCGGTGTCGAAAAGGTAGTCCGGCTCCGGCTGCGTGAAGGTCACCTCCTCGCTGCGCCCATCCACCACAAATGAGCCGAGCACGGTGTGGCGAATGCCGAACGTCTCGAAGAAATCGAACGCAATCGCCACGTCGTGCGCGGGTCGTGCGAGCGGCCGGCGGAAGGTGATCGCAATGAGCGACTCCGCGCTGTGCCAGTCCGGCGCGGCCAGCGCTTCGCCCGCGCCGCGCGGCCAGGCCGGGTCCGCCGCCTCCCCAAGCGGCGACGACGTGCCATCGAGCTCCAGCCGCACGTGCTCGCGCAGGAAGCGCTCGAGCGCCGGCGCCGCGCGCTGCAACTCCACGGGCGTCACGCGCTGGTCATGGTCGGCGTCGAGCTCGGTGATCTTTTGCAGCGTGAAGACATCGAGCGTGAACCGGCACTCGATCCGGTCGCGCTCGATCGCGACTCGAACGTAGCTCGTGTCGACATTGTGTGCGTGGGCCCAATGCGCGGCGCACAACGACAGGAGAACGGCGACGAGGGAGCGAGCCAACCCCAGCGGCGCGGAGCGCCTCCCGGCCCCGGGTAGGGCGGGCGTCCCGCCGGCCCCGGCGGGCATCTTGCCCGCCGGGTGGCAAAGCGTCAGCGCGCAGTCGGTGAGGGCTGGCGGGGCTCCTCGGTCGACT
>DASYIS010000130.1:0-12854 GCA_035997375.1 Chthoniobacteraceae bacterium
TGGGCGCCCTTGAAATTCGCCTTCGCCCGCTCCTCCTGCGCGCCGACGAGCTCGCGCACCTGGCCGAAGGTGATCGGATCGTTGTTCACCACGGCGGCGAGGCCGGTGAGCACTTGCGCCTCCGGCGACTGGGCGGCGCACCGTGCGAGCGGGCTCACGAGCATGGCGACGCCAGGCAAAATCAGGGCGCAGAAGGAGGCGAGGAGGCGGTAGTGGCGAATCATTTGGAACGTCAACCGGGGAAACCCGCCAACGGTAGGCGGGATCGTCAAAATGTCAAGGACGGGGTGGGGTTCAGTCGAACTTGCGCGTCCGGTACCGCAGCCAGACCCGGAGGACTTGCGGAACCTTCTCGCGCTCTTCTTTCGTCAGCGTCTCGTACAGGGCGAGCGCTTTGAGCCGCTCGCCGCGGCAGGCGGCGTTTTGGTGCGCATCCCAAAGGCTGCGCGCCGCACGGATGCGGCGGCAGGTTTCCTTCACAAGCGCCGCTCCGGCGAGGGGCGTGGCGGTGGACGGTTTCGCACCCATGGTGGAGCGAGCAAGTAATCAGTAAGCAGTGGGCAGTAATCAGTTCGGCATCTCATGCCGGGCGCCAGGCGGATGCTGCCGTCGGCCACTGATTATTGCCCCACTGATGACTGCTCACTTCAGTTATAGTACACCATCTCGTTCGCCATCAGCAGCGCCTGGGTGTACTTCTCCCAGGCGTTGAGCGGCGCGCGGTCGACCATGTCGCCCTGGTTGACGAGGGTGATGCCGCCGCGCTTCTTTTGGTTCGCCATGGCCAGCGCCTTGCGCTGCTCGGGCGTGAGCGCGGGGCCGGCGGGTGCGCCGTTCTTGCCCTTCCGGCGCCCCTGCGGGACGACGGGCTTGGTGGGATCCTCGGCGGGCGCATCGGAGGCGAGTTGGTTCGCGTCGGCGGCCGGCGTCATGGCGCTGACGAACTGCAGCCCGAGCTCGATCTCGGTCGGCTTCGGCGGGCGCTGGTAGACCATCCAGTAGAGGGCGTGGACGCGCTGGGCGTCGGTCTTCGCCAGCGTCATCTCGGGGCGGTTCAGGAGCTTGCGGGCGACGTCGACCACGAGCGGGCTGTTCATCATGAAGAGCGCCTGCTGCGGGACGGTCGTCTCGTGGCGTTTGCCGGTCGACATGCTCGGGTTCGCGAAGTCGAAGTAGTTCATCATCTCCGGCAGCTCGCGCCGGTCGATGTAACCGTAGACCGAGCGGCGCATGGAGTACGGCTCGGAGAGGATGTTCACCGGCTGGCCGCCGACCTTTAGGTCGAGCTCGCCGGCGATGTAGAGGAGCGAATCCCGCAGCGGCTCGAAGTCGAGACGGCGCATCGGGAAATGCCAGAGCAGCGCGTTCTCGGGATCGGCCTTCGCGTAGGTCTCATTCGTCTCCGTCACCTGCTGATAGACCGCCGACATCATGATGTCTTTGTGCATCGCCTTGATCGACCAGTTGTGCTGCATGAAGCGGCTCGCGAGGTAATCGAGCAGCTCGGGATGCGTCGGCGCCGCCGACATGGTGCCGAAGTCGTCCGGCGTGTTGACGATCCCCTCGCCGAAGTGATGCAGCCAGATGCGGTTGACCATCACCCGCGCGGTCAGCGGATTCGTCTTGGCCGCGATGGCCTGCGCAAGCTCGAGGCGGCCGCTGCCGTCCTTGAATTCCGGGCGATTCGCCGGCGAGAGGATCTCGAGGAAGCGGCGCGGGGCGACCTCGCCCTTATTGCCGGCTTCGCCGCGGATGTAGACCTGCGAGTTCTTCGCCACCGGCGCGTCTTCCACCACCATCGCGCGCTTCGGCGCGCCGGGGTGCGTCATCTCCACCTGCGTCACCGCGCTCATCAGCGCCTGCACTTTGTAGGCGATCTGTTGCGGGAAGACCTTGGTCGCCTGGTCGATGTCGAAGTCCTTCATCGGGTCGATGGCGAAGGGCGCTGCGATCATCAGCGCGAGATTCTCGTCCACCGCCTGGCTGATCCCGCCGGCCAGCTTTGTCGCGGGATCGGGCTTGGCCGCCGCCGCCTTCTTCTCGATCTCCTGGAAGAACTGGTTGTAGATCGTCGCCACGTCGTCCATCGAGGTCGGCTTCTGGCCCTTGAAGGCCGCCGCGAGGAGCGGGTTGACCTTCGGACCGCGCCGGTCGTTGTTGGCCGCGATCTGCTCGCAGACCGCCGGCGCTTTCTCCGTGAACTGCTTCTCGGGAATCTCGCTCAGCTTGAGGAACGGCAGCACGATCGGGTTCTGCCGCGGCGTGGCGCCGCCGGCGCGCAGCACCATCTGCGCGATCTCGCCCACGTTCTTCGCGTTGCCCCCGACGGCCTCGATGTACTTGCGCTTGTCCTGGCCGTTGTTTTTGTTGGCCATCAGGAGATCGCCCGCGTGCTGGTGGAAGATTTTGCGCACCCGCTCGAACTCACCCTTCACGTAAGTGAGCGCGCCCTTCTGCGCTTCTTCTCGCGCCTTCAGGTAGTCCTGGTACAGTTTGGCATCGGTCTGCGCGGAGATGATCGGGTTGTCCTTCGGCTCCGCGGTGGAGGCAAACACGCCGTGCAGCGAATAGTAATCCTTTTGCGGGATGGGGTCGAACATGTGGTCGTGGCAGCGGGCGCACGCGACGGTGAGCCCGAGGAACGCCTTGCTCACGGTGTCGATCCGGTCGTTGATGATGTCGTCCTTCTTGTTGGCAAAGCGATCGCCGACGGTGAGGAAGCCGAGCGCCGCGAGGGGGCGCTTGTCGGCGCCGAGCTTCAGCTTGTCCGCCGCGAGCTGCTCGACGATGAAACGGTCGTACGGTTTGTCCTTGTTGAAGGCATCGATGACGTAATCGCGATAAGTCCACGCGTCGACGTAGAGCGGCGAATCCTTCTTCTGGGCCTCGCCCTTGGTGTCGGAATAACGGGCGACGTCGAGCCAGTAGCGGCCCCAGCGCTCGCCGTAGTGCGGCGAGGCGAGCAGGCGGTCGATCACCTTTTCCCAGGCGTTGGGCGACTTGTCATCGACGAAGGCCTGCACTTCCCACGGCATCGGCGGCAGGCCGACGAGATCGTAGTAGGCGCGGCGGATGAGCGAGGCGCGGTCGGCGAGCGGCGAAGGCGCCATCCGCTTCTGCGCGAGCTTGGCGACGATGAAATTGTCGATCGTCGTCTTCGCCCACTGCGGATTGGTCGTCGGGGGGACGGGCACGTTCTTGATCGGCTGCCACGCCCAGTGCGACTTGCCGGCCGACGTGTCCTTGGACTTGATCGCGGCCTTCGGGTCGCTCACGGCCGCGAGAGAGGCCTCGGCGACCGGGTACGGCGCGCCCTTGTTGATCCAAGTGCTCAGCGTGGCGAGCTCGGCCGGCGTGAGATTCACGTCCTTCGGCGGCATCTTCTCCTCCTTGTCCTTCGAGAGGAGGCGCGTGAGGAGCATGCTCTTCGACATATTCGCCGTGTCGATGATCTTGCCGTCGTCGCCGCCCTTCATCATCCCGGCGCGCGTGTCGAGCGCGAGCCCGCCCTTCGTCTTCCCCTCGGCGTTGCTGTGGCACTTGTAACAGCGCTCGGAGAGGATCGGCTCGACCTTGCTCTTGAAGAACGCGGTGTCGTCATTCTTGGCCGCGGCCGCCGCCGGAGCGGCAGGGGCTGCCGGAGCGGGAGTCGCCGGGGCCGGAGCCGGCTTGATCTTCGCCGCCAGGGCCGAGCCGCTTAGCAGCAGCGCAGCGCCGGCCGCCAACAGGAAAAAAGGGGACTTATGCAACATATGAAACAAATATGCAGGGTTTTCGCGGCCGAGTTGGCGAACTTTATACAGTTAGCAGAATGAATTCCCCGGAAGCCGGAGGGGCGCTTCGCTTGTCCACGAAAGACACGAAAGACACGAAAAAGGAGCCGTCGCAGCTGGCCAACGAATTCAACGAATTGAAACGAATAAGGGGACCGCGAGATGACACCTGTCCCGCCGCCATTCGCTTCAATTCGCTCAATTCGTTGGCCATGTCTTCCTTTCGTGTCTTTCGTGTATTTCGTGGATCGCGAAGCGCCCACCTGGCTAGGCGATCACGTCTTTGACGACGTTCCCCATGACATCGGTGAGCCGGAAGTCGCGGCCGTTGACGCGGTAGGTGAGCTTCTTGTGGTCGAACCCAAGGAGCGCGAGGATGGTCGCGTGGAGGTCGTGCGGGTGGACTTTGTTTTCCACCGAGCGCGCGCCGAATTCATCGGACGAGCCGTAGACCGTCCCGCCCTTGATGCCGCCGCCGGCCATCCACGAGCAGAAGGCCTTGTTATTGTGATCGCGGCCCGGCTTCTCGTTGCCGTTGTTGTCGTAGGTCACCGTGCGGCCGAATTCGCCGCCCCAGATGACGAGCGTTTTCTCGAGCAGCCCGCGCTGCTTCAGGTCGGTGAGGAGCGCCGAGATCGGCCCGTCGATTTCGCCGGCCTTCTTCGGCATGTTTTCCTCGATGTTCTGGTGCATGTCCCAGCCGCCGCTCCAGACCTGCACGAAGCGCACGCCGCGCTCCACGAGCCGGCGCGCCATCAGCATCTGGTTGCCCTGCGGAGTCGTCCCGTACATTTCGCGGGTCGCCTCGGATTCCTTGGAAAGATCGAAGGCGTCGCTCGCCTCCGTCTGCATCTTGAACGCGAGCTCGAAGGCCTCAAGGCGCCCCTCGAGCGCGGCGTCCTTTTGCAGCTTGGCCGCGTGGACCTCGTTCAACTGGCGGACGAAATCGAGCTGCTTGCGCTGGTCGCCCATCCCCATGAACTGGTTGTGGAGATTCTCGATGATCTGCTTCGGATCGGTCACCTGCGAGTTGACCATCGTCCCCTGATAGACGCCCGGGAGGAACGACGACTGGCAGCCGATCGTCATCGAGGGCTTCACGCCGCCGGGGCGGAGCACGACGAAGCCGGGCATGTTCTGGTTCTCCGTGCCGAGCCCGTAGGTGACCCACGAGCCGAGGCTGGGGCGGGGGAGCCGGATGTTGCCGGTGTTCATCAAGATCTGCGCCACCTCGTGCGCCGGGATGTCGGTGTACATCGAGCGGATGATCGCCATCTCATCGACGTGCTCGCCGAGTTTCGGGAAGACTTCGCTCACTTCGATGCCCGATTGGCCGCGCTTGGTGAACTCGAACGGCGAAGCGAACGCCTTGCCGCGCATGCCGGGGAGCACGGTGTTCGCGTACTGCTTCAGCGCCGGCTTCGGGTCCCACGTATCGACATGCGAAGGCGCGCCCTCGGCGAAGATATGGATGACGTGTTTGGCCTTCGCGGGGAAGTGCGGCGCCTTCGGCAGGAGCGGGTTGGTGCTCGCGCCGATCTCCCCGTGCGCCGACTCCGCCCCGAGCATCGCGGCGAGGGAGACCGCGCCCATGCCCATGCCGGAGCGCATGAGGAATTCGCGGCGGGTCAGGAAGGCGTCTTCAAGGCGGGGAGTATGCTCGGCGGGATTCATGGTTTGGAGAGGTTTGGTGCGGCGATGGGCAAAAGCGGTTTTCGGCGATTCAGTTCGGTCGGCGTGCAACGCCGGACAATCCAAGGGGTGAAACGCCGAAGGCGCGGGAAGGTTGCACGTCTTGTGGTCTCCGCATGTGAAATGTTACGGGACAGGACGCTTTGCACTTGGGGCCGCGCGCGGTGTGGAAATGAGACGCATGGTACGATTCGGAGTTTTCCACTTGCCGTCCAGACGGCTGCCAACTACTGCTCCCGCCGCCCGGTAACTCCAGAGCGTTCTCCCGTCGGTGAATGGCTGCATGAGAGGTTGGCCGTTCATGGCACGCACTTTCCACCAATGATCATCGCCTTTATCTCCCTGTTCGGTCCCGACCTCCTGATTGTCGTTTGCGCGATCTTGCTCGTGCTCGTGATTGTGTCTTTTGCCGCGCGCAACCGGGTCGTCCCGCTCGTGATCAAACGGTGGTACGCCTCCAACACGCCGAACCCCACCGGGCACTACGTGGTGATCGTCGGACGGCGCGAGGGTCTGGTTTCCTGGATCCTCGCGTTGGTGGGGATCGACGCCACCACCTCCATCACGGTGAGCGGCGCCCGCATCGAGTTCGAGGAGGCCTCGCTCTCCGGCCGCACCAAGCGCCTGATCCCGTTGACGAGCGTTTGTTCGACCCTCTACGGCTACGCCAAGCCGTGGAAGAAGGCGCTCATCATCATGTTCATCGTCGGCGCCCTCGTCGTCTTTGGGTCGGGCCTCTTCAGTGGACAGTCGCCTGGCTTCGGCTCCTTCGTGCTCGGCCTTCTCCTGGGATTTGGGGCCGGCGCGCTGCACTACGTGCTCAACCGCCAATTCACGCTCGGTTTTGTCGAGGACAGCGGAGTGGTCAGTTCCATTCGCTTCAAACGCTCGATCGTCGAAAACCAGGAGATCAACGAGGTCCAGGCGAGCTATGTCAGCGAAGTCACGCAAGCGCTCATCGAAAGCACGAAGCTTTCGCTGGTCGCCCCCAGAACGTAAGCGCCGCCCGCTGAAGGCGCCGTCGTCACATTTCTTTTACAATCCCCGAAGCGCTCTCTGACACATCGCTGGCACCGCGGCGGTAGCGTCGGGGCATGAAAAAGAAACCATGCCCCCACACCATCACTCGTCTCTTCGCCGGCGCCTTGGGCGCCCTGGCCTTCCTGCTCGGCGCGCCGCCGGCGCAGGCGGCGGTGAAGAGCGCCGCGGATGAAACCATCACCCTCCACGTCGTGCCGGAGCGCGATGTCGTTTATCGCGGCGGCTCGCGCGAGGTCATCGTCGAGGTCGAGGTAAAGGCGAAGCGCCCGGCCGAGTCGTACCGCTCGCCGGTGAATCTCTCCGTCGTCCTCGATCGCAGCGGCTCGATGGCGGGCGCGAAAATCGAGAAGGCGCGGCAGGCCGCTTGTGCCGCGCTCGACAAGCTGGAGCCCGACGATTTCTTCTCGCTCGTCATCTTCGACAACCGGACGGAGTTGCTCATCCCCGCCGAGCGCGTCGGCACGGTCCAGCATCGCGCGGAGTGGAAATCGCGCATCGAGCGCATCCAGCCGGGCGGCGGCACGGCGCTGTACGCCGGCGTCCAAATGGGCGCCAAGGAGGTGCGCAGGAACCTCGATGCGGAGCGCGTGAACCGCGTCATTCTCGTCTCCGATGGCCTGGCGAACGTCGGCCCGCAGCGGACGAGCGACCTGGTCGAGCTCGGCCGCTCCTTGCGCGAGGAAAAGCTGAGCGTCACCACGATCGGCCTCGGCGATGACTTCAACGAAGACCTGATGACCGGCCTCGCGGAGGCCAGCCACGCCAATTACTATTACGTGAAGGATGCGGAAAAGCTCCCCGGCATCTTCGCGGAAGAGCTCGGCTCGGCCGGCTCGCGCGTGGCGAGCAGCATCCGCATTCGGATCGAAGTGCCGGCCGGCGTCTGTGTGCGCGAGATCGTCGGACACCCGGAGATCAAGTGCGAGGAGCGCGCGGCCGAGATCAGCCTCCCGGAGCTCTTCGGCTCCGAGCATCGCATCTATCACCTGCGCTGTCATGTCGACGAAGCCGGCGCGGATTCCGTGGCGCTCGCCAAAGTCGGTTTGACGTACGAGGATGAGGCGATGAAGAAACGCGCGTCGCAAACCGGGAGTGCCTCCGTGCGCCTGACCGACGACGAGAAAAAGTCAATCGAGAGCATCCGCGACGAGACCGCGCGGAACGTCGCCGTGTTGCAAAACCGTCTCGACAAGGAAGCCGCCGTGGCCCTCGCCGACGCCGGTCGCCCGAAGGAAGCGGCCGCCCTGCTCGAGCAGCGCGTCTACGGCAACGCGCAGGCGCCGGCGAACCGGCAACTGCCGGCCGTCGCGGAGGAAAACCGGAGGCTGCAAAGCTGGGCCGACGAGCTCAAGGCCAAAGGCAACCTCGGAAACACCAGCCGCAAAGCCGCTCAATACGAGAACTACCAGGACCGCGCGCAGAAGAGATAGATGAAGACAACGGAATGAGGTCCACGAAACACACGAAAGGCACGACAATAGCCGCCGCAGGCGGCCTTGGCCCGGGGAGCGCACGCGCCCCGCGTGCTCCGGGCGGCGCCCTCGCCGACCGGCCGGCGCTCCGCACACACCCGCTCGTGGCTTTCAAATTCAACGTGCCCGCGGCGATTCGGCGAGGGCGCCGAATCGAGCACGCGGGGCGCGTGCGCTCCCCGGGCCGCGTGCTGCGCACGCCACTTGCGATTTCGCTGCGCTGGATTTTCGTGGGTCTCCGGTTCCGTATTAGTTCATGAAGAAGAGTCTCCTCGTTCTCCTCCTGGCCGTCCTGCTGCCGAGCCTCGTGCTCGGCTGGCTGGCGCTGCGGAGCGCGCAGGAGCAGCAGATCGTGCTCGAGCGGCGGACGGCGGAGCTCTATCAAAAGGAGACCGACACCGTGGCCACCGCGGCGCGTTCGCTCATCAGTGCCGAGCGGCGGGCGTTTGCGGAGACGCTGCGCCAGATGATGATCGGCGAAAAGCCGCCGCTGCTCGCCGGGCACTTCGCGGTCAGCCTGCGGACGGCCTGGTCGCAGCCGGCGATCGGGTTTGCGCTGACGACCGAGGGGATCATTTGCTCGCCGAATTTGCACGATGCCGGGAGTAATCCGCAGGTCCGGCAATTCCTCGCGGAGAACGGCTCGTGGGTCAGCGGCAAGGCGCCGGCGACGGCTTACCCGGTGCCGATGGACGAGCTGAACCGCCCGGAGTTGGCATCGCGCAAGGGCTATGGAACCACGATGAAACGGGGCGGGGGAGACTACGGCAACTCCCAGTCTCAGGGGCTCAACCAAAGCCAATCGAGCCAGTCGGCCCAGAAGGTCTTTTCCGATGTGTACGGAGGCAAGGAGCAGACGACCGACAACAAGCTGGAGGGGAACGCCACGCGCAATGTCGCGCCGCAGTTGGCCACGCTTGGCAACGATTCGCAGCTCACGTGGGCGACGGCGGATTTCCGCCAATTCACCGCCGAGGGGAATGAAGGCGTGGTCAATCGGTTCGTGAACGACAAGCTGAACATGATCTTCTGGATCCGCCCGGCGGAGGCGCGCAATCTCGTCTTCGGCTGCCTGCTGCGCGCGGAAGATCTCGCCGCGCAATGGCCCGACATTCTCCCCGCGACCGGCGAGGGCTGGGGCGCGGATTCGGACTTCATTCTCGCGCTGCTCAACGACAAGGCGCAGCCCGTCGCCATCTCGCCGGCCGGCAGCACGGTGCCCGATTGGAAGAAGCCCTTCGTCGCGACCGAGATCGGCGAAGCGCTGCCGCACTGGGAGGCGGCGCTCTATTTGCGCCACCCGGAGCGGCTGGTCACCTCCGCGCAAAAGGTGCGGCGCAATCTCTACCTGCTCATCGGTTGCGCGCTTGGCGCGATTGCACTCGGCGGCTGGGTGGTGATGGCCGAGACGCGCCGCCAGCTCACGCTCGCGCAAAAGAAGACCGACTTTGTTTCGAACGTCTCGCACGAGCTGAAGACGCCGTTGACCTCGATTCGCATGTTCGCCGAGCTGATGCACAGCGGCCGCGCGACGGCGGAGCGGCAGCCGCAGTATTTGCGCATCATCATGGTCGAGGCGGAGCGGCTCACGCGGCTGATCAACAACGTGCTCGACTTCGCCGGCTTGGAGCGGCGGCAGCGGCGCTTCGAGAAGCGCCCGTTCGATCTGTTCGAGATGCTGACGCAGATCTGGTCGTCGCACGAAGTGCATCTGCGCGAGTCCGGCTTCACCACGAGCTGGGAAAGCGCCGCGCCGCCCTATCCGGTCATCGGCGACGAAGACGCGCTGGCGCAGGTGCTGGTGAATCTCCTCGCCAACGCGGAGAAATACGGCGGCGAGCGCAAGGAGATCACGCTGCGCAGTTATCTCGAGGACGGGTGGGTCTGTTTGAGCGTGCTCGACCGCGGCCCGGGCGTGCCGGCCGGCGAGGAAGCGAAGATCTTCGAGCCCTTCTACCGCGCGCACGACTCGCTCTCCAGCGGCATCCCCGGCACCGGCCTCGGGCTGTCGCTCGCGCGCCGGATCGTGCAGGAGCACGGCGGTGAAATCCTCTACCAGGCGCGGCCGGGTGGCGGGAGCAACTTCACCGTGCGCCTGCCGCTGAAATCTTCCTCTTCCTCTTCCTCTTGATCTTCCTCTACTCAGGCAACCCCGCCGCGCTCAACCCATGAAAAAGCGCATCCTCCTTGTCGAAGACGACCCGCACATCCGCCTCGGCCTCTGCGACGCGCTGGCCGGCGAAGGGTACGACGTGGTCGAGTGCGGCGACGGCGCGCAGGCCATGCCGCTCCTGCGCCAGCAGCGGCCCGACCTGCTCGTGCTCGACCTCATGTTGCCGCACAAGAGCGGCTACGATCTCTGCCGCGAAATCCGCTCCGAGAAGAACCGCGTCCCCATCCTCATCCTCTCGGCGAAGGGCCAGGAGATCGACAAAGTCGTCGGCCTGGAGCTGGGCGCGGACGACTATGTCGTGAAGCCGTTCAGCCTGCGCGAGCTGCTGGCCCGCGTGCGCGCGCTCATCCGGCGGGCGGAGCCGGCGGCCGAATCCGCCGCGCCGATCGCGCCGGAGATCATCAAGTTCGCCGATGTCGAGGTCGACCCGCGCGCGCTCCGCGGCCGGCGCGGCAAACACAAATTCGTCCTCACGCCGCGCGAGCTGAAAGTCCTTGCGCTGCTCCATCACCACCGCGGGAACGTGGTCGCGCGGGAGAACATCCTCAACGACGTCTGGGGCATCGAATACTACGGCACCACGCGCACGCTCGATCAGCTCATCGTCAAGCTGCGGCAAAAGATCGAAGCCGCCCCGGGCGAGCCGAAGCACCTGCTGACGGTGCATGGGTTTGGGTATCGGCTGGAGGTGTGACGTGGCTCCCGTTGTCCTCAACGTGATTCGACCCTGCCCGCGCGGAGCGCGCCAACTGAAGGAGACGTGGCGCTGCGCGCGCAGATCGATTCACGTTGAGGACAACGTGAGCCACGACCTGTCGCCGCGCGCTTGAATTGTCAAAGGACCGCGCGATGATCCGCCAATGACCCCTCCGACAGTTCTTCCGCGCTCTTTGCGGTGTGCGCCCATCGCCTCCATCTTATGCGCCGTCCTGCTCGCCGCGGCGGCATCCCACGCCGCACCGGCTGAGGGCTTCGACCTCGAACTCGGCGGCTCGGGCGACCAACCGGGGCAGTTCGCCGATCTGCGCGACATTGCGTTCGACGGCCAGGGCCGGCTGCTCACGCTCGAGGGGACGAAGCACACGCGCGATCGCGACCACGAGTATCCCGGCAACCAGCGCGTGCAGATATTCGATCCCGCGGGCAAGCCGTTGTCCGCGTTTTCGCTGGCCGATCCGACCTTTCCCGAGAAGCCGATCGCGGGGCACCCGCACGGACCGGCGCACCTCGCGGGCGACGCACAGGGGAATGTCTTCGTCACGTATCCCGGACTGAACCTCGCGCGGAAGTACGGGCCGGCGGGCGAGAAGCTCGCGGACTTCACCATTGCCTCCGCCAATGCGGTCGTACGATACCCGGCGCGCAGTCCGAATTGTGTCGCGGTGATCGGCGGGGTCCACCAAGTGGTCGGCCGGGCGTGGGCGTACGATGGCGGCAAGGAAATCACGCTCATCGATGGCGACAAGACGACCGTCATTCCGCTCGAGCGCGAAGTGACCGAAGTCGCGGACATGGCGGTGGATCGGGCCGGGAATTTCTATGTCCTCGCCTCCCTCAACGCGCTCTACAAATTCTCGCCCGAGGGCAAGCTCCTCAAGACCGTCGGCGCGCAAACCAAGACCCGGCCGAACGACGGCTCCGAGCTGAACATCTCGGTCGACGTCGATCCGGAGGGCAACATCTACGCGCTGGAAAACAGCCTCCTTTGCCGCTTCACCGCCGACTTGCAAACCGTGTCGCACCGCGAACCGAAGTACCAGTGGTTCCAGAATGCGAACTTCAAGATGATCGCGCTCGACCCGCAGGGCCGGCTCTGGGGTGCGACGCCGGATTTGACGACGAGCTCGTTGTTCGAGCGCTACCACTTTCTGCCGGTCGTCGTCCGCATGACCGCGAACTTCTTCGATCCCGCGGCCAAGGGCGTCACCACCGCCTCCACCCTCAGCCTTGGGCTCAAGCCTTCGATCGAGCCGGCGCTCCCCTTCGGCATCGCCTACGATCTGCAGCCGTTCGCCGCGGACCTGGTGATCGCGGCCGCCAATCGCAACGTGCTGAAGCTCGAGGTCGAGTACCATGTCTTCGACGCCTTCCGGCGCGAGGCCGGCGGCGGCAAGTTCGCGCTCGACCTCAAGGACGGCGAGGAGGCGCGCGCGCCGATGCCGTTCACGCCGCCGCGCTTCGGGTGGTACACGTATGAGGCGACGCTCACCACGGGCGGCCGCGAGCTCTTTCGCATTGGCCATCACGTTGGCGTGACGCCCGATTTCGTCGACCCGCCGAAGCTCGTGAAAATCGAAGGGCTCTCCGGCACGAACGACGCGCCGAAGCAGGCGTTCGTCGGCCTGACCAACATGCGGCTCAACGCCACGGCCGACCCGAAGTCGCTGGAGACGCTCGACAAGGCGCTCACGGCTTGCGCGCAGTTTCAGACGGTGCCGTTCGTGGCCTTCAGCGATGAAAAGGACGTGACGGAAGCGAGCGTGCGCGCCGCGGTCACGCGCTTCCAGGGGCGGGTCAAAGTCTGGGAGATCATCAACGAGCCGAACCTGCGCATGCCGCCCGAGAAATACGTGAGCGACTATCTCGCGCCGGCCGCGCGCATCATCCACGAAGTCGATCCCCAGGCGAAAGTGATGGGCCCCACCGTCTGCGGCGTGAACCTCGCGTGGTGCGAGGGCTTTTACAAAGCCGGCGGCGGGAAGC
>DASYIS010000131.1:0-6799 GCA_035997375.1 Chthoniobacteraceae bacterium
CCCGCAAGGTCAGCTCCAGATCCGTCCACTCCTTGGCCCGCGCCAGGGTGTTGCGGAACGGGATATCGTGCGACGCCCGCGGCAGATGCCGCCGCACCACTTCGTTGCGTTTCACCTGCACGGCGTTCTTGTTGGAAAAGCGAATCGCCCGCTTCAGCACGTCGTTCCAGGCGACCCGCCGCGCCAGCCGCGGCCGCGCCTTCAGCGAGCCGTACTGCTCCAGGATATGGATCGACACCTCGATATGATCCTGCGCCAGGCAGATGGCGCGATTCAGCTCGCCGAGCGGCTGCGAGAGGCGGAACAGCAGGCGATCCGTCTTCGACTCCGAGGCGAGGCAGTGCAACGCGAAATCGAGCAGCGGCCGATTGTCGTACGTCCGCGGGTATTCGATCATGCGCCGCGCCATGTCCCGGCGCAGCTCCCAGCTCAGGTCGTGCCCGTAGACGAGTTGCGTCACCTGATTCTCCGAAAAGTTCCCCTCGTAGTATTTGGGATCGAAGACCTCCGTGAAGAACCACCCCGGCGAGAGCGAGATGGCCAGCTTCTTTCCGCGCAACGCCCCGCCGACACCGCCGACTTTCTGCGCCACGGTGAGCGAAGTGGCGCCGGGCTTGCCCACGGGGAAAACATTGAACCCGGTCGGGTAATCCTCGAAAAACTCGGTCGGCTTGTTCTCCATCGGCTTCACCAACTCGGAGCTGCCGTACATCACGAGCAGATCGGGCTGCGTAAACGCCACCCGCTGGAGGACGACGCCCTGCAGCTTCACCTTCGCCTCATCCGGCGCCACCTCCGGCGCCAGCGCATGGACGTAATTCCGCTCCAGCTGTCCGGCCCCCGAAAGCGCCGCCCCGACGAAAAACGCCGCGATCGCGAACGCGAGGGAAAAGGCGACGAGATGGCTTCTCGTTCTGGGAGGAGGAGGGATCACAATCCGTGGGGATGACGCCGATCATGGCAGGGAATGCCGCGCGGGTTCAACTGAAAGATGAACGGGATGCCGCTTGCGGGGAAATGCACTCGCCGTGACTCGAACACGGAACCTTCTGATTCGTAGTCAGATGCTCTATCCAATTGAGCTACGAGTGCCTGGTCCACCGGAAAGATGGGACGGAAAGGAAAGCAGGTTCCCATCGGTCGCGCAATCTGTTTTCCCAGAAAAATCACGCGCTTAATCGCCGGCGAGCTTGCCGAGCACCCAGGCGTATTCGCGGGCGAAGCTCTTGACGAGGTCGCCGGGATGGACCTCGGGTGGCAGGACGTCGAAGGTGTAGGTCTCGATCTCCAGGTGCGGGCAGATGCCGCCGCGCAGGTAGTGGAAGAAGTCCGGCGTGAGGCTGCCGACGGTCGACTGCAGCGGGCCGTGGCCCTGGAAGAAGAGCGGCACGTGGAAGTGGACGCGCAGCTCTTCGACGTTGGGGAACTGGACGAGCTCCTCGAGCGCGTCGGGCAGGTCGTACCACGCAACGCGGCTGCCGTCCTTCGCGCGCGCCTTGACCTGGTGCAGGTAGGTCTCCTCCTGATACGACTCCAGCGCGAGGAGCGACTCCGGCGAGGCGTCGCTCTGGAGGGCGGCGCTGAGCTGGATCTTCGAAATGCGGATGCCCTCGCGCTCGTAGGCGCGCAGCGACTCCAGCGGGTCCTCGTACTGCAAGGCGACATGGCAAGTGTCGAAGCAGACGCCGAGGTGCCGCCGGATGAATTCTTCGCCGGTGCGGCGGTTGCATTTCAGGATGCGCCCGACCTCGGCCGCGGCATCGAGGAGCAGCGTGTCGTTGAAGAAGGCGATCGTCTCCGCGGTCGTCTCGAGGAAGCAATCCGGCTCCGGCTCCAGCCCGAGGTGAATGACCTTGCCGGTGTCCTCGCCGAGCGCGGAGAGGTAGGCGACGGCCGCGCCGAGATTGCGCGCCATCGTCTGCACGTCGTCCTCGGTCTGGATCCACGGCTTGAACGAGCAGGGGACCGTCGAGATGCTCCCCTCGATCGTTTCGGGCAGGGTCGCGGCGAGAATGTCGACGAGCTGCAGCGTGTAGTCGAGCCGCTCCGGCGTCCGCCAGTCGGGCGCGTAGACATCCTCTTTCACGCTCGTCTGGTGGAATTTCCCGTAGGGAAAGCCGTTGATCGTGAAGGGGTACATCTGCTGTTCCGCGCAGAAATCGAGCAGGTCGCCCTGCATCTCGGGGTTGGAGAGATCGCGCGCCGCCTCGGCGCTCAGCCGCAGGCCGAGGCCGAACCATTGGTCGGGCGCGACGCGCTCCTTGATCGCCGACGTCTTCTGCTGGATCGCGGCGAAGTTGGCGGCCCACCGTTCACCCGGGTGCACGTTGAGGCAGTAGGTGAGATGGAGCTGCGGCTTGTTTTGGACAATCATGCGCGAAGGGCGATCTGTGAAAGTTCCTGAAGCGCGGCTTCCATCAACGCAAGGTCAATCTCGTGAACTTCAAAGCGGGCGCCGATGCCGCGGGGAAAAGTGACGCACAGCTCGCCGCCGAGGTGCTCCTGGAAATCGCGCAAGCCGCCGAAGATCGCCCGCCCGCCGGCCGGCGTGCGGAGGTCGAACTCGGGGAACCAGAGCTGGAACCCGCTGCGCTGCAGGCCGGAGCGAATCCGCGCCAGCTCATCCGCGGTGATCCAGCCCTGACGTTGTGCATAGATGGAATCCAGCAAGACCCCTGCCGCGACCGCCTCGCCGTGCGAGATTCGGAAGCCCGAGATGAGCTCGAGCTTGTGCGCCGACCAGTGGCCGAAGTCGAGCGGCCGCGCGCGCCCGTACTCGAATGGGTCGCCATTCGTGCGGATGTGCTCGAGGTGCATCTCGGCGCAGCGGATCACGAGTTGCTGCATCGCCTCGAAGTCGCGCGCGGGGTAGCGCTCGGCCTGCGCGCAGAGCGACTCGAAAAACGCGCGGTCGCGGATGATCGCGACCTTGAACGCCTCGGCCACGCCGTTGAGCCAGTCGCGGTCCGGCAGGCTGATGAGAAAGGCGAAATCGTTGAGGACGGCGAAGGGCGGCGCGAAGGTGCCGATCGCATTCTTGCCGCCGAGGAAGTTCACGCCGTTCTTGACCCCGACGCCGGCGTCGTTTTGCGCCAGCACCGTTGTCGGCACGCGCACGAGCCGCAGCCCCCGATGCACCAGCGCCGCAGCCAGGCCGACCGCATCGAGCACCGCGCCGCCGCCGATCGCGATGACGTACGAATGCCGGTCGAGCCGCTCTTCGAGCAGCAGGCGCAGGAAGCCCTCGACGATCGTGAAGTCGTTCTTGATCGCCTCGCCGCCGGGCACCGTCCGCGGCCGGCCGACGAGCTCGATCGCCTCCCCGTGGCGGCGAAAATACTCCTCGATCTCCGCCGACAGCCCGGGATTCCCCTGCGCCACGAACTCGTCGACGAAGACAATGGCGCGATGCCGGCGGCCCTCGTGCAGGCGGTCGAGCGTCGCGACGAGCGTCTCGTTCTCCGGCGCAAAGAGGTGCTGCGTGAACACGACCGGAAAGTCCCAGCTCACGTCGATGTGCTGGTGGAGCGTGGTCGTCGGCCGAAGGCCCTGAGCTTGTCGAATGGGCATCTCTGCTAATGGAAGCTCCAACGCGGTCATACGCAACCGGCCATCCAGTTTTGCGTGGCCCTGGCGAGATCGAGGAGCGACTGCGGACGCTCGGCGAGCTCGAGCGACGTGCTCCACGCGATCTCATAGCCGGCGCCGATGTTGCCGTGCGAGCCGTGGATTTTCGTGGTGTCCATGCTCACGCTCCCCGGCGGCCAGCCGAAGAAAAGCTCGCACGGATCGTACCCCGGCTTGTTGTGGATATCGACGTGGGTGGCGTAATCCGGCGCTTCCTTCTTGTCGGAGAACCACGGGTAGGCGAACCAGGCGCCGGTTTCCGCGACGAGGATGAGATCGCCGCTGTTCGCATGCGCGAGACCGCGGCCGGCTTGCGCCGCGCGATCGAGCACTTCCGCGACTCCGGGGAGATCGGCGAGCGCCGTGCGCGCGGCGGCGATGGACTCGGCATCCCGGCAATAGACGTGCGCACACTGGTGGTCGACCACCGCGAAGGCGCGGCTCGTGAAGAAGTCCGTGTACGCCATGCCGCGGATCTCGCGATGCGCGAACAGGCCCGCCTCGCGCAGCCGGCGATTTGGAAACACCGCGCCGCGCTTGACCGGCTCCATGGCGTAGTCGCCAAAGATGAGCCAGTTGTAGCCGAAGTCCGCGCACGCCGCCTTCAGCCGCGTGAGGTAGCCGAGCAGGAGATCGAGCGAGCGCTGGGCCGCATCGCTGTTCGGCCCCCAGCGCTGCAGATCGTAGTCGAGATGCGGGATGTACGTCAGGAGCAGATCGGGCGAGAACTCCGGCGAGCCCATGGTCGTGATCGTGGCATCGACGATCCAGTCGCTGGAGCGATGGTTCGCGAGCGGCCCCCAGTAATTCATGAGGTTGAACGGCCGGCCGATCGCCTCGCGCAGGTGCTCCTGGAGCTCCGGCGGCTGCGTGTAGCAGTCCTGGATCATGCCGCCGCTGTGCTTGTGGATCGGCGCCGGTGTGGCGATCAGATCGACCGCTTCGCCCATGCTCTGCTGCCAGAACATGAGGCCGACCTTCTTGCCCCGTGCGCGGAAGTCGTCCCAGATGCGCGGCCCCTGCACGAGGCTCGCCGATTGCTCCCAGAAGAGCACCTTGCGGAGATCGCGAAAGAAGAGGCCGTTCCCCACCATCCCGTGCGCCTGCGGCGCCGCGGCGGTGCGAAAGCTCGCCTGCACCGTGCAGGTCACCGCGGGAAAGACCGTCTGCGTGGGTTGAAACTCCGGCAGGTGCGAGACGGCGCTCCAGCCGAGCGCGGCGATATCGACGACGAGGAGCTTTGGGCGGGGAGACGGCATGCGGGTGTTGGGAGAGAATCCGCGATAGCGGATTCTGTTAGCGAGCCGGATGTTGCAGATTCGTCACGGCAGGGTGGGGAAAACAAGGAGCGGCGTCCGAATTTCGGGAATTATGGGAATCGCCTGCCGAGTCAGAAGACAATACCACCTCCGACTCCTCGATCGGCGCTGGCTCGCCTTGTGGCGCCGCCTCCACCGAATTTCGGGAATTATGGGAATCGCTCTCAGAGGCGGATGCACCAACCTCGGCTTCCGCGGCCGCCGCCGCCTGCGCCGCGGCCGCTTCCCGCGCTTCCCGTTCCGCATCCTGCATCGCGTACAGCTCCTTCAGTTGCACCTCCAGCGCCGCGCGCGCTTCGCGATCCTTCAGCAGGTCGTCGAGGCTCAGCGCCGCAAAGCGCTCGCTGATCTTGCGCGCGTAATCCGCCGGGAAGAGCCGCTCCAGGATCCACGCCGACGCCCGCCAGCCGCGGCCGTTCTCCGCCGCCGCGGCTTTCTCGATGATCTCGAGATGGCGAATGCGGCAGTCCTGGCGCGCCTGCTGCAGCTTGGGCCCGATCTCCGGGTAAAGCTGTTTCCAGCGCGAGATGGTCGAGGTGCTCATCCCGACCTGCTCCGCCGCCGCCGAGTCGGAGAGGCCGAAGCGGGTGATCTTCTCGCACATCATGTCGATGATTTTCGGCGCGTAGCCCGTCGGCCGCCCGCGCTTCGGATCGTCCGCGGAATCTTCGGCATCCGGTCCGCCCGGCCAACCACCGGAAGTTGTAGCCACGGCCCTGGCCGTGGCTACAACCGGAGCTTCGAATCCGCGCTGGTCGAAGCGAAGAATGTCTTCGCAGAACCAGGAACCGGGAGGGCTGTGGCATCATGTGCAGAATTCCTGTCGCCGGTCCCGACCGCGGTGGCGAAACACGACAAACCTTCCCGAAAGTGCGGCGATTCCCTCCGCGACCGCTTTGCATAATGTGCAAAACTCCCGTCCTCGAGCCGCACCGCGGCCGCGAAATGCAGCAATCCTTCCCGAAACTGGTGCGAGTCACTTTGAGCCGTAACTATTCATTAGGCGCAGCCCCGCCACCGTGGCACGGGCATCCTGCCCGTGGGGCCGGCGGGCGTCTCGCCCGTCGAAACGGAGACTCACCGTTTCGTGGTGCTCCAAGCAGCGGGCAGGATGCCCGCTGGCCCCACGGGCGGGACGCCCGTGCCACGGTGCCGCTCTGCCGCGGTTTTGCATCGTTACGGCTGAGACAGCGTTGCATAATGTGCAAAAAATTGGAGTTTCCGATCCGGAGAGTGGCGGCGAAATGCAGCAATCCTTCCCGAAAGTGCGGGCGTTGCCTCTGAGCGCGTTGTGCAAAATGTGCAAAACTCCCGTCCGCGGTCTCAAACGTTGCGGAGCATGCGGCCACGATGCGAATCGCGTGCACGAAGCGACAGGGCGCCAGATGCGCAAATTTCGCCAACTTCCCCGCAAAAACCCTGCAAATCCGTTCGGAAAGTACGGAAACTCCTTCGACACGCTCAGGACCTTCGGCTCGGGCGGCGGTGCGGATTTCATCTTTTGGGGCTGCGCCGCAGTTCGACGGCAAGTGCGCTTGCCATTCCCACCCGCTCCGGCGCACGCTCACCCCGTGCGCCGCGCCATCTATCCCGGGAGTTTCGATCCGTTGACGTTCGGCCATCTCGATGTCCTCCAGCGCGCGGCGCAGCTCTTCGACGAGGTCGTCATCGCGATCGCGTTCAACGACCGCAAGGCGTCGCTCTTCAGCGCGGAAGAGCGGCTGGTCCTCATCGAGGGGGTGGTGAAAATCCCGAACGTGCGTGCGACAAAATTTCACGGGCTGCTCATGGATTTCGCCCGCGCGGAGGACGCCTGTGCGGTGGTGCGCGGGCTGCGCGCGGTGTCGGACTTC
>DASYIS010000132.1:0-32025 GCA_035997375.1 Chthoniobacteraceae bacterium
CAGTTGCTGCACCCGGAGATCATCGTCATCGGCGGCGGGCTCTCGTTGATCGGCGAGCCGCTGCGCGCGGCGATCGCCGAGGCGCTGCCCAAGTTTGTCATGGAGGCGTTTCAGCCGGCGCCGAAGGTCGTGCTCGCGGGATTGGGGGAAGACGCGGTGCCGATCGGGGCGCTGGCGTTGGCGGGGGAGGCGGGAGACTGAAGGGACAAGATGGACTTCATGGACCAAATGGACGCCCGACCCTCGAACGTCCATTTGGTCCATTTGATCCATCAAGTCCACTCACCGCGCATAAAACTCCCCGATCTTCTCCACCACATACCGCTGCTGCTCCTCCGTCAGCTCCGGATAGATCGGCAGGGCGATGGTCTCGCGGGCGGCGTGCTCGGTTTCGGGGAAGTCGCCCGCTTTGTACCCGAGATACGCGAAGCACTCCTGCTGGTGCAGGCCGAGCGGATAGTAAATCTCGGTGCTGATCCCCGCGGCTTGCAGGAATTTCCGCAGCTCGTCGCGCTGCGGCACGCGAACGACGAACTGGTTGTAGATATGATGGCCCGCGCCGATGCCTTTCCACGGCTCGACGGGCAGGCGCAGGAAGCCGCTGAGACCGCGGTGGTCGAATTGCTCGCGGTAAAATGCGGCGCGCTCGACGCGGCCGGCGCACCAGGCATCGAGGCTGCCGAGCTTCACGTTCAGGACGGCGGCCTGGATGGCGTCGAGGCGGAAGTTGCCGCCGATCCACTTGTGGAAATAGCGCGGCTCCATCCCGTGATTGCGAATGGAGCGGACCTTCGCCGCCAGCCCGGCGTCGCGGCAGGTGACCATGCCGGCGTCGCCGAACGCGCCCAGGTTTTTCGTCGGGTAAAACGAGTACCACCCGCCCGCGCCCATGGCGCCGGCGGCGCCGAGCGGGTGCCGCGCGCCGATCGCCTGGGCTGCGTCCTCGAGCACCGGCACACCGTATTGCCCGGCCAGTTGCCGGATGCCCTCCATGTCCGCGCAGCACCCGAAAAGATGCACGGGGATGATCGCCTTCACGTTCGCGGTCTCGGCGAGCGCGGCGTGGAGCGACTCGTACGAGAGGTTGTAAGTCGCGGGATCGATGTCCGCGAAAACCGGCCGCGCCCCGAGCCGCGCAATGCAGCCGGCGGTCGCAAAAAACGTGAACGGCGTGGTGATGACCGCGTCGCCCGGACCGATGCCGAGCGCCATGAGGAGCGCCAGTTGCGCATCCGTCCCCGACGAGACGCCGATCGCGTGCGCGGCGCCGGTGTATTGCTCCACCGCGCGCTCGAGCGCCTCCACTTGCGGGCCGAGGATGAGGTACTGCGAATCGGCAACCTTTTCGATTTCGGCGAGGATCCGCGCTTTGAGCGGTTCGTACTGTTTGCGGAGATCGAGGAGCGGCACTTGCATCGGGGGAAAGATGCGGCCCGCACCTCCTCGCGCGCCAGCGGAAAACTTGGGAATGACGAATGACGAATGACGAATGACGGAAGGACGCGGACAGGTCGTCATTCGTCATTCGTCATTCGTCATTCGTCATTCGTCATTCGTCATTCGCCCCCCTCACTTAAGCTTCTCGTAAAACCGCAGGCCGTAAATAGGGCTCCCGAGCTCCCTCAGCGGATACAACCCTTTCGCCCCGCCACCGCCGGGATCGCGCGTGAGGTAGTCGAACCCCTCCTTGCCGGCGATGACGACGAAATGCGTGGTCCCGCTCGGGAGCTTCAGTTTCACGATGACCGGATTCCCGTGCTGCAGATTCTGGTCGATGAGCTTGTAGGAGCCGAGGTCTTCATACGCCTTCCGCACGCGATCGGGCGCGAGTTCGGCGGCTTTTTCCCAATAGATCCACCCCTCGGGCGTGTACCCTTCGTGGCCGTTGAGAAATTCGTTGAGCCGATGGGGGTCGGTGTCGACGCCGTAGTAGGCGAGGACCATCGCGGCCGAAGAGAGCGCGCAGCCTTCCGCGCCGATCGTGCCATCGGTGGGGCCGAGGAGGTCGGCGCGCCACCGCGGATCGCCCTGGCGGAAGAGCGGCACCGGGATCTCCACGCGGTGCTTGAAGTAGAGCCCGCCGCTCGGCTCGAGCGGGCCCACTTCCGCCCAGTCCTTCGGCGGATGAGGCACCGAACCCCACCAGATCGCGCCGGCGACCAGCAGCAGTGCGAGGACGCCAAGCCAGATGAACAACCGCCGCCGCGACACCGGGCGCGGAGGCGTTTCGACCGCCGGTTCGATCGGTTCCTCTTCCATCCGTTATGGAGTCGACGGGCGGAGCTTGATGTCGCGGAAGGTGACTTCGTTGCCGTGATCCTGGAGCAGAATCGGCGAGGCGATCTTCTCGCCCCAGCCTTTGGTGCTCTTGAACTTGCTCTTCGCGATCAGCTCTTTCAGCGCGTCGCTGCCGAAGTCGAATTCCGCCGTCTTTCCGCCGTTGAGATACTGCTCGACGTGATTGCCCTTCACCAAAATGCGGCTCTGGTTCCACTCGCCGGCGGGCTTCACCTTGGCGTCGGTCGGAGGCAGAATATCGTAAAGCGCGGCCGTCTTGTGGCTGCCGCCGGGGACTTTCGCATCCGGATGCTTGTCGTCGTCGATCATCTGGTACTCGCAACCGACGGCCTTGGTCTTGTCCGGCAGATTGTACTTCACGCCCGAGTTGCCGCCGGCCGCGATGTTCCATTCCCACGTCAGCTCGAAATCGGAGAAGTCCGCATCGGTCAGCAAATCCTTGTGCGCCGTCTTTTCTCCACCGGGCTGCGGCAGGCGCAAGCGCAGCTCGCCGTCCTTGGCCGACCACCCGGTGCCCGCGGCGTCGGTCGCGCCGATCGCGTGCCAGCCCTTGAGCGAAGAGCCGTCGAAGAGCAACTGCCAGCCCGCGGCCTTTTCGGCATCGGTCAGCGTGTTATGCGCGTCCTCGGCAAACGAGGGAAGCGCGGCGAGCAGGAGAAGGGAAAGAACGCGGAGAGGAAGGCGGAGTCGCATGGGGATTGGGGATCGCGGGGAGTTGTACGGCGGGCGGGGGCGGATGACAAGATGACGTTGGCGAGGAGCGCCGACTTCCGGGGTTCGTAGTTCCGCCCTAGCCGTAACTTTTCAGTTGGCGCGCAGGCGCCGGCGTGGCACGGGCGTCTCGCCCGTGGGGCCGGCGGGCATCCTGCCCGCTGAGTGTCGCATTCACTAAACGGTGTTCCTCCGTTTCGACGGGCGGGACGCCCGCCGGCCCCACGGGCAGGATGCCCGTGCCACGTCGACGCCACCCCGCGACAATTTCCCTTGTGCGCGACCCCACCCGCCCTTTTCATCCGCCTTCGCATGATTTACTCCCTCACGCTCGGCTCGGCTTTTGCCGTGGTCGGGATCGTTCTCGTCGTCCTCGGCCTCGTCGCCCTGTGGAAACGGGCGGCCGTTCAGCCGTTGCTGCGCGCGCTGCCCCGCTCGCGCCCGTGGGGATATGCTCTCCTCGCCGTGGTCACCGCCTGGTCGTGGTACCTCATCCTGACGATTGACCTTGGCGAATTCGACAACTGGCGCCCCCGCGTGCTGATCTTCATCCCGATCGCCGCCTTCCTCACCGCACGCTATGTGGATGAGCTCCTCGCCGCGCGCGCCCTCGGCATGATCTTTCTCCTGGCGGCCGAGCCGCTGCTGGAAGCCGCCTTTCTCCAGCCCCAGCTCTCGCGGCTCTTCCTCGTCGGGTTTGTCTATCTCTGCATCGTGGTCGGCATGTTCTGGATCGGCATGCCGTACCTCATGCGCGATGCCATCGGCTGGCTGACCCTCTCCGAGCGCCGCTGGAACACGGGCGCTCTCGCGAGCATCGCCTACGGGGTGGTCCTGCTGGTCTGCTGGTTCTCGCTCTGAGGTGGTGGGAGCGGGAGGCGGGAGCTTCCTAATCCTTCTCCTGCTCTTGCTCCTGCTCTCTCTTTTTTCCCGCTCCTGAATTCGATCAGGAGCAGGAGCAAGAGCAAGATTGAGAAGGAACGCAGGCGCGAGCGCCCATCGTCCGCTTACCCGTTCCCGGACACGACATCCGACATCTTGAAGATCGGCAGGAAGAGGGCGATGACGATGCCGCCGACGATGACGCCGAGGACCACGATGAGGAGCGGCTCGATGAGCGAGGTCAGCGCGTTGAGCAGCGCCTCGATCTCTTCGTCCCAGAAGTCGGCCATTTTCTCGAGCATGACGTCGATCTTGCCCGTCTGCTCGCCGGCGCCGACCATGCGGACGAGCATCGGCGGGAAGATCGGCTGGCGGGAGAGCGACGCGGTGAGGTGGTCGCCTTTCTCGACGTCGATCGAAACGCGCTTGATCGCCTGCTCGATGACGTAGTTGCCGGAGGTGTCGCCGACGATCTCCATCACCTCGAGGATCGGGACGCCGGAGCGGATGAGCTGGGCGAAGGTGCGGGCAAAGCGGGTCATCGCGATCTTGTGGACGAGCGGGCCGAAGACCGGGAGCTTGAGCTTCCACTTGTCCCAGTTCTGCCGGCCGTTCTCCGTCCGCAGGAAGGTGCGGATGCCGAAGAAAACGCCGCCGACGATGATGATGATGAGCCACCAGTAGCCGCGCATGAAGTCGCTGACATCGAGCAGGAACTGCGTCGGCGCCGGGAGCTTCGCGCCGAAGTCGGCGAAGATCTCGCCGAAGATCGGGACGACTTTCACGATGAGGAAGGTAGTGATGCCGAGGGCGATGCAGATGACGATGACCGGATAGGTCATGGCCGACTTCACCTTCTTCGTGAGCCGGCTGGCGGACTCGAGGAAGCACGCCAACCGGTCGAGAATCTCCGCGAGCAGACCGCCGGATTCACCCGCCTTGATCATCGCCGTGTAGAGGCGCGAGAAGATCTGCGGATGCTTGATGATGGAATCGTAAAAGCTCTCGCCCGTCTGGACGAGGGCGCTGATCTCGCCGACGACGCGGCGGAGGCCGGCTTGTTTCTTCGGGTCGGCCTGCTCGAAGAGCGCGGTCAGGCACGAGACGAGCGGGAGGCCGGCGTCGACCATCGTCGCGAGCTGCCGGGTGAACAGCACGAGGTCGGTGTCGGCCACCTTCGCTTTGCCGCGCGCGGCTTTCACGATCGATTTCTGCTGGATGGAGAGGACCATCAAGCCGCGCGCCATCAGGGTGTTGACGGCGTTGTCCTCGTTGAGCGCTTCCTGAATTCCGGCGGTCATGCGGCCGGAGCCGTCGCGAGCTTGATAGGCGAAATTGTACATGGGTGCGGACTCAGAAAGCAGGCGGGATGCCACACCCCATGACAAAGAGGAAGGTTGCTGCCACCGTGTGGAGTTCGTGTATCTTCCCCCGTCTTGAAGATTTCCGTTTCCGCGACCAACCCCTGTCACCTCTACCCGATGGCGGTCGAGTTGGCGAAGCTGGGCGCGCTCGGAGTCTACTATTCGGGCTACCCGGAGTGGAAACTGCCGGACCGGGACTACGTCAACGTACGCGCCCACAGTGTGCGCACGACCATCGTCTACGGCCTGCTCAAGCACGCGCCGGCCCGGCTGCGCCCGAGCGCGCGGACGCTCTTCCGCTGGCAGGACCACGGCTTCGACCAATGGGTCGGCCGCAACCTGGAGTCGTGCAATTTCGTCCACGCGATGCCGGGCCAGGCGCTCGGGACGTTTCGCGGCGCGGCGCGGCGCGGCGTGCGCCGGGTGCTCAATCACGCCACCGGACCGGTGCGCGATCTGGTGCAAACCCTCGAGCCGGAGTATGAGCGCGCCGGCCTCCGGATGCTGGATTTCCTGCCGTACGACGACGCGTATTTCGCCCGCGAGGACGAGGAATACGCCCTCGCCGATTTCCACTGCGCCGCCTCCACGGTGGTCGCGGATCAGCTCGCCGCCCGCGGCATTCCGCGCACGCGCATCTGGACCGTGCCCTACGGCGCCGACGAGCGCATCTTTCGCCAGAAGGGCGGGCGGCGGCCGCGCGATTTCCGCATCGCCTTCGCCGGCCAGATTTGCCTCCGCAAGGGGATGAAGACGCTGCTCGACGCGTTGACGCAGGTCGGGCGCGCGGACTGGCAGGTGCATTTCTTCGGCGGCGACAGCGGCGAGACGGCGCGCGATTTCGCCGCGTATCGCGGCGCGCCGCAGATCCTGCTGCACGGCGCGGTCTCCCAGCAGGAGCTGGCCGATGGCCTGCGGCAATGCTCCGTGATGGTGCTGCCGTCGCTCGAGGAAGGCTTCGGCCTCGTGGTGCCGCAGTCGCTCAATTGCGGCACGCCGGTCATCGTGAGCGACCGCGTCGGGGCGCGCGATCTCGTCGAGCACCACGAAAACGGCTCCGTCTTTCGCGCCGGCGACGCCGGCTGGCTGGCCGACGAACTGCTCTTCTGGGAGCGGAACACCGAGCGCCCGGGCAAAAAATATCCGTGGGAGGCGCCCGCGCGCACATTACTTGCGTACAGCAAGGCGGCATGGTGAATCGCACGCCCAATCCAATTTCATGAGCATTCGCGGAGTCGCCCCTCATCGGCCGCCTCCAGGCAACCGGCCTGGTTACGGCCCGGCCGTCGCCGCGCCGGCCTCGGAAGACCGCGTGACCGCCGCCGTCCCCGCCGGCACCGCGTTCGCGGTTTTCGGCTGCCTCGTCACCGCCATTTTCGCCCAGGCCGGCACGGCTTCCGGCATGGCGCGCTTCGGCGCGTACGGGCTGGGGATCAGCCTCGCCGGCTCGGTCTTGATGGATTTCCGCGTCGGGCTGCGCAATCTCATCCGCGCCGACCTGCTCGCGCTCGCGGCGCTCTATTTCCTCGTCTTTTTCGAGTTCCTGTTCCCGCAGGAGCGCTTCGATCTCATGGTGACGCCGGAAACGGCGCATACCGGCATCACGGCGGTGGCGGTCGGCGCGATCGGCATTCTCGTCGGACGCCATTTGTGGAAACCGAAGCAGCGCCCGCTGCAAAGCCTGCTCACGCGCGAGATTCCCCCGCACATGCTGCTGATCATCTTCTGGTCGTCGATGGCGATCGGTTATCTGCACATGCTGCTGGCGGTGGATTTCGACGTGGTGAAGCTGATCGACAACTTCATGGGGCCGCGCTTTTCGCAGCCGTGGGCGCGCGGAAAATTCGGCGACTGGAAGGCGCTCCTCTACGAGCTTGGCCTCTTCATCTATCTGCTGCCGCCGCTCGGCGGCATCATGCTCGCGCGCCGCGAACGCTACTCCAAGTTCAGCCTGGTCCTCGTGATGGCCGCGGTCGGGTTCACGTTTTTCTTCGGCTTCAGCGGCGGCACGCGGAACATCCTCGCGTCGTATCTGGTCACCTTTCTCATCGGCTACGCCTTCGCCGCCGGCCCGAAGCGGCAGAAGGAAATGTCGATCCTCTGCACGGCGGGCGTGGCGGTGGCGCTCGTCGCTTCGCAGCTGATGCTCCAGTTTCGCAACGACGGGATGAAGAACTGGCTCGCCGCCGCGCCGGTCCCCGCGGAGACCGCCGCGGAGCGCGAGATGTTCGTCGACTACAACCTCTACGCGATCTGCCGCCTCATCGAGACGTTCCCGAAGAACGTGCATTACCTCGGCTGGGAGATTCCCTACGCGGCGATCATCCGGCCCATTCCGCGCGCCATGTGGCCGAGCAAACCGGAGGGCCTCACCTCGTCGATCGAAGACCCGCTCGGCGTGGAAAACATGACGATCTCCGCCACGTTCGTCGGCGAGGCATACATGTCCGGCGGCCTGTTTGCGGTTGCGCTCGCCGGCCTCGCCTTCGGCGCGCTCTTCGGCTGGTGGAACTACGTCGCCTCGCTGCGCAATTCCGAGATGGGCATTCTCATTTACTCCTCGGGCTTCTTCGCGGCGGTCATCAGCATGCGCAGCATGCTCGTCTTCACCACCGCGCTCCTGCCGACCGGCGCGGCCATCCTCCTCGGCTGGATCGTCGTCCGCCAGGCCGCCGCGCTGGAGCGGCTGCGCCTGCGGCTGCTGAAATCGCGGACCCCGGCGCAAAACATCCGATCGATCAACCGCAACGCGCCCGCGCCCAAAGGCCGGCCGCGCTGAGGCGGGTTGGGCCAACCTGATGAGCCTGCGCGTTGCTTTCATCTGCGTCGTCCCCTCGCCCTACCAGCGCGACCTCCTCGCCGCGCTGGCCGCCCGACCCGAGGTGGATCTGCATGTCTATTACATGGAGCGCGCCGCGCCGGATTCGCCGTGGCCGGAGAAGCCGCTCGCGCCGTACGAGGAGTACCTGCCGGGGTTTTGGTTCGCACTCGGTTCGCGCCGCATTCACGTGAACTGGCCGCTGCCGGACCTGTCGGGATACGACGTGGTGGTGCTGAATACGCTCATGTCTTTCACCGCGCAGTGGCTCATGCGGGTGCGTCTTCGCGGCCGGCGTTGGTTATTCTGGGGAGAACGCCTGACGCGAGGAGTTCCCGATCCTTCTCCGTTCGCCGCCATCCACCGATGGCTGCTCGGCCCTCTGCAACAGGCGGCGGGCATTGTCGGCATCGGCAAATGGGCCGTCGATGATTACCGAGCGCGTTTCGGCGGGTCGCGCTATTTCAACATTCCCTACCACTGCGAGCTGGCGCCCTTCCTCGCCCAGGCGCGACACGTCCGCGAGGATGATGCGGTCACGTTTCTCTTTTGCGGGCAGATGATCGCGCGCAAGGGATTGGATTTGCTGCTCGCCGTCTTCCTGAAGCTGCCGGCGCGCGCGCGGTTGCTGCTGGTCGGTCGTGAGGCAGAGCTCCCGCGCATGCTCGCTGCCCTGCCCGACGAAGCGCGAACGCGCATCGAGTACGCCGGTTTCCAGGCGCCCGACGACCTCCCGCGCTTCTTCGCGCGCGCCGATGTCTTCGTGCTTCCGAGCCGCTACGACGGCTGGGGAGTCGTGGTCAATCAAGCGCTCGGCGCTGGGCTCCCGATCATCTGCACCTACCAAGTCGGAGCAGGGCATGACCTCGTCACGGCAGGGTTCAACGGTTACAAAACGCTCTGCAACGAACGCTCTCTCGAAGCGGCCATCCGGCTTTTCTTGGATCATCCCGAAGCCATCGACTCTTTCGGTTCGACCTCCCGTCAGCGAGCCCACGAGTGGCTCCCGTCCGAGGGCGCGGCGAAATGGGTCGCCGCCCTGCACAGCATCGCCTCATGAAAATCCTCCTCGCGAGCTCCTCTTCCGGCTCCCGCGGCGGCGGCGAGTTGTTCCTCCTCTACCTCGGACGCGGGCTCGTCGCGCGCGGACATGAGGTGACACTCTGGGCCTCCAGCCATCCGCGCATGGACGAGCTCGCGCAGAGCTTCTCCAGTATTGGCCAGGTCATCCGCGCGCCGTACACGAACACGTACGACCGCCGCGCCCGCTCGCTCGGCAGCTACTTCAACCGCTGGGGCGCGTGGCGGATCGGCCGCGCCTGGTCTCGGCTGCCGGTCGACGTGATCCACGTCAACAAACAGAACCTGGAGGACGGCCTCGAACTGCTCCAGGCCGCCGCGCGCTCGGGTAAGCCGAACCTCGCGACGATCCATCTCTCGCAAACCGCGCGCTACCTCGGCGCGAAGTCCGCCTGGGTGCGCGACTGGATTGCGCGCCGCGCGCTCACGGCGTATCCCGGCCTGCTCGTCGCCGTGCTCGAAAACCGGACGAAGGATCTGCGCGACTTCCTCCGCGGTAGCCCGCGCGTGCGGCTGGTGCCCAACGGCGTGCCGCTGCTCGACCTCACCCGGCGCGAAACGACGCGCGCCGCGCAACGCCGCGAGCTTGGCTTCAACGAAGCGCACACGCTCTTCATCGGCGTCGGCCGCATGATGCCGCAGAAGCGCCCGCAGCTTTTCCTCGAGCACGCCGAGCGCATCTACCAGCGGCTGACCCACGCGCGCTTCCTCTGGGTCGGCGACGGTCCGCTCGCCGGCGAGTGGGACCGTTGGGTGAAAGCCCGCGGCCTGGAATCCGTCATCCGGCGTTTCCCATGGCGGCACGATGTCCCGGCGCTGCTCCAGGGCGCCGATGTCTTCATGCACACCGCGCATTTCGAGGGCCTGCCGCTCGCCATCCTGGAGGCGATGTCCGCCGCGCTGCCGCTCGCGCTCACCCCGAATCTCCCCGAGGAAATGCCATTCCTCAAAGGCACGAAGCCGGCCCTGCTCAAGGCCGCGGAGATCGACGCCGCGGCGCTGAACGACCGCGCCGAGCTGCAAAAGCGAGGCGAAGCCGGCCGCCGATTGATCGAGGAACAGTTCTCGTTTGAGCAAATGGCCGAGGGCTACGAGGCGCTCTACCAAAGCGTGGCGGCCCGCGACGACCGAGGTGTAGAGCGCGGCTCTCTCTGAGCATAGGCGAAGAGGTGCCGCCTCCAATTTCTTGAGCATCTCCCGCGGAAGCAGTATCCAAGGAAAGGGACGTGTCTCCAAAATTCGGGTGTCTCTCGCGCGATCAACGCTCAAGAAATTGGAGGCGGCACCCCGTTCGCCTATGCTCAGGGAGAGCCGCGCTCTACACCTCAGTCGACACGGCTCGCTTCCACGATCAGCGCGCTTCGGACCGTTTCGTCCATCAGGTCAATTTTGTCACCCCCGCCCGAAATCCCTCGCAGCGCTTCCTCGACGAACCCGCCCGGATAGACGATGACCTTGTGCAGTCCCGCCGCGCGTGTCGCGCGCGGCGGGGCGTCGAGTCATGAAAATCCTGCTCGTCAGCTCATCGTCCGGCTCGCGCGGAGGAGGCGAGGTCTTCCTCCTCTACCTCGGGCGGGCGCTCGCGCAGAAGGGGCACCGCGTCGTGCTCTGGGCGTCCGATGACTCCGGCATGGACGAGCTTTCCAACAGCTTCACCTCGGTCGGCGAAGTCATCCGCTCGCGCGCGCACCGGCCGGCGTCCGGGCCGGTGACCGCGCTCGCCAACCACTTCGCGCTGTGGAGAGAGCACCGCATCGCGAAGGAGTGGCGCCGCTCCGGCGCGGATGTCATCCACATCAACAAGCAGCATCTCGAGGACGGGCTGGAACTGCTGGGCGCCGCGCGGCTGCTGGGCAAGCCGACGCTCTGCACCATCCATCTCACGCAAAGCGCGCGCCTCCGCGGCGGGCCGTTGCCGGGGCTGCGCGACGCGATTGTCCAACGCGCGCTGCAACAGTACCCGGGACTCGTCGTCGCCGTGCTGGAGCGCCGCTGGAAGGAGCTGCTCGCGTTCCTCGGCGTGACGCCGAAGGTGCGGCTCGTCGCGACGGGCGTGCCGCTCTTCGACCTCGCGCTCCGCCCGGAACTGCGCGCGGAAAAACGCGCGGAGCTCGGCCTCGCCGCGGATGAGTTGCTCTTCCTCGCCGTCGGCCGGCTCTCGCCGCAAAAGCGCCCGCTCCTCTTCCTCGAGGAGGCCGCGCGCATTCACCAGGCCGAGCCGCGCGCGCGCTTCGCCTGGCTCGGGGAAGGGCCGCTCGCCGCCGCGTGGGACGAGGCCGTCCGCGCCCGCGGCCTGCACACGGTGGCCCGCCGGCTGCCGTGGCAGATCGACGTCCGCCCCTCGCTCTTCGCCGCCGATGTCTATGTCGACGTGGCGGAATCCGGCGGCGCTCCGCTCGCTTTGCTGGAGGCATTCTCGGCCGCGCTCCCGTGCGCGGTCTCGGCGAATTTCTACGACGAGATCCAACTGCTGAATGCGGGGAACTCCATCCGTCTCGACGGCGGCGAGGGATGGCGGAAGGCGATCGAAGGTCCGGCGCGCTTGCAGCAACTGAGCCGCGCGGCCCGCAGCCTCGCGGAGATCCATTTCCCGCTCAGCCGGATGGCGGAGCACTACGAGACGCTCTACGAGGTCTCCCGCCGGCGCGCCGCGTGATCGTCCATCACCTCCAGCCCCCGCCCGCCCAACGCGAGGGCGGCCTCGATGCGGCGATCCAGGGGCTCTGCGCCGCCCTGGAAAACGCGGGGGTGAAGATCGACTACGAGCTGCCGGCCACGTTCGTCCCCGGTTCGGTCGTGCATCTCCACGGCCTGTGGCAACCTTCCTACGTCGCCGCCGCGCGGCGCTGCCGCGAGCAGCGGGTCCCGTACATTGTCTCGCCACACGGCATGCTGGAGCCGTGGGCGTGGCGGCACAAATGGTGGAAGAAATGGCCGTACTATCACCTCTTTGAAAAGCGGCTGCTCCGCGGTGCCGCCGCGCTGCTGGCCACGGGCGATCAGGAAGCCGCGCGGCTGCGCGATCGTTTGCCGGGACAGTGCGTCGAGACCCTGCCGCTCGGCCTCACCGGCGAAGCGCGCCCGGACTACGAAGCCGCCCGCGCGCGGCTCGGGTGGCCGGCCGGCGAACGCGTGCTGCTCTTCCTTTCGCGTCTGCACCCGAAGAAAGGGGTGGAGCTTCTCCTCGAAGCGCTGGCGGCCCAGCCGGCCGCCGCGCCGCGACGGCTCGTCGTCGTCGGCGCCGGCGAGCCCGCTTACGTCCGCTCGCTCAAAGCGCTCGCCGCGCGACTCGCGCCCCGGTTGCCGCGCATCGACTGGATCGGGCCGGTATGGGGCGAGGATCGTTGGTCCTACTTTCAAGGCGCCGATCTTTTCTGCCTGCCCACCTTTTCTGAAAACTTCGGCCTGGCGGTGCTGGAAGCCTTGCAAGTCGGGACTCCCGTCCTGACCACCCGCACCACCCCCTGGGGCTCACAGCTCGAGCCGCCGCGCGGCTTCATTTGCGATCCGCAGAGCGGGAGCGTCGGGGAAGCGCTGCGAACATGGCTCGCGCAGCCGGTCGCCCCGGCCGCGGTGCGCGCGCAGATCGCGGAATGCGCGCACGCGCGTTTCGCGTGGGAGAACCTCATCGAATCCTACCTCGCGCTGTATCGGTCTCGGGTTCACCCCTGAAAATGCGCACACCTTGCGGCCATCAGGACGTGGGTCTCCGTATACCTCAGTATGAACGGTCTGTAACGACTGGATGCCCACCAAAGGGCTTCGCGGGCTGGTGCCGCTTCCCACAACCCTTTGCCGGAAGTCATCCGGCCCCAAAATCATGAGTAAATACACAGCTTTCCGTTGCCCCGAAGACCTTCTTGAACTGGCCAAAATCAAGGCCAAGAAGGATCGCCGGTCTTTGAGCAATTACATCATCACGCTCATCGAGAAGGACGTGCGAGATCCCTCCATCACCAACGGCCACGCCCACGGAGCCGGCCAAATTGAAGAGAAGGTCCCTGCGCCTGCTCGACGCTGAGGCTGACAATCAGACGATCAGAGGCACGCGTGGGGTGAGGAGCGACCGTCCCGCTGACTCCCTTCTCATTGTCTCATTGTCTCTTGTCTCCCCTCAAAGCCCGCACATCCGCTTCACGTCTTCCATCGTTACGCTCTTGGTGAGCAGCCCGGCGAGGAAGGCATCGGTCCCGGAGACCGTGCGCGCTTGCGCGATGTTCGCCGGCCGCTCGAGGCGCGAGAAAATCACGCGCGCCATCTTGGACTTCAGCACGATCTTTTCGCCGTAACCGGAGCGATCGCCCGCCAGGGTCGGCATGTTGCTGGACCAAAACTGGATATACTCCTGACTGCCGATTTTTTTCGAGCCGAGGTAGATCACGGAGTGGCCGCGCTCCTTTTTTCCGATCTCGTCGGTCCAGAAAATCTTCATGAAATCACCGGGCTTGGCCTCGGAGAATTCGCAGAAGTTACGGCCGAGCTGCAGCTCGGAAAAGAGCCGCGCCGTGCCGGGTCCGTTCGCATTCCATCGGCCCCAGATCCCCTGGCCGTCGCGCTGGCCGGCCACCAGCAGCGCCTGCAGCGTGGCGGGCTCCAGGTTGAGCGAACCCTGCGCCGCCAACCGCTCCAGCGCGCGCACGAAGACAAGGTACGTCGCCCCTGAGCAGAAACTCGGCCGCGCCTGCAACGGGTCGACCGCGAGCGCGCCGCCCCGGACGGTGATCGCGCGCGTGAGCCCATCGAACGAGGCTTTCGACGCCGAGTAGGTCCCATATTCCGGCATCCCCTGGATCGCCTCCAGCACCTGCGCGTTGCAGTCCACCGCCCACGCGCGCCACCCGCCGAAGATCAGGAGGAACGCGAGCAGGAAGACGCGAAACAGAGGACGGGTCATGAGGGCGGGGAGTATAGCACTGGGTGGCGTGATGTCCAACGGTCGAGCGTTGCGAACTCTTCCTCTTTTTCTTCATCTTCCTAACCCGGCAGAGCCGGAAGATGCAGCCGTCCCGGAGGGACGAAGGAGATTAGCCGGTGGTGCAGCGAGTGTAACGAGCGCAACCACCGGAACCCACCGCACACGCGGATGCGCCCCGGAGGAGGCGCCGGAACCGTGACCGTCAGCGTTTCCACCGTCCCTCCGGGACGGTTTCCGTTTGGTTGAGGATTCCGGTGGTTCCGCTCGTTCCTCGCTCCACCACCGGCTAATTTCCTTCGTCCCTCCGGGACGGCTTCCTTCGCTCAGCGCTCGCACCGCAGCCCAAAGATCGTCGAAAACGTGTTCGTTGTTTGTCGTAATTATCATCTTCATCTTTCTCCCGTGCGCCGGACACTCGGAGATGAAGAGGAAGAGGAAGAGGAAGAGGAGAACCTACGGCTTCTTCTTCTCCGCAAACTCCCGGAACTCGCTTTTCGCGAACGCCTCCCACCGCGCCTGCAGCCGCGCCGGCTCCGGCATGCCGGCATGGACGTACAAGCCGTAGCGCAGCCGCAGCGGCTCACCCGGCTTCACCTCCACGGCCGCCGGGAAGGAGAACGCCGCCCCCATCCAGCCATCGTTGCGCACGTGAAACGGCACGGGAAAGTGGACGTTCGAGGGATGATCCATCAGCGTGATCCCCTCCTGTTTTCCCTCCACGATCGGCCCCGCGTAATCGACCCAGCGCGCGGGCAGGCGGAAGCAGCCGGCCTCGTCGACCCCGCCCTCGGAGTTGCGAATCGTGCCGCCGCCATCGTTCACGCCGATCGTCTTCGCCATGCGCACGCCGACCAGGCCGAAGGCCGACTGCCCGAACGTCACCGGCTTGTCGGCGGCGCGGAATTCCAGGTCGAGCAGGAGCAGCCATTCCTTCCCCTCCAGCGGCTGCACCGCCGTCCGCCGAAACTCGCGGATGACCGTGCCGCCCTCGGCATTCAGCCACGCATTCTCGGCTTCCACAAAGGCCTCCGTGTCGCCGTCGACGAACTGCAGGATGCGCTTATGCGCGATGCGCGGACCGGGCCGGTCTTCCCAGAAATTGACGCCGTCCACGCTCTGGTGCGAGATCCAGACGGAGTTGTGATGGCTGTGCGTCTCCGGGTCGTGCGGATGCCCCATGCGCGTAAGCGAGCGCCCGGACGGCCCGATGAGCGGAAAGACAAAGGGGCGCTTGAGGTCGGCGCCGAAGTAGTAGCGCGCGATCTCCTCGCCGTCGCGCTGGAAGGAGAGCTCGGAGCGCGGCAGCGGGACCGCCTGCATCCGCGGCACCGGCTTGGGCTCGCCGGCCGCGGACACTGAAAAAAGAGCGAGCGTCAGGACCGCGAACAAAGTGGGAGTGTTCATCGTGAGGGGACGCGCAGGTTGCGAATGCACGGGGCTTTTCGCAAGGGCAATCCCCTGCGGGCGCCGTTCGTAGTTCCGACTTAGGCGGCCGAAGCTCTGTCGTCGGGTACTGAAACGTACGCCAGTTCTCGTTCAAGTGTTGTAGAGGCGGCTCTCTATTCGCTTTGAGCGAATAGGTGCCGCCTCCAATTTCTTGCGTGTGGGTCGCGGGACCGGCGTTCAAGCAAAGCGGCACGTGAATTTTCTTGAGCGCTGCCTTCATGGGAGACACTCAAGGAATTGGAGGCGGCACCTTTTCACTTAAAGCGAAAAGAGAGCCGCCTCTACACAGGTTTTGGAACGCTTCGCGCAGCTCCACGCCTCTACCGCGCCCCGCTCGAAATCACGCGAGCCACACGACAAAATCCCGCAGCGAATTCCGGGGCCGATCCAGCTCGAAGGAGCGCAGACCGGCGGCGCGCGCGCCGTGCCAGTCGGCCGCCGGGTCGTCACCCGCGTGTGCCGCCTCACCCGGCGCAACGCCGGCGAGCTGCAGCGCGCGGATGTAGATCCACGGGTCGGGTTTGTCCGCACCGGCCTCGCTGGAAATGACGACAAGCTCGAAGAAATCCAACACGCCGAGGTTCGCGAGAATCGGCCGCAGCCGGCCGTCGAAATTCGAGATGATGCCGAGCCGGTACCGCTCGCGCAGCGCGGTGAGCACCTCGATCGCCTCCGGATACAGCGCCCAGACGCCCGGCTTCGTGAACTCGTGATAGAGCTCCGCAAAGAAAGGCGCGCGCGCGAATTCCGCCGGCGCCGCGCAGAGGTCGAGCACGTGCCAGACGAGCGCCTGCCACCAGCCGCGGTCGTCATCGGGCCGCGGCTCGCGGGTGGTCGCCGGCGGCGCGGCGGCCTTCCACGCGGTGCGAAAGGCCGTGTTGAACGACGCCTCCGGCACGTCGAGCCCGTGACGCAGCGCCACGTCCCGATACCGCGCCCCCGCGCTCCGCGGCAGATGAATGAGCGTGCCCGCGGCGTCGAAGAAAAGGAATTTGGTCGCCACGGTATGTCGCCGCCGGCTTACCACGAATAATGCACGTCGTAAGTCACGACCCGCTCCTCATCCGGCTTGAGGGTCACGCGAAACTCCATTGCTTGCGAGTCCGTCTTGGTGAAGGGGGCCGAGCGCTTCTTGATCACCCAATTGACCCAGCGGTAAAGGTGCTCCACGACCCGGACCTCGACCGGCTCGCGCTTGTGATTGCGCAGCTTGATCTCAAAAGACTCGTCCGCCATGTGGTTCGCGTTATCCACCTGGAAGTTCGTCCGCTTCCGCTCGCCGACGATATCGAAGGCGTCGCCGGTGTAGATGCGCAGCGTCTCGTCTTTGGCGGTGTGGTCGATCTTGTTTTCGCCGGTAAACTCCACCGACTCGCCATCCTGCCGGTAGAAGCGGACGCGCCCGGCCGGGAGCGGCATCCCGAGGTGATTCGCCTCGGAGTTCTTGAACTCGCGCATGACCCAGACCTTCGGATTCGAGTCGGTGCCGTAGCCGGGGTCCTCGCGGAGCTGTTCCGCGCCATAGCCCCGGTACTGAGGTGACGATCGCAGACCGTCATAGATATACAGACGCTGCGACGGCACTTGCGCGGCGCGGATGAATTCCACCTGCTTCGTCTCGCGGTCGTGCAGGGTGCTCGGGCGCGCGAGATTGTAGAGGTGATATTCGTCGAATGTCTTCTCGGTGACATTCGGAGCCGGTGCCGCCAGCGGGGCGCCGGCTGTACCGGGGATGCGAGCATCCGCGTCAAGTTCCTCCTCGTCCTGCTCTTTGCGAACATCGCCCGCGATGAGCTTGAGGTGGGCGTTGGTGAATGTCTTGCCGCTCTTGTTCTCGATCGTGACCCAGCCGACGAGGTCGAGCAGATCGCCCTTCTCGGGCGCGACAATGTTATAATCCGCCAGCCAGGAGAGGCCCTTGGTAATATAACTAAGCTCCGCGTCGAGCTTCGCCGGCCGTTCGCTCGCGATCTGCCACGAAAGTGTCGGCTTTAGAATGGTGTCGCCGCCCAGCGCGGGAAAGAGCGGCTGCCCCGGCAACGAAAACCGGAGCAGCCCCTCGACTTCAATAATGGGCTGACTCAAGGGAGGTAGACCCATCTGGTAGAGACGCTGCATCCCGGGCTGATAGCCGCTGCGAATGATTTTCCCCTGCACCGTGCGGTCGGGCTTGTTCAGCTCATGCACCAGAAAGCCGATCGTCTTCCCCTCATTCAGCGAAAGAAGCAGCCCCTCCGAGACGGGATCGTTGCGATAATTCTGCTCCAGGACGGAAAACGGCACCTTCCCCGCCGGGTCGCGGAGAATGACGGAGCTCGCCTCGACCCGCTCCGTGGCGCCGGTGAACTTCACCTGCGTCACGCCGGCCTGCAGGTCGAGCGGCACCACTTCGCGGACGACCGCGAAGTTCTGGTTGTAGACCGTCAGCGCGGGATCGGCCGCGAAGGCCGGAGAGACACCGGCGAGCCACGCCGCCACGAAAGGGAATTTCATTCGGTTACCAGGAATAGTGCACATCATAAGTAATGACCCGCTCTTCGTCCGGCTTGAGCGTCACGCGAAACTCCATCACCTGGGAATCGGTCTTCGTGTAAGGCTCCGAGCTCTTCTTGATCTTCCAATTGACCCAGCGATAGAGATGCTCCACCACGCGCACCTCGGCCGGCTCGGTCTTGTGATTGCGCACTTTGATCTCAAACGACTCGTCGGCGTTGCTGTTGGAGCCATCGACCCGGAAGTTCGTCCGTTTGCGCTCGCCCACGATGTCGAAGGCGTCACCCGTATAAATGCGCAGCGTCTCGTCCTTCGGCGTATGGTCGATCGTGTTCTCCCCGGTAAACTGCACCTGTTCGCCATCCTGCCGATAGAAGCGGACACGCCCGGCGGGCAGCGGCATGCCAAGATGATTCGCCTCGGAGTTCTTAAACTCGCGCATCACCCAGACCTTCGGATTCGACTCGGTGCCGTAATTCGGATCCTGGCGAAGCTGCTCCGCGCGATAGCCGCGGTACTGCTGATTTGTCTTCAGGCCGTCGTAGATATAGAGCCGCTGCGACTGCACGCCGGCCGCGCGGATGAACTCGACCTGCTTCGTTTCGCGGTCGTGCAGCGTGCTTGGCCGCGCGAGCGTGTACATGTGATATTCGTCGAATGTCTTCTCCGTCACGTTGGCCGTGCTTCCAGACATCGTCATCAAACCGTCGCGCGCTGCTTTCATGGGCCGCCCGTCGTCCGGCTGATCCTTGCGGACGTCGCCGGCGATCAGCTTGAGGTGCGCGTTGTTGAAGACCTTGCCGCTTTGGTTGTCCACCGTCACCCAGCCGACGATGTCGAGCAGATCGCCTTTCTCCGGTGCAACGATGTTATAGTCCGCCAGCCAGGAAAGTCCGCCGGTGACATAGCTCAACTCCGCGTTCAGCTTCGCCGGCGCGGCGCTCGAAATCTGCCAGAGCAGCGTCGGCTTCAAGACCGTGTCGTCGCCGAGCGCGGGAAAGAGCGGCTGGCCGGGCAGCGAAAAGCGCAACTGCCCTTCGACTTCGATGATCGGCTGGCTCAGCGCCTGCCGGCTCTGCTGCCACGCCTGCTGCTGCTGGTAATTGCCGCCGGAAAAGTAGATCGGCGCCATGTGTCCGCTGCGGATCACTTTCCCGGCCACCGTTCGGTCCGGCTTGTTCTGCTCTTTCACGAGAAAGTTGATCGTCTTCCCTTCATTGAGCGACAGCAGCAGCGACTCGGAGACCGGATCGTTGCGGTAGTTTTGCTCCAGGATCGAAAAGTTCACCTTCCCGGCCGGGTCGCGCAAGATGACCGAGCTCGCCTCCACCTGCTCCGTCGCCCCCGCAAACTGCACCTGCGTCACGCCGGCCTTCAGGTCGAGCGGCACGCTCTCGCGGACCACGGCAAAATTCTTGTTATACACCGTCAGCGCCGGGTCATCGGCCAAGGCTGCGCTGACGGAGGCGAGAAGGGCGAGAAGCGGGAGGCGGTTCATGGGAGGTAAACGATAGGCGCGGCGCATTTGTTAGGACTAAGCCGCCGGTTTGGAAGCGGGCCATTGGATCAGCATCCAGACATAGCTTGCATAACTCCAGGTTGATCGGTCGAACTACTCGTCTTCCAGATCGCCGGCGCTCTCGCCGGCTTTCAGCCCGCGCAGCTTGCCTTCGATAAAGTCGTCAAGATCGCCATCCATCACATCCTGGATGGCCGAAGTCTGCACCCCGGTGCGCAGATCCTTGATCATCTGATACGGTTGGAAAACATACGACCGGATCTGCGAGCCAAACGCGACGTCGGCGCGTTCATGATGCTCGCGATTCGTCTGCGCGATTTGCTTGTCGATCTCGATCTGCTGGAGCTTGGCCTGCAGCATCCGCAGCGCGAGTTGGCGGTTGAGCCCTTGCGAGCGCTCGCTCTGGCACGCGGCGACGATGCCGGTCGGCAAATGACGCACCCGCACGGCGGTCTCGACTTTGTTGACGTTCTGCCCGCCCTTGCCGCCGGAGCGGTAGGTGTCGAACTCGATCTCCGCGGGGTTGATCTCGATGGGCGCGCTCTCCGGCAGCTCGGGCACGACATCGACGCCGGCGAACGAGGTGTGGCGGCGTTTGTTCGAGTCGAAGGGCGAGATGCGCACGAGCCGATGGACCCCGCGCTCGGTGGCGAGATTGCCAAAGGCGTACTCCCCATGCACGCGGATGGTCGCGGACTTGATGCCGACTTCGTCGCCGTGCTGGAGGTCGACGATCGTCGTCGTGTACCCCTTGCGCTCGCACCAGCGCTGGTACATGCGCAAAAGCATATCCGCCCAGTCGCACGCCTCCGTGCCGCCGGCGCCGGATTGCACGCTGAGAAAGGCGTCGTTGCGGTCGTTCGGACCCGAGAGGAGCATCTTGAGCTCGACCATCCCGAGTTCGGCGATGACGGCGGCATGTTCCTTCTCAATCTCGGCCGCGACCTCGGTCGGATCGGCCTCTTCGCGCGCCAGCTCGATCAAGGCCGCGAGGTCGTCGAGCCGGCCTTGGACCTGCACCACGGGCGTGATCTTCCCGCGAATCGACGAGACCTCCTCGACCTGCTGTTGCGCGCGCTCCTTGTGGCTCCAGAAATCCGGCTCCGCCATCAGCCCCTCGAGCTCGGCGAGGCGCGCTTGGAGGCGTGGCAAGTCAAAGATACCTCCGCAACTCGCTCAAACGCGCGCGGAGGGCCGGAAGATCGACGGATCGGAAATCGAAGGACATGGAAGGGAGAAGGTGGCGGGGGAATGAGGCTCGTGCAACCTGGAAACTGCGGACAGGTTGACGAGAGCGTCAGATTCCGTGCGGATGGAGCGCAGGACCGTGAAGCTCAGCGACAGTCCACGCCATGTGTTTGTCGAAGAGGAGTTCATGGAACGTGCGAGGCAGCAGGCGGGCGCGAAGGTCGGCGCGCCTTGAGAACAATTGACTCCCGGTGGTGTGCGCGCGAAAATCAGAGGATGACCGTCAAAATTAGCCGGCGCAGCGAAGAGCTTATCGCGGAGGAGTTGAAGTCGGGACGCTATGCTTCCGCGGACGAGGTGATTGACTTTGCGTTGCGCGAGCAATTCTCAGATGGAGGCATGGGCTTTGATGAGGTCGAGGCCTCCCTGCTTGAGGCCGTCAAAGAACCGACCGTGCCGTATCGCGCCGGCGAGTTTAAGGAAATGGTGATGCGCGAAATCCGCCGGGGCGCGGAGCAATGAGCCTGGCCGTTGTTCACGCAAAGTACTTTCCCGCCGATGTAGTCATGTACGGCCGATGGTACGCTGCGCAACGCGACGAAACGCTCGCCGAGGGTTACGTAGAAGCGGTGAATGCGACGCTGGAACTGCTCGCGAGGAGCCCCGGTATCGGAACGCGGTGTTCGTTCACCCGGCCTTCTTTGGCCGACCTCCGTTTCTTTCCGGTGCTCAAGCCGTTCAATCGGCACGTTTTATTCTATCGTTACTCATCGACGGAGCTCGTGGCGTTTCGTGCGATCCACGGCATGCGGGATCTGCAACGGCGCTTGCTTCAACCGCCAAACGCCCACTGAGATACGCAGTTGAAAACAGTCTCAGCCGGCGCCACGGTCGGCCGGCTCAACCCACTGTTGCCCCCGGAGCCACTGCGCATGCAGGTTCTCCTGCGCAAGGCGCGAGCCGGCCTTCAGCAACGCGGCGGCCTGCTCTCTCAGTTCGCCGAGCCAGGCAAGATCGACCTCCGCGGCCTCGCTCGGGTCGCTCTGCGGGCTGGGCTTCCCGATCGCCAGCAAGTGCTGGTAGCTCCAGAGGTCGGGCTCAATCGCCGGCAGGCCGTGGCGCCGGGCGGCTTGCGAGGCGACGCGCGGGATGCGGAGGCCCTGCGGATCGAGGTCGCCGAAGTAGAAGACGCGTGACGCCGCGCCGACTTCGGCGAACAGGTCACACAGGCGGACGACGCTGTCCATAAAGCGGTTGCCGCCGCCGTACACGATCGCGGAGAAGAGGCCCGCATCGTGGTTCCAGCGGGCGTAGGTCTCCCAGGTGCAGGCGTTTTCCACGACCAAGAGACGGCCCGTGGACCGTGGTCCGCGTTGCCAGCCGAGCGGCTCCGCGACCAGGTGGCACCGGAGCGCGGCGAGCGAGAGGCGGTCCTCCCGCAGGAGGGTGGTGGCGCGCAGGGCGTCGAGTCGCTTCTCGTCGCCGAATATCTGCAGCGACCGCTCCTTGAGGTTCAGCTCCGTCGCGGCGCCGCCACTTCGGAAAAACTCATTGAGCCTCAGCAAATCCTCGGGCGCCACGAGCACGCCGCCGTCCCTGAGGAAGGCGAGCTCGGGCGCCCAGTCGACCGACGTGAAGTCGAAAGCCGGCGCTTTCTGTGGCAGCTCGTCCGCAAAGAGCAGGCGCAGGCGCGGTTCGGCCGCGAGGGGCAGGCACACGCTCAGGATTTCCTCCGGCCGCTGGGAGCGCGTCTGCAGGTCGAGCATTCCGGCGCCTTGCAGCACGCGCGCGTCCCACACCGCCTCGCGGCGATCGATCGCGGACAACAGGCCAGCATCGCGCAACAGCTCTTCCCAATCGCGCGAAAAGCGTTTGCGAAATGCCGCCGGTTCCGCGGCGCCTCGCGCCGTGCGCCATTGGAGAAAGAAGGCGCGAAAGATCGGGAACTTCCGCCACTCTGGGTCGTCGGCCTTCACGTGAGTGACTCGATGGCCTGCTGCGCGGTGAGGCGGGTGGGGATGTTGTCGACGCGGGTCACGTAGCCCGCCGCATCGCGCTCCTCCTCCTTCTCGCAGAGAATGATCGTGTGCGCGAAGGGGGCCATGACGCCGAGCCGGTCCACGGGAAAAGCCATGAGCAGTTGCAGCTCGAACTCCCGGGCCAGCTCCAGGCAATCCTCCACCCCGTCGCCCGAGAGCTTCGCGAAGGCCTCATCCATCACCACCAGGCCGAGATGCATCGAGCGGCTGCCGCCGAGATCGTAGACCCGGCGAAACGCAGCCAGCATGGAGATAAAGAAGGGCGCCTGGTTTTCTCCCCCGGAGAGGTTGCGTCCGCTGCGCCCGAGCGAGATCGGCTGCGCCTTCACCCCGCCCGGCGCACCCACACGGATCATCTCGAGGTCGTAGTTGTGGTAGTAGCGGTAATCGAGCAGCCGCCGCGCGCGTTCGTCGCTTTTGTCGGAGGACTCCACGGCGGCCATCAGCTCCTGCATCGCCTGTTGCACCTCGGAGCCGCGCGTGGAGGCGATCAGCTCATCGGTCAGCTCGAACCCCGGATCGAGGAGGGAGAACAAGGTGTGAAAGGCCGGGTCGCGCCGCTGGCTGATCTCGTAGCGATGCCCGCGCACCTGGCGGTCGAGATATTTGCGCAGGTCCTTCACCGTCCGCTCCGCGGCCTGGAGGTTGTCATTCAGCCGGTTGAGGACGTGCTCGCGCAGCCGCCGTTCCCAGTCCAGGCGACGAGCGGCGGCGAGTTCGCGAAAGTGCTCAAGCTCGAACTCCTCGAGCGTGCGCAGCCGCGCGTCCCAGCGCTCGTTGTCCTCGTCGTCGGGATCGTAATCGTGGCGGTACTCCGGATGGCGCAGCCGGCCGTCGGGATTCACGGCGCCGATCATCGCATGGCGCTCCTTGTTGCGACGGTCGCGCGCTTCGTTCGCATTGGCGCGGGCTTTCGCGGCGCGCTTTTCGGCTTCGTTCTTGCGCTCGTCCCACATCTTGAATTCCGCCCGCAACGCATCTGTCTGCGCGGAGATTTCCTCCCCGTGCACATCCGCCGGCAGGCCGCCGCGGCTGAGCCCGGCCTCCAGTTCCTGCGCTTGCAACCGCTCGCCCGTGCTCTCGATGGACTCGTCGAGCAACTTGCGCTGACGCGCGTAACCCTCCCGCGCGGAATTCAATTTGCCGATGGCCATATTCGCCAGGCCGAGTTGCTCGCGCATCTCCTGCAGCGTGCGGATGCGCGCCTCCCGCTCCGGCGTTTCCAGGAACTCGATGCGCGCCTTCAACGTGGCCAATTGCGCCTCGAGCTCGGGCAGGCGATAGAGCTCCTGGCTGCAGGCGCGCGTCGCCGAGTTCCCACTCCCGCTTGCCGAGATCGACCCACCCGCGCACCGCGCCGATCTGCGCGAGCGCGACGTCGCGGAGCGTGGTTGTTTCCCTTTGCTCACGCAGCAGGTTTTCCCGCAACCGCTTCAAGCCCAGGGTGAAATCGAGCTTCTCCGGCTGCGTCAGCTTGCGGCGGATCGGCTTCTGTTTGTAAGTGCCATCGCGCATGACTGCGCGCTCCGGCGCCCGGTCCATTTCGTCGGTCGTCTTCGCCGCGATGATGCGGCCGACGAGGTGAAGCACAAACGCGCCGGCGATCTTCCGCTGCTGCTCACTGCCGGAGCCGATCGTCACCTTTTCCGCCAGCGAGCCCGGCACCGGTTTCGCGTTCAATTCCGTGGCCTCGCGCGGATGGACGATCGACTCGTCGCCGCGCCCCTGCCGGCGCAACAGATCCATCGCGACGCGATAGTCGTCCATCGATTCCACGACGATGGCGAAGCGGTTGCGGCCGAGGACGAGTTCCAGCGCGCGGCGCCAGCCGTCGGTCTCGGCGTCGGGGTTGACCTCGATCATCCGGCAAAGTTGCTCCGGCACGGCGGTCGATTTCGCCAGCGCCTGGCGGGTCGCGAGGAGGAGCGGGAAGTCGCCGGGCGTCTGCCCTTTCTCCAGCCGCTCCAGCTCGGAGGCGAGCGTGCGCAGTTTGGCCTCGGCCGCTTTCGCGTCGATCTCCAGCGGCTCCAGGAGCTGGCGGATGCCATGGAACAATTCGTTGAAGCGCGCGGCGAGCAAGGGGATCGCCTGCAGGCCTTCGGCTTCGTCGAACGCGCCGAGCGCGTCGAGCCAGGCCGGTTCGACGGTCAGCACTTCGGCGAGCCCTTCGAGCTGCTGCTCGGCACCGCGCTGCAGCCACTCGCGCCAGCGCCGGCCCAGCGTGCGCAGCCGGTCGCGGACAGATTGCTGCGCTTCCTGGAGGAGCGTTCTCTCGCGCAGCTTCCCGTGCTGTTCGCTGCGCTTCGACTGCAATTCCGCCTCGTCGGCATCAAGGGTGAATTGCTCCAGCGCCGCTTTCAGACGCGCCGCTTCCTCGGTCTTCGCGGCGAACGCTTGGTTGTCGCTGGCGTTGCTCGCCTCGAGCTGCTCCAGCTTTGCCCGGTGCTGCGCGAGGAGCTCGCGCAACCGCATTTCCTCCAGCACCGCGCCGAGGTGCGCGCAGAGGAGCGCGGTGCGCCGCTCGCGCTCGTACTCGGTGTGAAACTCGCGCACGCGCCGCAGGAATTTCGCCTCGTCTTCCTGCTTCAGCAGCCGCTCCTGCGTCTCGCGATAGGCGATGACGGACTTGCGCACGTCGCGCACATCGATCGGCGACTCCTCCAGGATGAACTCGCGGATGAACTGCTCCATGTTCTCCTCCGGCTCAAAGGCGATCGCCTTGGGCATCGTCTTGTGGAGCTGCTCCTCATTGAAATAGAGGTGCTGCGGCGTCGCCATCTCCGCCAGGTACTCGCGCTGGGTGGAGTAGAGGCAGTCGTGGCCATGCTCGCGGCGAATGAAGGTCTTGAATTCATCCTCGTCGAGGAGCTCGTTCGCTTTCGAGAAACTCTCCCAGCCCGCGCGCTCGGGGATGCAAAAATAGACGCGCCGCGGGTCCGAGGTCGGGCTGTCGTACTGGATCCGCCAGCCCCAGGTCTCGCGGCGCGGCTCGCCCTTCTCCGCCGGCCAGGTGAACTCGAGGGCGATGTAGCTGGCGCGGCTGCGATTGGTGTAGTGCGGCTCGCCGTTGCGCGTCGTGTTCGTGTCGCAGAGGACGTAGCTCACCTCGGAGCGGCCGCGCATCGCGCCGGCGGCGGCGCGATTCGACCGCCAGTGCTCGCCGAGGAGGACGCGCTGCACCAGGTCGAGCAGCGCCGACTTGCCCGTGCCGGAGACGCCCGACATGAGGATCGTCTCCTCCACGTCGATGATCTGCCGAAAGCCGTACCAGTTGATCGCGATGATGCGGCTGAGCGAGATGCGGCGGTTCATGCCGGAGGCGCCTCCTCCGCGGGCTCGCCTTTCTGGAACAGGCCGGCGTACTCGCTCCAGTCCGCCGGGCTGTCGAAGGGAATGGCGCGCGCGAGCGTGGGCAGGATCTCGATGCGCGAATCGCCGAACTTCAATTCGTCCGCCCGAAAGCGAATGAACCGGCGCTGGCGGAGCTTCGTCAGCATGCGCTCGAGGTGGCCCTCGGTGGGCAGCGTGATGTTCTCGAAGTAGAGCTTGAGCCGGCCGTCGAGATCGTTGGCGGTGATGACGATCGCCTCGGTCGCCTGCTCCAGGCGCAACTCGTCATAAATGCGCCAGAGGGTGAGCACGACCAGGGTCTCGTCTTTACTGAACTTCGCCATCAGCCCGCACTCGCTCGGGATCGGGCGCGCCTGAAAGAGCGGGCGCTCGGGATCCTGGAAGAGCTCGAGGCCGGCGACGACGAGGTAATCCGCGAGGTCGGCCTCATATTCCCGCGCCATGAGGAAGAGCTCGCGCTCCCGCCCGGCGTCGCCGAAGAGGACGCCGGTCGAGAGCAACTCCGCGACGATCGAGCGGAGCGGCGGCCGATCCTGCTCGGGGACGTGCTCCCAGAAATTTGGGCCAGCGAATCATGGCAGGCGCTCGAGGGTGACGCGCTCGATGAGCCGGCCGGCCTGCCGGTCGAGCGGGATCTTTTCCGGCTCCAGCCCGTGCTCCTGGCGGGCATGCTCGACTTTCCAGCGCAGCAGCCGGCGTCCGCCGCCGGCGCGGTGAAAGGAGAGCGCGGCCAGCAGGTCGAGCAAATCGTCTTCCTCCGAGACGAGATGGAACTCCGCGGTGCTGATGCGGTCGCCGACCTTCGGCAGGTATTGCTCAATCAAGCGCGCGGCGCGTTGCGGCGTGATGGCGACGCGATTGCGCCGGCGGATGAGCTCCTGGAGATCGAACGGATCGCCCTCGCGCGCCGCGCCGCTGAAGCTGAGGTCGACCGGAGCGCGGGCCTTGCGCGGCAGCGGCAGCGAGTGGCGGCCGAAGTAGACCTTCACCTCCGGGCTGAGAAGCGGCAGGCCTGGCTCCTTCGCGAGGTCGCTGAACGACTGGCCGGCATGGCGCTGGGCGGCGGCCTGGAGGTACTCCTTCACCTGCTCGGGCCGCCGGCCGCGGATCTCCGTCTGGTACCGGTAACGCTGCGCCGACAGCCGGTTGAAATCCGCCACTCGCCCATCGACCAGGCGCTGCTTCGCGGGCAGGCCGGCGAGCTCGCGCTCGAGCTTTCCGAGCACGGCCTCCGCCTCGCCGTAGGCGACGGTTTCGTCGAGGCTCTTGTGTGCGGCGAGCCCCTGCGCGAGGTGCTCTTTCACAAAGGGATTCGCGATGGCGTCCTGCACGACGAGTCGCGCCTGCTTGAGCTTTGGCAGCAGGCCGCCGCTCTGCAACGTGTCGTAGCAGATCATGTGGTCGCCTTCATGGAACTCCACGAGCAGGCGGCCCAGCGTTTCGCTCGCCGAGCGGCTCTCGCGCTGCTTGCGCTCGTACTTCAGCACGAGGCTCTCCAGGGCGAGCATCTGGTCGCCCGCATGCCCCACGCGCTCGGTCAGCTCGCGGACGACCTGCCGCAGCTCTTCCGGCGTGCGCCGGTGGGGATCGAGCACGCCGTCCGCGAGCAGCGTATCGCAAATCGAACGCACCGTGGCGGCGAAGTCCTTTAGCTCCGCGAGGTCGTCCTGCGCCACCTCGCGCAAGCTGCGCAAGAGCGGCCGCACGGACGGGGCGAGCGTCACCCAGCGCTCGTCGATGCTCATCCGCCGCTCCTGCAGCCAACCGGCTTGCAGGAGTTGGTTGAAAAGCTTGCCCGCCTTCAAGCGCACATCCTGCGTATCGCCACCCTCGTCGACATCCAGCGCCGCGGTGGGATTGAGCTGCAGCGTATCGCGGAGCAGGCCGAGCGTCTCCTCATGCGAAAGCTGCCCGTCCTCATCGCTGCGCGCCTCGAAGCGATCGATGAAATCGACATAGACCGGCGCCGAGGGCCGGGCCAGCGGACGAAAGAAGCCCTGCTGGAAAAACGGCGTAAGCCGCCGGCTCAGCGTGGGAGCGGGAGGGTCTTCAGCCGGCGCCATGACGTGCATTCCTGTTCGGGCTCCAGCGAGGCTAGCGGAAATCGGAGGACATGGGGTGGAGAGGGTGGCGGGAGGGCAGAGAGTGTGCAACTCGGAATGCGCGGCCGGTTGACGAAGTCGCCCGATTCCACGACCCAAGGTCGGATGACGCATCACCTCTCCGGAGAGTTGACGAATGGTCCTCAGACAGAGAAGATAATTGCATGACCGTCGTCCTGAATCCGCATACCGAAGCAATCGTCGCGGAGCACCTAAAGAAGGGTCGCTACGCGACTCCGGATGAGGCCGTGAACGCCCTGATTGCAAATCAAGAGGCGGACGGCGGCCTTGAGTATGACCAAGTCCGGGCGGAGCTCCTGTCCACGGTTGGGAAGCCCAACCATCCGTACCGCAAGGGCCAATTCTCGGAGGCGGGATGAATGGCTCCCTAACCCGGAATGCGCGGGCAGTTGACGAGGTCGCCGGAATCCGCGAAGATGGCGTCATGACGGTGACCCTGAATGAGCGAACCGAACAGCTTGTGAAAGAGCGATTGATGGCTGGGCATTTTTCCTCTGCGGACGAGGCGGTAAATCGAATCATCGAGGAGCAGTGGGAGGAAAATCTCGTCCAAAACGAGCACTTGGAGGCGGCGTTGCTCGCGGCTCTCGACAGCCCCCGGCGTGTTTACCAAGAGGGCGAGTTGCTGGAGCGAGCCAAACGCCGTTTGGCCGAACCACGCGCGGTATGAGCTTGAACGTCGTCTTGACGGACGACTTCACTCAGGACCTTGACTTGCAACTGGAGTGGTACAGGGAGCAACGGGATGAAGAACTCGGCCTGGCGTATATCCGGGCGGTGGATCAAACGATGCGGGAACTAGCTGAACATCCGACTTTGGGGACGCAATGTCGGTTTCGACCCGAGCGACTCGCCGGGTTGCGGCGCCGTGTCGTCAACAAACCCTTCCAATCGAATCTTGTATTCTATCGTGTCGAAGGAAACGACCTTATCGGATTTCGGGCGATTTCGGGCTGGCGCGATATCCCGCGGCGTTTGCTCGATCCGCCCGGCGCACTCTGAGCCTCACGCCTTCGCCTTCGCCCGCGCCGGCGGCTTGCCTTTGGCTTTCGCCGGGTCGCGTTTCTCGAACTCGAAGCCGACTTTCCCCTTCTCCTCCAGCACCAGGAACGCCGCAAAGGCGCGGCCTTTCTTGGAGATGAAGCGCGGGAGCAAGTCGGTCTTGCCGGTCGTCACGAGCTTGATCGCCTGCTCGCGCGGGATGGTCCGTTGCAGGATCGCCTTGCCCATGCGGAAGGTGCATTCCTTCAGGTGCGTGCGGTCGCATTGGAACGTCGTCGCGGTCTCGAAGACCTCGCCTTTTTTGCAGGCGGGGCAGAGACCGAGCGGCTCGAGGTTGATCCACTCCGGCGTCTCGCCTTCCTTGGCGGCGTCGTTCTCGAAGTCGAACTTCTGCTTCCAGTCCTCCTCGTTCAACATCACGACGGCGTTGAACGGCCGCCCCATCTTGGAGCGAAAATCCTGGAGCGGGCCGACGCGCTTTTCGCGCAGCAGCGTCTCCACTTCGGAGCGCTCCAGCTCGCGGCCGGCCATCGTTTTCCAGATGAGCAGATGGCACCCCTCGCACTCGAAGGCGCGGAAGGTCTCCTTGAACGGGCCGCCGCCACAGCGCGGGCACGGCACCTCGATCGGGTGAAACTCGCCGGTGATCTCCTTCCCCATCCCGCCGCGCACCTTCGTCACGATGTCCGTCGTCAACCGGCGGATGTCCTCCATGAAGGACTCGCGCGAGATTTGCCCGCGCTCCATCTGTCGCAGCTTGGCCTCCCATTCGCCCGTCAGTTCCGGCTTGGTCAACGTGTCGGCGTCGAGATTGCGCAGGAGCGTGATGAGCGAGAGCCCCTTTTGGGTCACAATCAACTCCTTGCCCTGGCGCAGCAGATACCCTTCGTAAATCAGCCCCTCGATGACCTGGGCGCGCGTCGCCGGCGTGCCGAGTCCGCGCTCGGCCATGGCTTCGCGCAGCGCCTCGTCGTCGACAAATTTCCCCGCCCCTTCCATGGCACTCAGCAGCGTCGCTTCGTTGAAGCGCGCCGGCGGCTTCGTCTCGCTCTCCTTCACCTCAATGTTTTCGGTCTTCGCGGTGCGCTCGCCGTCGGCCAGCGCCACCAACACGCGGTCGCCCTCCTCGTCGCTCTCCGCCTGTTTGCCGTAGACCGCCTGCCAGCCGGGATCGATGATGATCTTGCCGTCCGTCTTGAACTTCTCGTTCTCGACTGTCGTGATGCGCGTGGTCAGCTCGAATTGCGCGGCCGGGTAAAAGACCGCGATGAAGCGCCGCGAGACGAGATCGAAGATCTTCTGCTCGGCGTCGCTCAAGGCCTTCGGCGCCGTCCCCGTCGGGACGATCGCAAAGTGGTCGCTCACCTTCGTGTTGTTGAAGATGCGCTTGTTCGGCTTCACCCAGCCCTGCTGGAGCGCGTGGGTCGCATGCCGCGCCAGGGTGGGATCGGCGAACGAACCCATGACCTGCTTCGCCGTCGCGAGGTGGTCCTCGGGCAGGTAGCGCGAATCGGTTCGCGGATACGTGAGCGCCTTGTGCTTCTCGTAGAGCGCCTGCGCGATCTGCAGCGTCATCTTCGCGGGGAAACCGTGGCGGCCGTTCGCCTCGCGCTGGAGCGTCGTGAGATCGTACAACAGCGGCGGCGCCTGCGTGGAGGCCTTCTTCTCTTCCTCGATCGTTCCCGGCTTGCCCTGGCACTTGTCGCGGATCGCCTCGGCTTTTTCCTTCTCCCAAATCCGCTCGGCGCGCGTGTCTTCCTCCGCGCCTTTCTTGAAGGCGGGATCGAACCAGCGGCCGCGGTAGGAGCCGGCGGCGACGCCGAAATCGGCGAGCACCTCGAAGTAGGTCTTCGCGACAAAGCGCCGGATCTTCTCCTCGCGCTCGGCGAGGATGGCGAGGGTCGGCGTCTGCACGCGGCCCGAGGTCGTCTTTTGAAAACCGCCGCCCTGCGAATTGAAGGCGGTCAGCGCGCGGGTCGCGTTGATCCCGACCAGCCAGTCCGACTCGCTGCGGCTGAGCGCGGCATCGGCCAGCGGCTGCATCTCCTGGTCGGTCCGCAGCGCCGCGAAGGCATTGCGGATCGCGTCGGTCGTCATCGACTGGAGCCAGAGCCGCCGCAGCGGTTGCTTGCTGTTGGCCCCGCGGACGATGTTGCGGAAGATCAGCTCCCCTTCCCGGCCGGCGTCGCAGGCGTTGATGACGTCGCCGATATCCTTGCGCTTGAGGAGCTGCTTGAGCGTCTTCAGGCGGCCGGCGTTGCGCTCGATCGGCACCAGCGCGAAGGTCGGCGGGAGCGACGGGAGATTCTCGATATTCCACTTCCCGCGCGCCGGCTCGAACCCCTCGGGCGGGGCGATCTCGTACATGTGGCCGACGGCCGAGGAGATCACGTACTGGTCGTTTTCGAAGAAGTCCGTGTGCTTCTCAAACTTGCCCAGCGCCTTGGCGATATCGCCGGCGACGCTGGGTTTTTCTGCAATGACTAAGGTCTTCGACATGGGGTGAGCCGGGTGGGATTAGCCCTGTCTGAACGAAATGTCACAAACAATCGCAAGGGTCGCTCTCCGGCAAAGAGCGGCGGCAAACTAGCCGAGAAGCGCCGGAGAGCAAGCGGATGACAGGGATTTTCGGGGGGGCGGTGAACTCTGAAGATCAATCGCCGCGCCGCAGGCGACCCGGCCCGGGGAGCGCACGCGCCCCGCGTGCTCGATTCGGCGCCCTCGCCGAATCGCTCGCGCGCACGCTGGACGTGAAGCCACGAGCGGATGTATGCGGAGCGCCGGCCGGTCGGCGAG
>DASYIS010000133.1:0-7756 GCA_035997375.1 Chthoniobacteraceae bacterium
CGGTGCCGCGCTCTGGCTTTGGCTACTCGTCGCCCTGCCGCTGCTGGCCGGTGCGCCCGCCGGCCCGGCGCCGACGCCCGCCGGCGACGCGCCCGCGTGGGTCGCCGGCTATCGCGTCCGCTTCCCGCTGCGACCCGTCGGCGATTTCACGAATGAAAAGCTGATCACCGAATCCATCATCGCGCGCCTCCCCGCCGCGGGCTGGCTGCGCGCCGATGGCTCGGACATTTGCGTGCAGTCGCAAGCCGGCGAGCTGATCCCCGTCTGCGTCCTCTCGCACAATCCGAAGGGCGACACGCTCATCCAGTTCAAGCGCCACGGCAACGACTCCCTGTACTGGGCTTACGCCGGCAATCCGAAGGGGCCCGCGGCCAACGGCCCGCCCATCCAGGAAGGACTCACCTCGGAGTTTCGCGACTGGGCGGGCGATTCGCTCGCGAGCTGGGCCGACGTGGTCGCGGGACTGAAAAAAAGCACCACGGTCACCGCGAACGCGTTCGCGGACATGATCGTGCAGAACGTCAATCCGGCGCGGCCCGACAACATCAAGAACTTCGCCGCCTCCTATCGCGGCTGGCTCAAGATCCCGGAGACCGATACCTACAAGCTGCACGTCGGCGCGGAAGACGCGGCGTTCCTGTTCGTCGATGGCAACCGCGTCTTCGACCAACCCGGCCCGCATCGCTACTCGGTCCGCTTTCCCACGAGCGAATGGATCGAGTTGGAGCTGACCGCCGGCATCCACCCGATCGAGATCCATCACGTCTGCGGAAGCGACGCGCTCGTCCCGACCTGCGCGCTTTATTCCAAGATCGACACGGGCAAAAAGAAGCTGACCCCCAACTTCGTCACCGGCGATTTCTTCGCACGCGCCACACTGGCGGAGGCCATTGGCATCGAAGGCGCGAACGGCGCGCCGGCGGCCACGTTCACCTGGGGCATCGACGACACGCTCAGCGCGCCCGGCATCACGTTCCACATCGCTCATTTCGAGGCGCAGGGGCGCACCATGAAAGACCCCGCGCTCACCCAGTGGGACTTCGGCGACGGCACCAAGGCACAGGGCCGCGCGCCGTCGCACGTCTATCTAAAATCGGGCGAGTACTTCGTCACCATGACCGCCCCGGAGCAGCCGGCGATCACGCAGCGCGTCTACATGTGGGCCGCGCCGTCGCCGACCAGCCCCTTCTCGCTGGCCAAAGCCGTCGACCTTCTCACCACGAGCGACTGGGTGAAATGGGACACGCAGCGCGTCAACTCGCTCTTCGATTTTCTCACCGTTTCCGAACAGCCGAATCGCTGGCCGCTCGTGGAAAAGATCGGCCGGCATCTGCTCACGCAACCGGATCTCGATCTCAAGCGCCGCGTCGCCCTGCAAACCGAGCTCATGGAAGCGCTGGCCGTGCAGGGCCGCGGCACCGAGGCGCTCCAGCTCATGGACGAGGCGCTCACCGCCGCCGGCAAGCTTCCCTCGCTCCGCGTCGCCGCGCTGCTGCAAGGCGCGGACATCCAGTGGAATTACCTCAAGAATTACAAGGAAGCCGCGGACATTTACGAAAAGATCATCAGCGAATATCGCGGGCTCGACATCCCCGCCGTGCGCGAGGCGGCGATTCATTGGGGCGATCTCTTCACCGCAGCCGGCGATCTCACGCAAGCCGAGGAGCGCTATCGGCTCGCGCGCACGCTCGGCGGCGAGCGCTTCAAGGCGACCGGGCAGACCGAGGCCATCCAGCGCGGCGCGCAACTGCGGATCGCCGAGCAAAAGCTGAAGAGCGGCGACGTGCGCGGCACGCGGCTGCTCCTGCAAAAGATGGAGATGGATTTCCCCGAGCAGAAACTCGAGGGAATGTATCGCCTGCTCAAGGCCGAGACGGATCGCTTCGCCGGCCGCTACGAGGAGGCGATCGCAAATTACGAGGTGCTGCTGAAGCTGCGCCAGTGGGCCGGCTTTCGCGATCGCGCGATCCATGGCCTGGCGGATTGCTATTTCCGCAACGAGGCGTTCGCGGAATCGCTGGAGTGGTTCGACAAGCTGCGCGAATCGTTTCCCGAGTACTTCGAGGCGCAGAAGCTGACGGCGGTCTACGATCTGGTGAAGGACCGCGCTACCAAGCTCGCGGAGGCGAAGAAGGCCGGCGCCGCTCCCGCGAGCGAAAGTTTCCGCGGCTACGTCACCGGGTTTGAGCCCGAGGAAAAACAGCCCGCGGGCAACGCTTCGAAGATCGTCTTCGAGCGCAGCTTCGGCATCGATGGGCCGCAGGTCGGCGTCATCGGCCTCGGCAGCCTCTACCTCTTCAGCAAGGACCTGCAAAACCTGCAGCCCGGCGGAAATCTTTGGGTGGAGTTTTGGTATCGCGAGCAGATGCAAAGCCGCGATGTGGGCGCGTGGGAGTACGTGGTGGTCCAGACCATCGCCGGCGCGGACGCCAGCAAACCGCCGGCGGACTCCGTGCAGCTCTCGCTCACGCGCACCTATGGGGAGTGGCGCAAAGTGGCGACCCGCCTCAAGCTCCCGATGACCTCGGAGGGCGTGATCAAACTCAGCTTCGTCAACCAGTTCGGCACGATGAAGATCGACGGGCTGAAAGTCCTGCCTGTTACCGACCGGCAACTGGACTCGCTGCGCAGCTTCATCGAGGCTCCGGAGGTCGAATGAACATGTCTCCCCTTACTTCCATCAGCCCCGTTTTCCGGCGGCGAAGCCTTTGGACTGCGGCAGCCTGCTGCCGCTTTGTGGAGGCCGCAGCCTGCTGCGGGTGGGGGGGGCGTGAACGGACAACTTCCCCCCCGGCGGCTCCGCACCGCACGCAGCAGGCTGCGCCCCCCACAAAGCGGCAGCAGGCTGCCGCAGTCCAAAGGCTTCGCCGCCTCGTGGCCACCCTTTGCTTGGCACTCGCCCCGCTCGCTCACGCCAAGGAAATCACCTCCAATGGTCTCGGCGGCGGGCGCTGGAGCGACACCACGACCTGGCGCGGCGGCGCGGTGCCGGGGGCCGAGGACGAGGCCGTGATCGGCGCGCGCGACACGGTGGTCTTCGACCGCAACGACGTGGAGGGTCCGACGTGCAAGCAACTGATCCTCGACCCGAACTCGAACTTCGCGTTCCAGAGCGGCCTCGGCAAACGCACGCTCACGGTCAACGGCTCCATCGAGTCATTCGGCAGCATCAAGATGCACGCCGCGGCCCTCACCGACGACATGGAGATTCGCCTGGCCGGCGCGACTGACCCGGAGCGCCTGATCAAGCTCGGACGTGGCGCGGCGCTGCTCATGCTCGGGCGACCGGATTTGCCGGAGGGCAGGCGCAACGTCAGGATCACCGTCACCGGGCCGCCGGTCAGCAAAGGCGTGCCGGCCCAGGCCGATCTCACCGCCGGCGACCGCACGATGCTCGACCTGCAAAACGCGCAGCTCGACAATGTCTCGGTCAGCGGCACGGGGATCGACAACACGGGCGCGCAGCCGAACGAGCGCTGCAATTTCATCGGCAATCTCTTCACCGGTTACGCGAAGCTGGCGCTGTCCACCTGCGACACGCCCGTCATTTCGCGGAACGAATTTCAGGGCCAGAAAGCGGCAACCATCCGGCCGTCGGGCATCGTGGTCTCAGGCTGCCCGCTCGCGGAGATTCGCGGGAACCATCTCGTCGGCGCCTATGCGATCGGCATCAACGTGATGGGGAGCGAAGCAAGCGTTTCCGACAATTTGATCGAGGGCGCCATCCAGGGGATCACGTGGCACACCGGCGCCGCGATGTTGAAACACAACACGCTGCGCGGTTGCAAAACCGGCCTTGCTCTCCGAACCACGACGGGCAGCGCCGAGGATACGACGATCGACGGCAGCGATCTCCCGCTGCACACCGCGTCGGCCAAGGTGCAGCTCACGAGCGTTAACATCGTCAACCCGCCGAAGACTGCGCTCCTGGAGTCGATCAGCAGCTCGGTCGCCCTGCTCAATTGCAACATCACGCCCGCACAAATGAAATCGGTCCGCGACGCCGCCCTCCCGCGGATCGTCGGCGCCGAGGATCCCGCGGTCGAAACGCTGGCGTTTCTCGTCGTCGGCTTGAAGGGGACGTTCCCGCGCGGCGCGCAGGTGGAGGTGCTGACCAGCGCGCCCGCCAAACCGATCGCGCCCGGCGCGCTGGACATGAACGTGCGCAACTCGCCGGCCCGCGTCCGCCCTGACGGCTTCACGCCGCTGCCGCAAACGCTCACGCCGCTGATCGTGAAATCGTGGGGGATGGACGACGACGGCAAAGTCGTCCCCGCGCCCGAGTACACGATCAACGTGCTGGAGCCGGCCGCCGAGCCCGGTGGCAAACCGCGCATCCTCAAATCTGTGAAAGTGAAGCCGGATGAAACCTGGTTTCGCCCGGAACCGAACGACCCGAAACCCACGCTGGAGATCCAACTGCCATGAACAACGCCAGCTCACTCGTGCCGCGCGCCCCCCGCGATGTCCTCGTGACCAAACTCCGTTTGGTCACGCACTGTGGAGCGAAACTCCGTTTCGCATGGAGGGGGTGTCTGCGGGTGGGCCACGCGCAGCTCCGCACCCGCAGACACCCCCTCCACCCGAAACAGAGTTTCGGCCAAAAGTGCGTGACGAAACAGAGTTTCGTCACGAGGAGGCTGACGAATGGGTTGGTTGGCTTCGGCGCTCTCATCTTACTCGCCGCCTTCCTCCTCCCGCTCCATCTCTTCGCCCAGCGCGAGGTGCAATTTCCACCCGCCGAGGGCAAGCCGCCACCACCCGCCAAGGCCCCGCCAAAGACTCAGACCGGGGGCGAGGAAACCGACGTCATCCCCGACCCCGGCCCGACGATGCGCAAGACCCAGGAGCGCACACCGCCTCCGCCGACCACGCTCACCGTCATGTACAAGGTCGAGTACGGCGAGAAGCTCAAGTACACGCATCCCGATGGCACGGTGCAGGTCTTCGACCAGTGGCAGAGCTTTCCCGGCGACGCGCAAAAACTGATCACCGCCGCCAACGACCGGCTCGCCGACGGCAACAACTACCAGTACGCCACCAAGCCGCTCTCCAGCCCCGGCTTCGATCCCGTCGATATCCCGATCCTCTACATGACGGGCGACTACGACTTCGTGCTCACGGCGGCCGAGGTCGAGAACCTGCGCAAGTATCTCAACGCCGGCGGCACGATCATCTTCAACGCCGCGCGCGGGCTCGACGAATTCTCACTCGCGGTGGTGCGCGAGATGCGCAAGGTCTACCCGCAAAAGCAGTTCATGCGGCTGCCTCTCGACCACCCGGTCTTCAACGCGCGCTACCGCGTGGCGCAGGTGATGACGATGGTGAACGGCGTGCAATTCCAGCAACCGCCGGAGCTCTTCTCCATGGACATCGGCACCCGCGCCGCGGCCATCCTCGTCCCCGGCGGCCTCGGCGCGGCGTGGAGCGGCGAGAAGTATCATCCCTCCGGCAAACACATCGTCGGCGAGACCGCCTGGCGCCTCGGCGTCAACCTCGTCGCCTACGTCCTCGGAAGCACCGAATACGGCCGCTTTCTCGCGCAGCAATTCCCGCAATATGAAGGCCAGTCAAAGCCCGGCGATGTCTTCCGCTTCGCGACCGTCATGTATCGCGGCAGTTGGGACCTGCATCCCGGCTTGCAAAACAGCGTCGCGCTCGGCCTCAACGACAACACGAAGATCGACGTCGACTACGCCGCGCACCGCATCGCGCTCGACGACCCGCAGCTCGGCGATTTCCCGCTGATCTTCATGAGCGGCCACTACGACTTCGAGCTGACGCCCAAGGAAATCGAGGGCCTGCGCCGTTACCTCGAGCGCGGCGGCATGCTCGTCGCCAGTGCTGGCGCCGGGCTCAAAGCATTCGACACCGCTTTCCGCCGCGAGATCAAAAAGGCCTTCGGCAACAACGAGCTGGTCAAGCTCCCCCCGAGCCATCCGCTCTTCGCCTCCGGCTGGAACCCCGTCGACAAAGTCGCCTACACCTCCCCCGCCCTGCGCGACGACCCGGCCCTCGAATATCCCGAGTTCCACTGCCTCTTCATCGACCAGCGCCCGGTGATCCTCTACACCCCCTTCGATTTCCAAAGCGCCCTCAACCGCGAATCGAACGCGTACGCCAAGGGCCTCGAGTCACCGGATGCGTTGCGCGTCGCGCTGAACGTCATCACCTACGCGCTGAGCCACTGATGCAGAAGTAATCAGTAATCAGTGGGCAGTAATCAGTACCGCAAGGGCACGCCGCTCGAAATCTGAATATTGCCGCCCCAACCAACCACCTCTGAGCTACTGACGACTGATTACTGATTACTCACCCACTGATTACTGCTTACTTCCCCTATGACCGACCCCATCGCCGCGAAAATCCAGGCCCTCCATCAATGCCACGAAAAAATGCTGGGGGAACTCGGCAAAGTCATCGTGGGCCAGCGCGATGTGCTCGAAGAGCTGCTCGTCACCATCTTCGCCGGCGGACACAACCTGCTCGAGGGCGTGCCGGGTCTCGCGAAAACGCTCATGATCAGCACGCTCGCCCGCGTGCTCGATTTGCAGTTCAAGCGCATCCAGTTCACGCCCGATCTCATGCCATCGGACATCGTCGGCACGAACATCATCGAGGAAAATCACGAGACGGGTAAACGCGTCACCGTCTTCGTCGCCGGGCCGATCTTCAGCAACATCGTCCTCGCCGATGAAATCAACCGCACGCCACCCAAGACGCAGGCGGCGCTGCTCCAGGCGATGCAGGAACGCGAGGTCACCGCCGGCGGCCAGACCCACAAACTCGACGCGCCGTTCTTCGTCCTCGCGACGCAAAACCCCATTGATCAGGAAGGCACCTATCCCCTCCCCGAGGCGCAAAAGGACCGCTTCCTGATGAACACGCTGATCAAATATCCGAAGCTCGAGGAGGAGGAGAGCATCGTGAATCAGACCACGATGAACGTGGACACCGACGTGAAGTCGGTCCTCGACGGCCCCGCCCTGATGGCGCACCAGAAGCTCGTCCGCAGCATCCCCGTCTCGCCGCACGTCACCGGCTTCGCGGTCGATCTCACCCGCGCCACGCGCCCGCATGAAGCGGGAGTGCCGGCCTTCATCAAGGAACAGGTCGGCTGGGGCGCCGGCCCGCGCGCGAGCCAGGCCCTCGTCCTCGCCGCGAAGTGCCACGCCGCGCTCGCCGGCCGCGTGAATGTCTCGTGCGACGACGTGCGCCACGTCGCCGCGCCCGTGTTGCGGCATCGCCTCCTCGCCAGCTTCACCGCCGAAGCCGAGGGAATCACAACCGACAGCATCGTGCAGCGCCTGCTGCAGGAAGTGAAGGAGCGCGCGACCAAGTGAAGCTGTGATGCACTCTCACGCTTCTCCCACCGAGCGCAGCAACCTCTGTGCGGTCTCATCGTCCACTCGATATCTCCCATGCGCCGCCAAGCTCGCAAAGGCGTCCGCCAGGGATGGGATCAGGCTCTGGCGAAAAGCGATGACGAGCACCGCAGATACAGCGAGGCAGGTGAGGCCGAGCGATTCGGCCCGGCGGCGGCCGTCTTTGTCATCTAGCAAGAGGGCCGTGGCGTTCTCCGAAAGAGCCAGGGCGATGGCCTCAGCTTCGCCGGCATCCAAACCTTGCCGCACCCGAGCAACTATATGCGCCGGGGCTTGGCGAACGACGCACCATGCCGGCAAAGCTGCGTGGAATCTGAGCAGCTCGCGCTCGACTTCCAGGGGGATGACGATATGGCTGAAAATCTCGGGCA
>DASYIS010000134.1:0-16222 GCA_035997375.1 Chthoniobacteraceae bacterium
GAGTTGCTGCAACTTCGAGGCCGCGGGATTGCGGAGCATCTGATCGATCGCCTCCATGATTTCCTTGGCCTTGGCCGCCTCGTCGGCTCCCCGGGTGTTGGTGCAGAGCTCCTGGAATTTGTCCCAGGCGGCAATGGAGACGATGCGATAGTCGATCGCGTACTCGAGCGATTCACCCATGTGGCCGCGCGCTTCGATCGTGATGACGAGGGAGTGATTCCTGGCGGGACGAATGGCGGAGTAGAGATTCGTGAGCTCGCTCGGCTCGGCGGTGAGCGTAATGTTGTCCGTCCGCGCATTGAATTTTTGGAAGAGCACTTCGGTGATTTGATTTTTGACTTCCGTTTCCAGCGACCGCTCTTCCTTTTTGTTTTCCGAGGCCGGCGGGACGGTGGCGTTCGTGCCATCCATGCCTGCCAGATCGTCGGTAAAGTGAAGATATAAGTCCTCCGGCGTCAGGGTGCGCAGCTTTTCGGCGGCGGCTTCGGTCGCGATGCGCTTGAATTCATTGCGCAAATAATCGCCCGGCTGCAGGTAGTTTTTGACGCGCTCAAAATCGATGAAGGTCACGCGCGCCTGGGTGCTCAGGCGGTACTCGACTTTGGCGTCGCGCGTGCGAAACGAAACGGGCCCCGTATCGAACGAGAGGGTCTTGTCGATCCATTCGCGCATTTGACCGTCGCCGGGGACGGTGATGTGCTGCTGCGCGTCAAAGCCGATGTGGTTGAGGGACTTTTTGACGTCGGATTTGATTTTGTCGCTGAGGGTTTCGAAGTCGATGACGACGTCGACATATTTCTTTTCGAAGAAGGCAACGCGGGTTTTCGACTCCAGGGTATTCTTGATCCAGGCGCCGAGGTCTGCGATATTCGCCTTGCGAAAGGTGGCGATGTTCAGGCGCTCCAGGAGGAGGTTATGCTGGACCTGGACCTTGATCTCGCCGGGGTGCAGGGTGCAGGCGACTTCATAGGTCTCGGGCACTTGCCATTCTTTCTCGAAGGGGACGGTGCAGGTCAGCCGGAAATAAAAAAGCCGCATGCGCAGCTTGCCCTCGATGTAGGTCTTCAAATGGGCTTCCAGCTTGGGCCGGAGACTTGGGACGTCGTAGCAAAACTCTTCGAGCGAGCAGTCCGTCCGGAACCATTCCATGGCCTTGGTGGCGATTTCCGTCTTGAGCTTTTCCAGGGGCGGAAGGTGTTGGGAGGCGTATTCCTTGTCCTCGGGCTTTTCCGGCGCCCGGAGCTTGAGCTCGAGCTTGGAACGCAACGGCTCTTCGTCGTCATTGACGAGGACCTCGGTCAAGTCGATGACGAAAGGCGGCAGCTCCAGATCCTCTTCCGGCAGGCGCAGGGTGATGGCGATCCTGAGCCCGTACCAGCTCAGCGCCTGGTCGGAAATGAAGGCGGCGCATTCTTCCCGTAGCGCCGGCGAAAAATGAGCCAGGGGATCCGCGTCGGCCGGCCGCTGTTGCAGCATGAATTCGCTCAGCCAGTTTCCGATCTGTTCGCTCAAGACTGCGTAGGGCTGCTTGCCCGGGAGGACCAGGCCCTTGATCAGATCCTCCACGCGATCCTCCTTGATCCCTTCGACGATGACATGGACGAGAATCACGTGCGCCGCGCCGGCGCTTTGGCTGATCTCCACTTTCACGATCGGACAGGAGACCCGAAGCTTCGGGTTCACCAGGTAATACTTATCCTGCTCCGATTCCCGCCAGGCGCCGAGAAAGGTCGGCTTATAGAGCGTTACGCGCTGTTTGGCGGGCCGGTAGACATACAGCGTTTGGCCCGGGCGGGCGCGGTGGTCGCGCCGGTCGGCGGGGATGGATTGGAGGATGGAATCGAAGGCGCTCATGGGATGCGGGAGTGGACGTTAGCGGTCGGGTGGAGTGGGTGGCACGAGGCGGGAGGCGAGCTCAAAGGCGCGCGCCTTGCGGTCGGCATAGCGCTGCCGTTGCGCGCCCGCCGTCAGGAAAATGGTCCAGTCCTGCGACTCGCCGATGCGGCGAATGAGGACGCGCAACCGCTCGAGGACGCCCGTCGGCAGCAGGCCGGCCAGCCGGGTCGCGAGGCGATGGACGGCGTCGTCCGGCGCGCCGGCATGCCAGCTTTCCAGCATTTCCGCGAGGCAGGCTTCGCCTACGCGAAAACGCTCGGTGAGCTGGGCCTGGTGATGGGCGTAGAGTTCCGGGTTGGCGGCTTCGATGACTTGCTCGAGGGCGTCGAAAAATCCGGGGTGCGAGAACCATTGCGCCAGCGTCTCGATGCGCGGTTCGAGAGCGGGCACGTTCGCGGCCGGGGCCAGGGGGTGCAAATCCCAGCGCCGTCCGGCCAGGGCGTCCTCGAACTCGGTGCGCGCGCGGTATTCCTCGAAGAGGGCAAAGATGAAAGCGACGGACCAGAGCCGCGAGCCGCTCTGCTTTCGGTCGTCCTCGCGCGGCGGATGCCATTTCACCAGCTGGGTGAGAATCTCCCAGGTGCTCTCGGCCGATTCCAGAGCCTGCCGGATCAAGGACCGCACGACGGCCCGGCGCGATTCCTCATTGGCCTGATCCAGCAGCGTCTTCAGCTGCTTGAAGACTTCGAACTCGGGCGCCCGGCGGAGGCTCTCGATCAAGCGCAAGGGGAGGATGCCGTAAGGCTTCGTTTGGTCGATCAACCGGGAGATGAAGCGGTTCACGACGTCGACCGTCTTGGGGACGGCCAGCATGCCCTGGCAGAGGCAGCTGAGCCGGTAGTGCAACTCCCGGAAGTAGGCGCCCCCCTGTTTCTCCAGGATGGCGACCGCGGCGCTGAGACTCTGCCGGTCTTCGGTGTCCTGGGAAAGTCCGTCCACCACCGCCTGGGCGCCGCGGGTGAAGTGCGCCTGCCGGCGCACGATCTCTCCGAGTTGCTCGAGCAGCCAATCCTCGTTGTAAACGTCACGATACCGAATGGCCATCCCGGTCGTGACGGTGACGAAGGCCTGCACCAGTTCGCGGCGAGTGTCGGGCGCGAAGAGGAGATCGGCGGCGTGCAGTCGCTTAAAGAAGGTGTTGGCCTGGTTCGGAAAATAGATCCCGGCGAACGCTTCGCGGAGGGCGCCGTCTTCAAAGCGAAAGACGACGTTGTCCTCCGCGGTCTGGGCGACGGAGAGGCCGACCTTTTCGAGCGCTTGTTCCGCCTGCATTTCCCAGCGCTCGGCGGCGGAAACGGGGCGCCGCTTCTGGTGGACCTTGACGGTGCCGCCTTCGGTGATCACTTCCTCTTCCACGATTTCGATCTGGTCCTTGGCCAGGGCCATGACGACGAGCTGGTCGAACTGGGTCGTCGAGATTTCCGGGAAAAAGACCCCGACAAACAACGCGGCTTTCTCGAGCAGCCCCGCCTGCGCCCAAATGGCCCGGGCGCGGGCCGCCGGCAATTTCTCCAGCTCGGTGTTTTGCCGATTGAGGATTTCCTGGTGCAGCGCCTTGAGCCCGCCGGTCTGGTCGACTTCCTGGAGAAACTCGCGTTCTTCCGTGGGCCAGCGCTTCTCCCCCTGGCCGGCCTTCAGCGCCTTCACGATGGCCGCGCTCTCGTCGGCGTCGGCGCCGTAGTCGGTGAGGAGCTCCCGCAGGCCGTCGATTTTCCATTCGGGCAAGGGCGTCTCCATCGGCTTGTGCTGCCAGCTCTTGAGCGCCTCTCCGTAGATACGAAAGACAAAGAAAAGCCGCGACTGGAGGCGATCCGTATTGGTGAGCCGGGCCTCGCAGCCGCGGAGGACGTTGAACGCTTCCAGGCTGTTGACATCCGCGACGAGCACCAGGTCCCGCCCGCCGTCGCGCAAGCCCGGTTCGGTTTCTCCCAGGCAGGTGATCCCCGCCGAGTCGAGGATGGTGACGAGGGAATAGGTGGGATTTTCATCCAGGAAAATCTTCCGCTTGCGCAGCTCTTTGAATTCCTCATGAAACGCCACCTCCAGCGTGGCGGACTCGACGATGCGGGCATGGGCGCCCGACACGAAGAGCGTGCCGGCGGAGAGCAGGCGCTTCACCTGGGGGTCGGCCGCCGCGCGGAGATGGCGAAAACGCCCCTCCGCGTCCGGGACGGCCGCGAGCTCGGAGGTCGGGTAGCGGTAGAGCTCCTCCAGTTCCACCCGGCGTCGCTGCGCACGGGCGGCTTGCGCCCGGCGTTCCTCGTCCGCCCGATGCTGGCGCTGTGCTTCCAGATCCTTCGCCCGGCGCTCTTTGTCCAGTTTCTGGCGACGCTCCTGGTCGGCGGCTTTGCGGTCGTCGACCGGCTTGGGCGGGTCCTTTGTCCCGGCATCGGGCGCCGGCGGCGCTTCCTCCGGTTTCGCAGCGTCCACGGCCGGGCCGGTCTCCGGCTCGGCTGGGGGTGCGGGGCCGGCTGGCCCGCCGGCGGGCTGGGGATCGATCCGTACTTCCGCCGCGTCCATAATGGAGACGCGCGGGAGGGCCGGGAGTCCATCCGGCGCGGGCTGGGAAGGGGGTTTTTCGTCCGCCATGGGTGGGAGAAGTGGGGTTGCGATTTAGGAAAAGGGTCGCGCGGTCCAGCGGTCGCCCGCGCCGTGCCAGGCGCTGCCGACCAGCGCGGCGTGCGCGTCAAAAAGGAGCGCCCCGTGCAGGGCGGCCAGGTCGCCCTCGATCGTGCCCTGGATTTCGAGGCCGCCCTCCGTCCCCCATTGCCGGACGAGGACAATGGCATAATCCAGGATCGGCTCGCTCTGCGGGCCGCACCGGTAAACCATGCCGAATTCCCCGGCGGCCTCGCGGTCTGGAGCACGCGTGTGCGCGGCCGGCGGGAGGGGCGCGCGGACGTCCGTGTGGTAGCTCAGCCAGGCCCCGCGGTGCTGGTGCCGCAGCCGCCTGGCCTCAAAGCCGGGCAGGGCGCCCTGGCCCGTGGCCTGGCGCACCCACACGATCTCCGCCCCCGCTTCCGCGCGCCGGCGGGGCAGCGCTACGTAAGTGTGGGATTCGACCCAGGCCAGCCCGAGCGGCCGCGTTCAGCCCGGCAACGCCTCGACGAGACAGAGCCGGCTCTTGAGCGTTTCGAAGGCCTCACTAAAGGTTCCCTCCTCCTCCGGGGCGGGCGCGCGCTCTTCCTCCGGCTCCGGTTTTTCATGGGCCGAGAGCGTCCGCACTTTCTCGAGCAGCCGGGGAAAGGAGAGCTCAAAGGCGTCGTCGGTCCGAAAATCGAGGCAATTGATCTTCCGGAAGAGCGGCGGGATATCCTCCGCCGCCGTGCTGCCCGGGCGCCGGTCGCGCACCCACAGCGGGATCAGGCAATCCTGCCGCACGTGCAGGTGATTCAGGAATTCCGCCATCGTGTGTTCCGATTCCGCGATCTCGGGGCAGACGAGGACCGCCATATACCGGGCCTGCCGTGCCTGCTCCAGGATCCACCAGCTCCATAAGTCGCCCGGCCCCAGATCGCGATGATCGTAAACGGCGCGCAGCGGGCGGCCCTCCGGAGTGGCGTCGAATGTCTCCTGCTCCAGCCGGGCGGCCAGCCGGTCCGCGACGGGGTCGTCGAACGTCCGGTGGCTGATAAAGAGATCCGCGGCCTTTTGGTTCATTTACGACGAGCCGTTGTGCGGGCCTGCGGCCTCTTCTTTTCCACGGGATGAATGGTCTTCGCCCTCCGGCGCACGGAAGTCCGGGAAGCTGCTCAAGGACTCATCGAAACTGACGCGGACCCCGCCGGCGGCCGCTTTCGCCTTGCCCGGGAGGTGGCAGGCGAGCAGAAGGTCCGCGCCGGTTTGCGGGTCCGCCACGCTGGGAGGAGCGGCCCGGCCGCCGGCGCCGAAGTCCGAGATTTCGTCCATCCACCGCGCGGCGTAGTGGGGATATTGATGCCGGAAGGCCGCGAAGTTTTCGCGCGGCACCATCTCGGCAAATTCCACCATGGCATCGTACGCCCCGGGCCGGGAGAGGAACTTCGTGAGGACCGGAATCAGGTCGATGATGAACAGCGTGCCGAAGATGACGCCGAGGGGAAACAGACCCGCGAACCAACGAACCGCCGGCCGGACGCGCTCCGTCTCGAGGCCGTCGGGCGGAGGGGTGGTGATCACCCGGAAGAGGCCCAGGGTTTCGGTCAACGGATCCCCGGAGTTCAGCGCCCCGCTGTAGAGTTCGATTTTCGGGGTAAATCGCTCCTCGAGCTCCTTTTGCCCCGCGGTATATTCCTCGTCCAGTTTCTTGACCTGCGCCTGCAGCGCGGTGACTTGCTCGGTGCGCGCGGCTTCCTTCTTTTGCGCTTCGCCGGCATACGCCGCCCGCCCGCTCTCCAGTTGCGCCAGGTATTCGGCCATGTCGGCCTGTCGCAGTCGCGCCAGATTCCCGACGGCCTCATCCCACTGCTGGCGCGCCTCGCGCAGCTTGCTCTCCGTGGCCGCGGCATCCGCACCCGCGCTCGTCTTTCGCTCGAGGAGGTCCTTGTAGCGGGTGCCGGGCCCCGGTCCCTTGTGTTCGTCCGGATAGAACTCGTTCGGCTCCCCGTTCAGCTCCTTCGGGATGGCATCGATGAGCCGCCGCTGCCGATCCTGGTGCTTGCGCAATTCCTCCTCCAGGCGCGCGATCTGTTGTTCGAGCGCGGCGTTTTCCTGGCGCCGGCGATCCGTTTCCTGCGACGCGGGCGCCAGGAAGTCCGGGGCGGCCGCCTGGGCTTTTTTCGCGCGGACCGCGTCGTCCGCATAGGTTTCAGGATTGATGACCCCCGACTGGTTCGTGGTCAGCGCGCTGGAGAGCGCCTGGTGGCGCTCATGGTACGTATCCTCCATCGACTTCTTGAGTCCGTCCCGCTCCGCCTTCGCGTCGTGCAAGGCCTTGGCATGCTCGGTGCGAATCCGCTCCATGATCGTGGGGCGGAATTGGTCGAGGCAAAAGGGATAGGAGATCGCCGTGCTCATGAAGGCCGCCAGCACGAGGCGCATCGCGATTTGCGGGACTCGGCGGTACAGCGGCTGGAATGGCCGGTAGCTCGCAATGAGGGTGCGATCGGTATTCATGATCACCACCGCCCAAGCCACCGCGCAGAGCACCGCCAGGAAAAGAGGAAGCCGGGGGTAGCGGGCGTGCACGTAGAAGGTGAAACCGAAGAAGCCCAGGGCGGTCGGGATGAGCACCGTGGCGCCCAGGATGGCCATGCGCTCCCGTTCCGTAGGCGGCGTCAGGCGCAGGACGTCCCAGCGGCAGCCGGCCAGCCAGTGGAGCGGCGCCATGCGCCGATCCCACCGCGGCCTCGGCTCATCCTCCCGAGGCGTTTCGGCGCCGTTGCCGTTGTGCGATTTCATCGATGAATTCATCCCCCGATAGTTGAGGTGCAGGCCGGTCATTCACGCATTCACTCATGCAGGGGAACTTCCCCAATACCGTCGCACTCTAAGCGAGCCGGTAGGACACAGGCTGGCATACCCACCGGCTCGCGGAGCCAAATTGCCGGATTCTACCGGGCAATGCGCGCCAATGCTCTCACTCGAGCGGCCGCGGCTGGAGCAGCGCGCCCTCGGGCGTCGTCGCCTTGAAGGCAAACGCCCAGCCGCCGTGGTTCGTGCCGGACTCGTTGCTCAGCATCAGCGCCACGAGGTTGCGGCCTTTCTTGAGCGGGACCTCGACGGTGCGGTCGCGGAACGCCGGTTGGTCGCCGAGGTCGATCGGCGCGGCGTCGTTCACCCGCAGCACGGCGTGGTCGTCCCACGCGACACGCACGGTGGCGGTGAGGTCGCGGTCGGCTTGCAGCACGCAGAAGGCTTGCGCGGCCTTGCCTTTGTAATGCACGCCGACGCCGCGCACCTCGGGGCGGAAGACGAGGTTGAAATCGATGTAGCCGTGATTGGCCGGGCGCTTGACCCAGTCCGCCGCCGGCGCGACGTCGCGGGGCAGGGGAGCGGCGAGCGCGGCCTTGATCGCGGCGCCGTCCTGGTTGTCGACCGGCGGCTGCAACTGCCACGCGCCGGCATCCGGCAGCGGCAGATCCATCGCGCCGCGCGGCAGCTTCACGCCGGGCATGCGATCCTCGAGCTTGGGCATTTTGACAAACGGACGCAGCGGCTGGGTCTGATACCAATAGACCATGGAGCAAACGTCATTCTCCATCGTGCCGAAGCGCATGTGAATCGACTCCTGCCACTTGATGGCGTCGCGCACGAAGAAGCGATAGCCGGTGAGGCGTTGCGCGCCGCGCGCTTCGCCGGTGTCCTCGGTCTTGTAATACGGCAGGCCGGCGTAGAGATGCGACTCGGGCGGATGCTGCACGCCGCCGTAGGAGGTGCCAAAGGTATCCTCGCCGCCGATGCCGCGAATATAGGCGGGGTGTTTGCCGAGCCCATCCAGTTGGATATTTTCCGCGCCGCCGTGGCTCCAGCGGTCGACGTTGTCGAGCAGGCGCACGCCGTAAAAGAACCCGATGAGCTGGCCGGGCCCGTCCGTGTCGAGCATCAGGAAATTCTCGCCATACCGCTGCGTCGGCATCTCCCGCCGCCAGCTTGCGCAGAAGCGCCGCGGCTCCTTCATGACCGCATCCGGGTAGCGATGCCAGTCGAGTTGCAAATAGAGCGGCACGCGCTCCTCACCTGTCTCGAACTCCACGCGCGCATTCTTGGCGAACGGCATCTCAAAATAACAGTTATAACCGCTCCACGCCTGCACGCTGATGAACTCGTTGTTAATCTCGTAATAGTCGACCCCGTGCATCAGCCCGAAGAAGTCGCCGATCGGCGCCTCGACCTGCGGCACCGGTGAGTCGTCGAAAAAGATCCGGATGATCAGCTTGCGATTCGTGCGCCACGCCGGCTGCGCCGCGTTGGGATTCGTCATCGTGACCCAGATGTGCCGGATGCAACCCGGCCCCTCGAGCGTCGCCCACGTCTCGCGCTTCTCCGGCAGGATCGCGCGCACCGCCGAGACGCGATCGGGCACCGGGTTGTCCGGGAGGTCGAGCCCGAATAGGCCGGCGGGCGCGGCGTCGGCGGTTAGACCTGTGGCGAGGGCGAGCGCGAGGAGACACCGGGAGAGCCAGCGCCAATACAGGCCGGCTGCGATGCGAAGGCGAGACGGAGAGAGAACGGAGGAGGTCATGACAGGCGCAGGGGCCGCCAAACGTTATGCCACCCGGCCGTGCGGCTCCCAGCCTGCAGATTGGCTGGGGAATCGCGGGGTACGCACGACATCGCGCATTTCTTGGAAGATGGATGAGCCGGGCGCGCGCGAAGGCTTCGTCCGACTTCTGACAAAAAATGTCCGACCATCGCGGTCGAGAGTGGTCGCGGCTTTGGGTTGATGATATGAGAATCCTCCGCCACGCCTCCAGTTCGCGGCGGCTCCCCTCGCCACTCCTGCTCTTCCTCGTCATGTTCACTCTTCCACCTCCTTCCCGTCTCTTCATTTCCGGCGCGGCCATGCTGGCGCTGCTGGCCTCCGCGCCGGCGGAGACACCCTCGGCACAGTCGCTCTTCGATGGCAAGACATTGACCGACTGGTCCGGCAACCTGGAATACTGGCGCGTGCAGGATGGGACGATCACGGGGCAGATTCCGGAAGGTCAGTCGCTGAAGCGCAATGAGTGGATCTGGTGGAAGGGCGCGGTCGGGGACTTCGACCTGAGCGTCGAGTTTCGCATCACCGGCGGGCCTTCGGCGAACTCCGGCATCCAGTACCGCACGCGGCGCAAGCCGGACGGCGAGGCGGCCGGGTACCAGGCGGACCTCGACGACGGCAAGGTGTGGCTCGGGCGCATTTACGAGGAAAGCGGGCGCGCGCTGATCGCGGAGCGGGGAACGCGCGTGTCGATCGCGCCGGATGGGCGGCGCTGGTCGGAGGCGTTCGCGGAGCCGGCGAGCCTGGCCTCGGTGATTCACAAGGACGACTGGAACACGTACCGCGTGGTGGCGCGCGCGTCGCATGTGGAGACATGGATCAACGGCGTGCTCTTCAGCCAGTTGGACGATCATCAGGCGGACAAGGCGGCGTTCACGGGGCAGCTCGCGTTCCAGCTGCACGCGGGCCCGGGGCCGGCGAAGATCGAGTTCCGCAATGTGCTGCTCACGCCCTTTGGCGAGACGAAAAAGCCCGTGTATCCCGACGTGAAGCCGGTGACGCAGGCGGCGCCGAATCCCGAGATGCCGACGGGGATCAAGCCGCTCGGCGATGACGGCAAGCCGCGGAATCTCGATTTCGAAACCGGCACGCTCGCGGGCTGGAAGGCCGAGGGCGATGCGTGGGAAGGCCAGCCGGTGGAGGGCGACCTGACCAACGCGCGCGGCAAGGGCCACAGCGAGCACCAGGGCAAGTACTGGATCGGCGGGTACGAGAAATTCGGCGATACGCGCAAGGGCCGGCTGACTTCCGCGAGCTTCAAGGTGACGCACCCGTGGGCGAGCTTCCTCATCGGCGGCGGCTCCGACGTGAAGGTGGAGCGCGTGGAGATCGTGGATGAAGCGACGGGCCAGGTCTTGCAAACCGCGAGCGGCCAGGAGCGCGAGCCGATGCGCCGCGTGGCCGTCGATCTCCAAGCGCACCAGGGGAAGCGCATCTTCGTCCGGCTCGTCGACGAGGGAGTCTCGGGCTGGGGACATTTGAATTTCGACGACTTCGTGTTTCACGATCAGGCGCCGCCGGCGCAGATCGCGAAGGCGCCCGCCCCGTCGCAGCCCGGCGCGGACCGGCAGGGGCGGCTCAACGAGAGCCCGGTGCTCTGGCATTTGCAGCCGAATCCCGCCAAGCCGACGGCCATCGCGAATCCCGATGCGCAGAGCGTCGTCGCGACGATGAAGCTGACGCCGGGCTTTCAAGCGGAGCTGATCGCGGCCGAGCCGGACGTGAAGCAGCCGATCGCCTTCTGCATGGATGAGCGCGGCCGGCTCTGGATCGCCGAGGGGTACAGCTACCCCAACAAGCAGCCGGAAGGGCAGGGGAAGGATCGCATCATCATCCTCGAGGACAAGGACGGCGACGGCATCTTCGAGACGCACAAGGTCTTCGCGGAAGGGCTGAACTTGATGAGCGGACTCGAGATCGGCTTCGGCGGCGTCTTCGTCGGCGCCGCGCCGGAGTTGCTCTTCATTCCGCGCGACAAGGAGGACCACGCGGGGAAGCCCGAGGTGCTGCTCGACGGCTGGGGTTTCCAGGATACGCACGAGACGATGAACAGCTTCACGTGGGGCCCGGACGGCTGGCTCTACGGTAACCAAGGGGTCTTCACGCGCTCGAATATCGGCGCGCCGGGAGCGCCCGATGCGGAGCGCCTGGAGCTGCATTCGGGCGTCTGGCGGTATCATCCGGTGACGCACAAGTTCGAGATTTTCGCGCACGGCGGGAGCAACCAGTGGGGGCTCGATTTCAACAGCGCGGGCCATCTGTTCATGACGCATTGCCGCAGCTTCTACGGCGGCGGCGGAACGACACACGTCATCCGCAACGGGCATTTTTGGAATCAGGCGAATAACAACTACGCGCCGTTCATTTCATCGGTGGGGCCGGATTTCGCACCGGCGCTGAAGAACTTCCTCCCCGCCGCGGCGCAGTACGACAGCGGCGCCGGCGGCGCGGGCAAGCCGGGGACGGACGCGGTCTACGGCGGCCACTCGCACGTCGGCACGATGATCTATCTCGGCGACAACTGGCCGGCGATCTACCGTGACCGGCTCTTCACGAATAACCTCTTCGGGCACCAGATGAACCAGCAGGAGAACATCCGCGAGGGCTCCGGTTACCACACCTTTCATGCGGGTTATGATTTGCTGTCGGCGCCCGATCCGCGCTACATGGCGGTCGATTTGCAGACCGGTCCCGATGGTGCGGTTTACATGGTCGACTGGTGCGATCTGCAGCATTGCCACAACCCCGCGCCTGATAAATGGGACCGCACGAACGGCCGCGTCTATCGCGTCTCGTGGGCCGAGACGTACAAGCCGGTGAAGGTCGATCTCGGCACCATGAGCGACTTGGAGCTGGCGAAGTTGCACACGCATCTCAACGACTGGTATCCGCGCCAGGCGCGCGGCCTTTTGCAAGCGCGCGCCGCGAAAGGAAAGATCGACGGGCTCGCGATCGAGGAGTTGCGCAAGATGCTGAACGCGCCGGGCGCGATGGAGACGCAATTGCGCGCGCTCCTGACGCTGCACGTGATCGGCGCGCTCGACTCCGCGCAACTCGCGCAAGTGGCGAAGAGCGACAGCGACATCCTGCGCGGCTGGGCCGTGCAACTCGCGACCGAGAACGCCGGCCGGCCGCTGCTCGCCGGCGCGACGCTGGCGGCGATGGCGAAGAGCGACCCGTCGGCCTCGGTGCGGCTGGCGCTCGCTTCCGCGCTGCCCATGCTGTCGCCGGAGGACGCGTGGGACATCGGCGTCGCGCTCGCGGCGCACGCCGAGGACAAGGACGACCGCTTCCTGCCGAAGATGATTTGGTACGGCGTGGCGCCAGTCATCGCCGGCAAGCCGGAACTCGGGATGCGACTGGCGCAGACGACGCCGATGCCCACGCTCGTCGATGACGTGCTCTGGTATCTCGGGTCGACGGAAGCCGGGCGGAACGCCCTGTTCTTCAGCCTCCCGCAGGAGCCGGAGAAAGCCGCGCGTCCGCTGAAGCTGCTGGCCTTTGCCTTGAAAAACGAGGCGAGCGCGGCCCCGCCGAAGACCTGGCGCTTGATCCAGCAACGGTTCGAGAACGCGGCCGATCCCACCGTTGGCGCGGCCGTCGACGAGCTCTCCGCCGTCTTCGGCGACAAGCTCGTGCTCGAGAAAGTGCGCGCCCGCCTTGGCGACAAGGCGCTGCCGATGCCGGCGCGGCAGCAGGCCTTCGCGCTGCTCAAGCGGGTGGGCGACCAGCAGTCGCTCCCGTTGTTTGCGGAGCTGCTCGATCAGCCGGAATTCCGCAAGGACGTCATCCCGCTGCTCGGCCGCTCGAACAATCCGGCCGTGGCGATCAATCTGATTCAGCGTTTTCCCAAGTTCGATGCCACCGATCGCGTCGCCGCGCTCACCTCGCTGACCAGCCGGCCCGAGCTCGCGCTGCCGCTGCTCGAGGCGCTGAAGGCCGGGAAGTTCGAGCGCAAGGACCTGACGGCGCTGCAAGTCCGCCAGCTCCGCAACCTGCGCAACGACGAGGTCAACAAGTTGCTCGACGAGACGTGGGGCAAAGTGAACGAGTCCTCGGAGGCCGCGAAGGCGACCATCGCGCGGCTGAAGAAGCTCTACAGCACCGCGCCGCTCTGGGCGTCCGACGCGAAGGCGGGCAAGGTGACCTTCACGCAAATGTGCGGCACCTGCCACGCGCTCAACGGCGTCGGCGGCAAGCTCGGCCCGGATCTCGCCGGCTCGTGGCGCAACGGGCTCGACTACTTCCTGGAAAACATCGTCGATCCGAACGCGGTCGTCGGCGAGAATTTCCAGCTCCACGTCATCACGAAAAAGGACGGCTCCGTGGTCTCCGGTCTGCTTGAGAAAGAGACGCCCACGACCATCACCTTGCGCACCGTCACCGAGCCGGTGAACATCGCGACCGGCGACGTAAAGATGCACGAGAAGCTCGCGCAATCCCTGATGCCGCCGGGGCTGCTGGAGGCGCTGCCCGAACCCAAGGTGCTGGAGTTGCTGAAGTTCCTGCTGAGCAAACAGGACTGATCGCCCCGCTACGCGGGGTTCTCGCACCTCACGGAAGGGGCGGGATGTCCTTGTCATTGCAAGGCGGCGGTTGGTCCCGCAACGACCGCAATTGAGGAACGATCGAATGCGCGCCACGCACGTCCCAAGTATCTCCTCTCGTTCCCAAAGTTAGCGAAGCGCTTTGGGAACGTCGCGCCGCCTTGAAACTCTGTTTCCATTGTGACCTCCAGATTAATGCTGGACGTTGCTTCACCCACCAAGTCCAGGCACCGCGCCAAAGGAAACAGAGTTTCGGTGCCGGCGGTGGGTTCCCAAAGCGCTTCGCTAACTTTGGGAACCAGGGGGGCTCAAATAATGTGTGCATGGCATCCACACCGTTTGTAGTTCCGCCTTTAGGCGGTCTGGAGACGTCGGGCCGCCTGAAGGCGGAACTACAAACGGGTGGCGCGCCTCAGTGCCACAGCCCGAGCACCAGCCCGAACAACAGGAACTGAACCGTGTGGTATCCGCCGTCGATCAGCCACAGCTTGAACGAACGTCCGCCGAACTGGTAGTTGATCCCAAAGCTCGCGGCCACCATGCCAAACCCGGCCAGCCCTCCCGCCTTGAGCGTGACCGCCAAAGCGGGCGCCGGCCCGAGCCACAGCGCGAAGGCGAAGGCGGAGATCACCGAAAAGAGAATACTGACGCCGAAGACCTTGGCCGGATGTCCGTTTTGGATGTCGCACCCTTTCTCCGAGTGGCCGCCGTTTTCATTGGTCCAGGTCTTCCCAAAGAGCGCCGGCGAATACCAGAGGCCCCCCAGGAGGAAGCTCGATGCGGCGGCGGTCAGGACGGCCCAAGTGTTCATGAGGTCTCGGTGTTGATGAGAGCAAGTCGCCCTTGAATACTTGCCCTGGCTCGCTTTGAAAAGACGAAGCCACGCGAGCGGATGACCCGCACGAGCAGTGGGCGCCTCGATCTCGCCCTTTTCCGCTTAAGGAAACGCCCTCGTCCTGAATTGACTCTGCACCGCATCTGACTTCGTCTCTTCGCGTTCGCCTCTTTCCCCATGAATCTTCGGTTCTCTCCCGCGCTCCGTTGCGCCTTCGCCTTTGTCTCCCTCAGCATCGCCGCGCTCTCCGCCGAGCCGGCGCTCACGGAATGTCGCTGGGCGGCGACGCCGCCGGTCATCGATGGCAAGATCGATGAGGCGGTCTGGAAGAACGCGCAGGTCATTGAGAGCTTCACCAAAGGTTGGGAAGCGGAGGGGGCGCGCAAGCCGGCGACGCACACGAAGGCGCGGCTGCTTTGGGATCGAGAGTATCTCTACTTCTGCTGCGAGATGGAGGACACCGATGTCTATGCCAACGTGACGGAGCAGGACGGCGCGACGTGGTACGACGATGTCTTCGAGCTCTTTTTCAAGCCCTCGAAGGAGAAGCCCGGCTACTATGAATTCGAGATCAATGCCGCGAATGCGAAGCTCGATATGTTCATGCCGTCGCGCGGCTCGGGCGGGTATCCGCGGCACGGGAAGGATCGCGAATTCCACATCGAGTCGGCGGTCCAGGTGCATGGCACGCTGAACAACTACGCCGACCAGGACCAGGGCTGGACGGTGGAGGGGCGCATCCCGTGGCGCGATTTTCTGCCGACCGGCGGCCGGCCCGCGCCGGGCGAGGTGTGGCAGCACGCGCTCTGCCGGTACGACTACTCGGCGGGATTGAACAACCCCGACCTCTCCTGCACCGCGCCGCTTTCCAGGCCGAACTTCCATTGGTGGGAAGATTACATCGGACTGAAGTTCGTCGGGCTCGACGGCGGCGCGACGGCGCAGCGGGTGCCGTGGGACACGTCGCGGCTCATCGGTTCGCCCGAAGGGCCGCTGCCTTACGCGACCGTGCCCGCGTTTCCCGGGCTAAAGCTGAAGGGGCCGATCACGATCGTGAATGAGCCGGGCCGCGATGGGTTCTTGCTCATCGAGACGAGCGGCTACTCGCCGGTTCGCACGAGCCGGCTTTCGCGCCTCGCGAACAACTTCGCCGCCAAGGAACTGCAGCCGCTGCTCGATTTCGACGAGCTGGTGTTCGACGTCTGCTTTCACCCGAAATTCGCGGAGAACGGCTACCTCTATCTCGGCTCGAACATTCGGACGGGCGAGGGGAAGGAGGACTTCGCCACGCACGTGCTGCGCTACACGATGGACAAGGCGGGCCGGATCGATCCCGCCACGCGCCTCGTGATCATGGAATGGCAGTCGGTCGGCCACAACGGCGCTGCGCTCCTCTTCGGCCCGGACGGCATGCTCTACGTGACGAGCGGGGACGGCGGCAGCAACTCGGACGAATGGAGCTCCGGTCAGGATCTCACGCGGCTGCTGGCGAAGCTGCTGCGCCTCGACGTCGATCACCCCGCCAATGGCAAGCCGTATGGCATCCCTTCTGACAACCCCTTTCTGAACACGCCCGGCGCGCGGCCGGAGACGTGGACGTATGGGTTCCGCAACCCGTGGCGCATGACGATCGACCGGCCGACCGGCGACATCTGGGTCGCGGAGAACGGCCAGGACCTGTGGGAGTACGCGCGCATCGTGCATCGCGGCGAGAACTACGGCTGGCCGGTCTACGAGGGGAGCCACGACTTCCACCAGAACCGC
>DASYIS010000135.1:0-10353 GCA_035997375.1 Chthoniobacteraceae bacterium
CCGTGCCGCTGCACAAGGCGCGGCTGCGCGAGCGCGAATTCAACCAGGCCGAAGTGCTCGCGCGCCTGCTCGGCCGGCGCGTGGGCCTGCCGGTGCAGCTCTGCCTGCGGCGCAACCGCTATACGACGACGCAGACGCGGCTCGATCGCCATCAGCGCATGGAAAACTTGCGCGGCGCCTTCTCCGTGCGCCACACTCCGACCGTGACCGACCGCCATCTGTTGCTCATCGACGACGTGCTGACCACCGGGTCGACCGTCGAGGAGTGTTCGCGCATCCTCCTGGAGGCCGGAGCCGCCTCCGTGCGCGTGCTGACGGTCGCGCGCGCCTAACCTCTCTTTTTCCATGGGAATTTTCGACCGCCCCCTCTTTCACGGCAGCAAGAAACGCGACCTCCCGCCCGGGCTCTGGGAAAAATGCCCGAGCTGCGGTGAGCTCATTCACAACCTCGAGCTGCAGCAGAACCATCGCGTCTGTCCGCGGTGCGAATTCCACTTCACGCAGACCGCGTACGATCGCATCGGCATGCTGCTCGATCCGGATTCCTTCGAGGAGCACGACGAGAAGCTGGCGTCGGTCGACACGCTGAAATTCACCGGGCAGGCGAGCTACAAGGACCGGCTGAAGACGTATCGCAAGAAGACCGGCTTGCGCGATGCCGTCATCACCGGTCTGGGGAAAATCGAGGGGTTCCGCGTCGGCATCGCGGTGCTCGATTTCAACTTCCTGGCCGCGACCATGGGTTCGGTCGTCGGGGAGAAACTCACCCGCATCATCGAGCGCTCCACGGCGGAGAAGATTGCCTGCATCATCGTCTCGGCCTCCGGCGGCGCGCGCATGTACGAGGGGGCGCTCTCGCTCATGCAAATGGCGAAGACCTGCGGCGCGCTCGCGCGGCACGCGGCGGCGAAATTGCCCTACATCTCGGTGCTCACGCACCCGACGACCGGGGGGGTCAGCGCGAGCTTCGCGACCGTCGGCGACATCAACATGGCGGAACCGAAAGCGATGATCGGGTTCGCCGGTCCGCGCGTCATCCGCGAGACGACGCACCAGGATTTGCCACCGAATTTCCAGACCGCCGAGTTCCTGCAAGACCACGGCCTCATCGACATGATCGTCCACCGCAAGAAGATGCGGCAGACGCTCGCGGACTTGCTGCCCTACCTCCTCCCGGCGGCGTGAATTACCGCGCAGCACTCGCCTGGCTCTACACGACCCAGCTCCATGGGGTGAAGCCGGGGCTGGAGTGCATGCAACGGCTCGTGCGCGCGCTGGCGCTGCGGGTCGACGGGACGAACGGGCCGCGCTTCATCCACGTCGCCGGCACGAATGGCAAGGGCTCCGTCTGCGCGATGATCGAATCGATCCTCCGCGCGAGCGGGGTGCGCACGGGACTCTTCACCTCGCCGCACCTCGTCCAGTTTCGCGAGCGCATCCAGGTCGGCGGCGCGGAGATCGGCGAGGACGCCGTCGCGGACGGTCTCACGCGCATCCGCGCGCTGAGCGAAAGCTGGGAACGTCCGTCGACGTTTTTCGAGATCACGACCGCGCTCGGGCTGCTGCATTTTCAGCAAGCCGGCGTGGAGGTCGCGGTCATGGAGACGGGCCTCGGCGGGCGGCTCGACGCGACGAACGTGATCGCGCCGCTCATCTCGGTCCTCACGCCGATCGACGTCGACCATGAGCAATACCTCGGCCGGCAGTTGGCGGAAATCGCGATCGAGAAGGCGGGCATCATCAAGCCGGGCCGGCCCGCGATCTCCGGGCCGCAGCCGGAGGACGTACTGCAAGTGCTCGCGCACGTCTCGGTCGAGCGCGACTCGCAATTCCACCTCGTCCTTTCCCCGCTGACCGGCGTCCCGCTCGCGCTGGCCGGCGATTACCAGCGCTGGAACGCCGCCCTCGCCGTCCATGCGCTCGATGCGGCGGACCTCACCGTGAGCAACGAGGCACTCGTGCGCGGGCTCGCCACCGTGCGCTGGCCGGGGCGTTTTCAGCGAATGGAGGAGGATCAAATCATCCTCGACGGCGCGCACAACCCCGCCGCCGCGCGCCAGCTCGGTCGCACCTGGGCCGAGACGTACGGCGAGGAAAAGGCGACGGTGATCCTTGGCATCATGCAGGACAAGGACGTGCCCGGCATCTGCACCGCGCTCGCACCGGCGGCCAAGCGCCTCATCGCCGTGCGGGTGCGCAACCCGCGCTCCGCCTCGGCGGAAGACGTCTTGGCCGCGATCCTCGAGCTCGCGCCGTGCTGCGAGTCCTTCACCGCCCAGACCCTCGAAGACGCGCTGGAGATCGCGGAAGGTTTCCCCGAGCGCATCCTGATCACCGGCTCGCTCTTCCTGGTCGGCGAAGCGCTCGCGCTGTTGCAGGGCGAGCGGCAGCCGGAGGCGAGCTTGCAGTAGGGAACCTGGGAGTTCTGCCCGGGCCGAATGACCCCGACCGAGCAGGCGTCCGTCTTCCATTCGAAGACGAACGCCGTCCGGCGTCGGTCTGTCTTGCGGCGGAGTTGCCTCAGCCTTTTTTCTTTCCCTTCATGGCCTTCTCCTTGGACGACAGGCGGCTCGTCGCGGCGGCAACGTTTGCATAAACCGCGACGGGTTCCCGCTTGCCGGCAAGGGCGGCGCCGGTTTCGGGCACGAGGGGGGCGGGCACATCGGCGGGGAATCGATCGACGCGGAAGAGGGCGCGGATCGGTGAAGGAGCCGGCACGCTGATTTCGCGCCACTTGAAGGAGGCGCGAATGCCATTCACGTTCTTGCCGTTGCTGAGGATTTGATCCTGGAGGATCGCGGTTTTCGCGAGGCCGGCGTAGGTGAGGCGGTTGGGAGAGGTATGTGTCCAGACGGCGGCGAGGAGACGCGCAAACTCATCGCGCGCTTTCAGGAGGCCCGTCTTGAATCCGGCAGGATTGGCGGCATAGGCGGCATCGAACTCCGGTTGGAGCAGACCGGCGGTCGGTGAGGTGCCTTGCGGGCCCAGGGAGCGATCCGCGAGACTCTGTGTGATCACGTTGTCTTCAACCAGAATGCGCTGGTAAATTTCCACGAGAATATCGAAGAATGCGCCGGTGAGCGGCTGGGAGCGGTCGTGTGGTTCGTTGCCAACGTTGCTCATTTTGAGCGAGTTGAGCGCGAGGCGGATCTGAGAACTGGCGGAAAGCTCGCCGATCCGGCTCAGTTCGTTCACCGTGAAGAGGTTGCCATGTGACTTCTTCAGGAGGTGATCGACGACGGTGTTGAAGTGGAGCAGCGAGACGATGGCGCACAGGTCTCCCGCGGACTCGTGGAAGCCGCCGTAGTCGAACGTACGATTGGTATTGCTCTGCGGCACGCCGACTTCGGCGAAGATGATCGCGTGGCCAAGCTCATGCGAGAGGACATCGAAATTCTCGCAGTACGGGCGGGTGAAATCGATGCCATCCGGCCCACGGCCATAGCCAAACTCGAGGAAGCCATACCCCGACTGCGCGTTGTCCCAGTTGATGAGCGGAATAAGCTCCATGCGCGCGAAATCCGCCGTGAATTGCCACTCGATGCGCCGGCCGAGATAGTCCTGCCAGATGTCGAGCACCCGCCGGACGGTGGCATACATGGTGGCCACGAGGAATTCGCGGGAATTTTCGGCGAGGTGATCGAAATGCCCGCCGGGCCCGGGCTGGACTTTCGGATTGGCAGGTCCGGTGTACGGGGGCCCGCTGTTTTCGTCGTAGGGCAACTTGTTCGAGGCATCGATCGTGTAGTACCGATCGTCCTCCGGGCCCGCGAGCACAGAGCCGACGGGGACGCTCAACGTCACCGTTTCCGGCGTTGAGAGTTCGGCGACGCCCGCGTAGGAGGGGAGCGGCCGGAGGCGGAACTTTGTTCCGGTGGGTGCGATTTGCCTATCGAGTTTGACTGACATGTTAGATTGGGGTCGTTTGGAGATTGCCGGTCGGGGTTTCTATCATGAGGAAAGTGGACGGTTACGTGGTCAAGTGCAGGAGCGAGCTTTCGAGATACTCGTCGCGGCTGAGCCGGAGGATGTATTGCCCCGGCGCGACGGTGCGGCCGGCGGCATCCTTCAGGTCCCAATGGACGACGGGGCTTCCCGACTCCTCCGCGACCTTCGTGTCGAATTTCGTCACCTCGGCGCCGAAGCGGTCCCAGACGCGCACGCCGACCGGTTGGCCGGCGGGCGCGCCGGCAAAGGAGATGCACGCGCCCGCGTCGCTCAGGGTGCGTTGGGAAAGGACCGGCGTGTGGCGCTGCTCGACCGATGCCACCGCGGCCGCGGCCCGTGCGGGCGTCGCCGGGGTGGGCGCATATTTGTAGACCGTCTGGCCCGAGGAGTAGCCGACGGTGACCGGCCGGCCGAAGAAACGGAAGCGATTGAGCGCCGTCCCGATCTCGTTCGCATTCTGCCAGGTCAGGCCGCCGTCGGTGGTGGCGCTGCTCCCCCGGCGCACGAAGTTGCGATCGCCCCAGCCGCCGACCCAGCCGACATTTTCGTCGATGAAACCGACCCCTTCGAGGTCCGCGTTTTTTTGCGGATCATTGATCGGCAGCCGCACCCACGTGGTTCCGCCGTCGACCGTCTTCAGGATCGCGCCGAAATCGAAGTTTTCCAGGGAGATGAAGCCGACTTGGGCATTCAGGAACTGAATCTTCCAGCCCCACTCGCCCGCGGGGAGCTGGGCCTGGAGCGAAGCGACGCGATTCTCCCAGGTCCGCCCTCCGTCCTGGGTGAACAGGACGACCGCCTTCACGTTGTCGCGCGTGGGGCTGCCCGTCGGACTCTTCCCGCCGACGACCCAGCCGGTGTTTTCGTCGGTGAAGAAGCAATCGACGAGGAGATCGGCCCACTGGGCCATCTCCCACGCCGTCCAGGTGGCGCCACCGTCCGTGGTCTTCATCATCCGGGCCGGGCGGTTGGGAAAGTTCGTGCCGCTCGCATAGGCCACGCGTTCATTCACGACCGAGAGGCCGCAGACCGCCGATGGCGCGTTCGCCGGCAGGGTGACGGGAACCCAGGTGGCGCCGCCGTCCGCGGTCTGGAACATGCGGTTGCTCGGCGTCAGGGTCCCGCACCAGCCGCGCAGGGGATCGGCAAAGCCGATGCAGCGAAAATAGATGTCTTCATTCTGAAACTGCGTGACCCACGTATCGCCGCCGTCCGTCGTGTGGACGATCTGCCCGTTGCTGTTGACGGCCCAGCCGATCTGCGGATCGATGAACCAGATGTCGTCCGTCCGCGAGCTGGCGATCGGGGCATTGGTCGGGCGCCACTCAAAGGTCGGCGCGGAATCCACCTTGGAAGGCAACGGATCCTCGGGGCAACTGTCGTCGATCCATTGCTGGATGAAGGCGATGTCCGGGCCGGCGACCGGCGGGAACCCGGCGGGCATCTGGCTAAAGCGAGCGCCCGGGGGAGGCGTCGGCAGGTCCGCGCCGAACGGCGCCTCGCCCTTGAGGGCTTTGACCAAATTGGAGCCCGCGCCATCGGCGAGGGTGAGGAGCGGGAGCCCCCGCACGACTTTGACCACGAACTGGTCGCGGGTGAGGCCGCGCCAGAAGGCGCCGTGGACTCCGATCTGGCTCTGCGGGCCGCCGATGGCCTGATCGAGGATTTCAATAACGTGTTCGTAGCGTGTCATGGCTGGGCAGGGGTCTCCGGAGGGTAGGCGCCGTCGTGAACTGATGACGCGGCGACGCGTGGTTCGTTGAATGTTAAGTACGCGAATTCCATCTGCGCTGCCTCGATCTAACTTAACAAGAAAAAAATTGGTGTTATTTAACGCTGAACCAAACAGCGGCAGTGGCTATAATTGTTAGACGGCGGCCGGGCCGCGGCGCAAAGTCAAACTTGCTCGAACTCCGGCAGCGGGGCGGCCTGCAGCGCGGAGCAGGCCAGCCACTCCAGCGCACGCTGCCGCAGGGCCTGGCAGGAGGGGATGCGCAACTTCTGCTTGATGCGGCCTTGATGGGTTTCGACGGTCTTGACGCTGACGCCGAGCTCGACCGCAACCGCGGACGCTCCCAGCTTTTGCCCCAGGAGGCGGAAGACGTGGTATTCGCGGTCGGAAAGGGTGGCCACTTCCTCGTGCAACGGCCGTTCGACAGCGTCCAACGGCCGGCGCGAAATGCGCAGCAAACGCGGACTGGCGTAGGTTTTGCCTTGCCGGGCCAGATCGAGGATCGACCGGAGATCCTCCAGCGGGTCGAACTTGCTGAGATACGCGGCGGCCCCCGCCCGGAAGGCCCGGTGCAGGCAGGCGGCGTCCTCGCCGGCACTCAGGACCAGCACCCGGACGCGCGGGCTTTGCGCGCGCAGATCGCGGATCAAGTCGAACCCGCCGCCGTGCGGGAGCTCGGGATCGACAAAGGCGAATTCGGGCTGCCATTCCGCACAGGCCCGGCGCGCCGCGCGGCCATCGTGGGCCTCCCGGCATTCGACGGCCGCCGTTGCGCCCAGCAAGGCGGCGAGCCCGCGGGTCACCAGCGGAAAAGCGTCCGCCAGGAGTACTCGTTCCTTCCGGGGGGGCGCAGCGTTCTCCATAGATGTTGGCGAGATTTATTGGCTCGACAGCCGTTACGTCAGCAGAAGGCGTTTTGGCTGTCAAATCATTGATTCGCGAGCTTGATGCCAAAAAGAATGCGGCCTTGCCTTGCCGTCCAAGAGGCCGATGTGCAGGATCAGGGGCGCTCCCCGATATACGGCATTTCAAAAAGCCGGCAGACTCGTTAGATTGAGTCGCATCACCGGTGAATTCCGCATTCCTCGCCAGTTGCGGGCGACTGGTCGCCGAAACGACATAACATGAACCGCCTTTCATCGGCTCCCCGAAACCCGGACCTCCACCTGTTTGACACGGAGTTGGGCCCGCATCTTTTTCTGGTCAACGGCTCCGAGGTCTACGGGATCGGCGCGGCGGAGCACGAGCGACTCGAGCGGGCGCTGCTTGGCCCGGAGGCCGCGGAGGAGATCCCGGGGCTTCTGCGGGAGTTTGCCCTGTGGGACAAGCCGCGGATCGGCGACGAGCCGTTGACTTCGCCGCCGCTGCGCGCGCTTTCCCTCGCGGTCGCGCAGACGTGCAACCTCGGCTGCACCTACTGCTACGCGCAGCAAGGGGATTTCGGCGGGCCGGCCAAGGCCATGCCGCTCGACGTCGCGCGGGCCGCCATCGACCGACTCCTGGCGGAGGCGGGGCCGGGCGATCGGGTCAATCTCGCGTTCATGGGCGGCGAACCGCTGGTCAACCGCCGGGTCGTGCGCGAAGCGACCGACTACGCGGCGGTGCAGGCCCGGGAGCGCGGGGTGGCGATGAGTTTCTCGATCACCACGAACGGCACGTTGATCGAGGAGAGCGACGCGGAGTTTTTCGAACAACACGGTTTCGCGGTGACGATCTCGCTGGATGGGGCGAACGAAACGAACGACCGGCTCCGGCCGTTCAAGGACGGCCGCGGCAGCTACGCCCGCATCCTGGAGCGGGTGGCGCCGTGCCTCGCGCGCCAACAGCGCATGCAGGTCTCCGCGCGGGTCACCGTGACGCCGCGCAACCTGGAGCTTCCGGAGACATTGCGCACGTTTGTGGACCTGGGCTTTCACAGTGTCGGCTTTTCGCCGATGCTGAGCGCGCCTTCCGGCCAGGACACGATGGGGAAGGACGACCTCGCCATTTTCCTGGAGCAGATGATCGAGTGCGGCCGCGCGTTCGAGGAGGAGACAATCGCCGGCCGGCGCTACCCGTTCGCGAATCTCGCGACGGCCCTGCGGGAGATTCATCGCGGCACGCACCGTCCGTATCCTTGCGGGGCCGGGGCCGGGTATATGGGCGTCTCCGCGGAGGGCGACCTCTCCGCCTGCCACCGCTTTGTGCGGGACCCCGCTGGCGCGATGGGAAACCTGACCGACGGGCGCGATGAGACCCGGCAGAACGAATGGCTGCGCGAGCGGCACGTGCATCGGCAGGAGCCCTGCCGCTCGTGCTGGGCGCGGTATTTGTGCGGAGGCGGCTGCCATCACGAGGTCATTCATCGCGGCCGCCCGGCGTGCGACTACATCCGCGGCTGGCTGCACTGGTGCCTCGGGGCGTACGTCCGTCTCCTCGCGGCGCGCCCGGATTTTTTCGAGTCGGTGCCGGAGCACTCGGCCAACTGACTGGCTGGCGATCAGACGCCCGCGAGGGTACTGAGCAAGGTGGCGGCCGACGGCAACACGGGGGCCGGGCGTGAGAAGCATGCGCATACGGGTGTTCAGTCTGAATTCCGGAATGGGGTATCCACGAAATACACAAAAGACACGAAATGAAGCGGTTGGAAAAACTCGTCGAGCGACCCTCAGAGTAAGTGGCCGCGGCGTCGTGAAGCTTCAGGATTCGTGTTTTTCGTACTACTCCGGGTCGATTTCTTTGACTTTGAACAAGAGGTTTTCGGACGGCGAGTCGCCCGCTCTGCGTTCTTTGCGTTCTTTGTGGTTAATAGACTGCGGGGAGGAACCGCAGAGATCACATAGAACGCAAAGGAAGTTGCAGGCGGCTACTCATCAAACGGTTGCGGCAGCCGATTTCTTTGACTTTGAACAAGAAGTTTTCGGACGGCGAGTCGCCCGCTCTGCGTTCTTTGTGGTTAATAGACTGCGGGGAGGACCGCAGAGATCACATGGAACGCAAAGGAAGTTGCAGGCGGCTACTCGTCAAACGGTTGCGGCAGCGCGCCTCATGTCTTTCGTGGACCTCCATTCCGACTCTTCGCTTCAGTCCGCATGCGCTGCGCCAACCGCGCGGGCCTGTTTGGCCTGCTGCCGCTCCGCCGCGCGACGCTCGCGCCGGCTGGGCCTCGGCGCTGCGGGACCGACGGGCCTTGGGTCGCCGCCGTCCGGAGTTTCGGGAAGAGTTGCACAGTTTTCACGGGGCGCCATCGCGCCGCCGTTCGCCCGTTCACCCGGTCGACCACGGCCGGCGAGGGGAATTTCGGGAAGAATTGCGCACTTTTCACGGGGCGTTTCCGGTTGCTCCTGCTGCTCCTGCGCCTGCTGCGGTGTCGCTTCCGCCGCCCGCTCGGCCTCCGGGGCTTCGTCCTCCGCGCCCTTCACCTTCCGCCGCCGCGAGGGCGGGCCAAAGCCCTCCGGCGACGAGTACTTCAGCAGCCAGGCGATCGCCCGCCAGTCGACCGACCCATCGCGCTTGCGCGCCTTCCGGATCGCCCGCACCTGGTCGACCTCGAAGAGCGCCCGCGCCACCTCGAGCTCCAGAGCGAACTCCTCGTGCTCCGCTTTCCACCGCGAGAGCGTGCTCGCCGTCACCCCGGCCAGCGCGCCGGCGGCGGAATCCGAGATCCCCTCCTGGTGAATGATCGCGCAGATGGCCGCCGTCCGTTCCGGGTTGAAAAGGCTCGGCCTGCCCGGTCGCGGCAGCAGGAATGGGTACGGCGAAGCGGTGGTGGTTGCGCTGGTGGTTTCGGTCGAAGCGGAGCGTTTTGGTAATGCCATTCCTCCATTCCAGCACCCCTTTTCACAACACCTACATGAATCGTCTTTTTTCGTATTTTACCTAGGAGAGCGCTCCCGAAAACGACCGATTTTGTCGCGCGAAAAAGCGGGGTTTTTTGATCGCTTGCGTGGCGATTGGTGACGAGGAGCGGATGGAAGCCGCTCAATTGGCGCGGGGTGGGTCCGGCGCCGCAGGCGCCATGGGTAGCACGGGCGTCCCGCCTGTTCCGGCGGGCGTCCCGCCCGGCGGCTCACGCGGCGCAGGACTTCACCGTCGGGTGATGGCAAAGCGCCGCGTCGCCGATTCGGCGGGACGGCGCGAGCGCAGACCTCGCGCCTCAATCCGCCGGGCTCCTCACCCCCAGCCCCGGCCGATTCAGCACGTGCGTGTAGATCATCGTCGTGCTCACGTCCTTGTGCCCCAACAGCTCCTGCACCGTGCGGATGTCCGACCCATTCTCCAGGAGATGCGTGGCAGAGGAATGCCGCAGCACATGCGGCGACACCGGCTTCGCCAACCCGGCCCGCCCCGCCGCCTTCTTCACCATCCGCCGCACCGTCGCCTCATCGACATGATGTTGGAATAAAGGAAGAGCAGCGCGCTGAACGCTTGGTTCTGCGTCGACGCACTCACCTGGCCATTGACAGCCAGATCGGTCAGGAACGCCGTCACCTCCGCCGCCCCCATGGTTCGCGGATGCTTTCGCCCATGAAATGCCACGAATCGCCGAATCCAACCCAGATATGCCTCCTCCGTGCGCAGCGAGTAGTAGCCCGCGCGCAACCGCTCCCGTACCACCTCCAGCAACTTTGGCTTGCCCGCCCCCTCCGGGACGCCCATGCTCACGGGAATCCTCCTCTCCACCGGCGCGCGAC